>QCIR01000001.1 GCA_003216575.1 Prochlorococcus sp. AG-402-M23
AATGGGCTTTAATTCTTTCTCATCGCACACGTAAAGGCTCTGCTCCAAAAGCTGCTGCAGCAAAAAAAACCACAGCAAAAAAAACCACAGCTAAAAAAGCAGTAGCTAAAAAGCCTGTAGCTAAAAAGGCAACAGCAAAGAAAGCAGTAGCTAAAAAGCCAGTAGCTAAAAAGTCTGCAGTCAAAGCAAAAGCTGAGGTTTCTGCAGTTGTTAAGCCAAGTGCTGGTAGACCTGCTAGACGTGCACGCAAAGCCAGAAAAGCACCTGAAGCTGCTAAATAAAGCTTACCCAGACCCTCAGGCGGCATGAGAGGTTCAATGCCTCTCACTGGTATTTTTTGTAGATATCTTGTTAATATTTGTTTGGATCTGTTTGCTCAGGTAGGTCTCTTTCTTTAATCAGTAACTATTAAACCTGCATTGCATAGAGCGTTGAATACTTTTTTTTTTCGACCCATTGTTTTTTCTGTTGGCTGAAGAACATCAAGTATGGACGCAATACAACTTATTTCATAGGAACCCTGGGACATGAGAGCTGCATCACATATTTCATTATTAGCAATTACGGGTTCGATACCCGTGAATTTCAATTTCTGAATTGATGCTTTTAAAACTTGCTCGAGATATTCTATTTGTTCGTTATTTAATGTCTTTCTGTCTACATAATCCATTAGAACTAATGAGGGCGTCACAACTAAACCTACAAAAAACTAATTTAACTACTTTTTAGAAATATTTTGATCTCTTTGGATTTTCTATCTTTTAGGTGTCTTTTTTATTCATATCAGCTTTATATGCATTGAGAGCCTCTTTAATTCTTCCTGGAGCAAATGGATTTTTACCTTTTGCCTCTTTCTTTGCTTCTTGCCATGCATTGTCGATTTCTTTCTTTGCTATCGGATCGTTATTGAAATTTGTGTATAGCTTCATCAGATACCATGTGCTTAAAACTAATAGTCCAAGACCTAATAAATACATGAGACTGTCTCGATAATTACGACAATCTAACCAATTGAATGGAAATTGCGCCTATAAATAAAAAAAATACGTATGCGCTATGCCACTTATCGTAGATCCTTCTAAAGATACGAGTAATGGAGTTGGGAAGATTTTTAGAGCAATCAATATCACACTTGCCATCGCTCTACCTTTGTCAGCAATTTTGGTGACTATCTTTTGGGGTTTAAAACATGGTTTCAGTAGTTTTATTTAATTTAAATAAAGAAATTATTTTTTATCCAAATAAATTTTTAATGAGTTCAAAAAATAATTTGATACTCCAAAATAAGATGCCTCCATAAATAAACCCTGCCAGACCAGAAGCCCAGTCATTGTAAATTTTCCACGAAATGATTATCACGAGGATTCCAAGAAAGAGTGAATATGTAGCCATTATTTTGTTGTCTCTTTCAAGAGACGGTTTGTGAAAAAGTTTAGAGGTCGGTATACCTAACTTTTGAGTAGTAGCAACCGAAGTTAGTTGTATTTACCGAATCAATTTCTACGGTATGCCTCATCCCTAACTGAATTACTTTAGGACAAAGTAGTTGTGTACTCCGAAAGAAAAGTTATGTACAATTCACTCTTCGACACTTTTTTCTCTGATTCTTTAATTGCACCTACCAGAACTGTTTATGTGGTTTCTGATAGTCAGCTTGAAGAGCTTAAGCGTAATCAACGTCAAGAGGAACTCGACGACATCGAGGACTCCAGAAAAAGACTAGAAGAGAGCCATCAAGCTCGTATTAAAGTTCTTGATGAACGTCAAAATGAGATAAAAGAGGAACTTAAGGCTTTGTCTCCCACAAAGGTTAAGGCTGCCCTTAATAAGAAGTAACTGTTAGTTGGTCTTAAGAATGTGTGTTAGCACCTCCCTATCTATGTGGAGGTGCTTTTTTACTAAATGTTCAAATGATTTTTCTCAAAGCATTTCTGTGTACCTAAATCTATGAAAGTGTTAATTGTCTAGATTCTCTTTTTGGCTTTCTTCAAGTGCCTTGTTACCCTCTTTAAGAGTTGTTCTGACCCACCAAACTGAAATTCCTGTAATAGCGATGCCTAATGTCATTATTGAAATTATTGTTGAAGTCACTTGTTATAACCCTTAATTGCTTGGGTTGATTTTGCTTTTTTTAAGCAGCTCATCAGATGTCTAAAATTGATTTTCCCAGATTAAAAATATTTTAGTTGATGACTCTAAAATAATTTAAGAGAAAGATGAGGATAAATTCACTTGCCATAGGCCTTCTTGATGGTTTATACCGAGATTAATTGAAGAGAAAAACTATGAAACTTCAAACTTCATTTAGCGTCCCAGAGAATATGGGTGACATAGGTAGAAAGCACGAGGCAGTCAAAAGAGGAATGACAGCGATAGCTTCATACTGGGAGAGAGAGTGTGCTTTAAATCCTTCCTCACCTGCATGTCTTATTTTTGACGACTAGTAGTTGAAGGGAAATAAGGAAATATACTTTCCTTGAGCAAATAGTTAATCTTTTACTTCTCAATGAAAAGTGTTATAAAAACTTGGTTTGGATTATTACTTTCCCTATTTTTAGTAATTAGTATTTGCTTTCAGTCAGTTGAAGCACAGGCGGTGTTAATGACAACGGATGTTGATATTGAAAATGATCAAAGTTCAATGGATTCAAAAAGCATTGATGATCTTTTAGGACCAGATACAAATTTTCCATTTGATCCAGCAAATCACAGAGATGGATCTAATCCGATCAAAAGAATTGGAAAAATAAGCGACGATAATTTGTAAGTAAGTATCTTTTTATTTTCTAAGCAAAATTTCTAAACGTTTTTTTTGTTCTTCAAGAGATTCGGTCTTTTCATTCTTTTTTGCTTCCATTCTATTTTTTATAGACTCATCAGCTTGTCTTGCGATTCTTGCTTTCCTAAGGAAGACAAGGATTGAAATCACAGCAAATATAAGTGCAAGTGAACCCAATGGAACTATTGTTGAGCTCATTTCTTCCATTAGTAATTACAGGCGTTATATAAACGATTCGCTTTCTGTTGATCCTCACATTTTTTTAGTTTCGTTTCTAACTCTTCCATCTCCTTTTGAGCCTGATTGATTAATTCCAATGACCATTGCCAGTTTCGCTCGTTGCAATGTTGTTTTGCAGAATCCCAGTCCATGGTTGGATTGCTTTAATAATGGGTGATTTAGTCGAGCAGAACTCTTATGACTCCCAGAGGATAACAAGTTTATGAACTAAATAATGTGTTTTTATTGTCTCTTTGAAAACTTTATTTGTATTAACTTTAGGCATATCAATTTATAATCAACCGTTGATCCTCATTTTGACTCTGCCTCACTTAAGCTCGAAATATCATTTTTTATTCCATGGAAACAGCTTTTGCTTGGAGCCTTTGTCTGTCTGCCGTTGTTGTTTTGCTTTCAATAGGGCCGCTAACTTATGGCCGAGTCAAAGCTGGATATTCGGCCGAGAATATGAGTGCTCCAAGAGCTTTATTTGATGAGCTCCCCGATTTTGGCAAAAGAGCTGTTTGGTGTCATCAAAATTGCTGGGAGAGCATAACTCTTCACGCTCCTGCGTGTTTACTATGTCTGATTGCTGGTGTTGTCTCTCCTGTGGCCTTAATAGCTGCGTGGGTTCACCCAATTATGAGGTTTATCTATATCGGTGCTTATGTTGGCGATATTCCTCCTGCTAGAGGACTTTGTTGGGCATCGGGTCTTTTATGTTCAACTCTTTTGTATAAAGAGGGCTTAACTGCTTTGCTTTCTTCTTAATTGATCAACGATTAAACTTCTTGGCTTGCCAGTCTTAACAGGATTTAATCGATCAAGTACAACTGCTACTGCTGTAAACCAAGAACTTCCCTCTGGAATATTGGTTTGATTACAAATGTGTTTTGGAGCTAGTTCAAGGGAGAGATTCGTATCGATTTCTTTGATTACCAGTTGATAATGTTTTTCTAAAAGGTCTAGATCCTCTTCCTCGAGAATGTTGCCTGAACAATACCAATCTAGTGATGTTTTCCAATCCATTATCAGATGATACGTTTATTGTTTGATAATGTCCCATGCTTCTGAAGCACTATCGGCGTATTGAAAGAGATTCATGTGCTCATCTGAGATAAGTCCATGGTCTGAAAGAAATTGAAAGTTGATCACTTTCGACCAATAATCTCGACCAAATAGAATAATTGGGATTTGTGTTTTCATTCCTGTTTGACGAAGAGTTAGTAATTCAAAGAGTTCATCAAATGTTCCAAATCCCCCAGGGAAAAAGACAGCTGCAACTGATCGCATCACAAAATGAAATTTTCGTAAGGCGAAATAATTAAATTTGAAGCAAAGCCCAGGAGTGATATAAGCATTGGGATGTTGTTCGTTTGGGAGACTTATATTTAAACCTATGGATTTACAGTCGGCATCAAAAGCGCCTCTGTTGGCAGCCTCCATAATCCCTGGGCCGCCACCAGTGACAATTACATGTGAATTGCAGTGTTCTTTTTGGTTTTGTCTGGAGACAATCTTTGCGAATTCTCTGGCCGAATCGTAGTAATGAGATATCGATTGTAAATTCTTTAGACGTGTTAGTTCTCTCTGTAAATCAGATGAGCTCGGATCTTTGGTGAGAGAGTTCTTCGCTAGTTCAAGTCTGTTATTTATAGAGCTTTTATCGGTAAGGCTCGCTCCTCCAAAGACGATGATTGTTGATAAAATTTTTTGTTCTTCTAGGATTTTTTCTGGTTTATTAATTTCTAGAAGCATTCGCACTCCTCTCATTTCATCACTATTGAGTAACTCTCTATCTTCATGGGCTAATTGGTAATTGTTCGAACTAATAATTAATTCAAGGTTTTTCCTGACTAGTTCTGGATCGTCACTTCTATTTTGAGTACTCATCAAAATATGCCTCCTTGAGTTTTAATGCGGTAAGGAATTAGTTCAATTCATCCATCCATGTGAAATGAATGGTGAAGTGGCTGATGCCATTATCTACATTCCCATTGCTCTTCTAAGTTTTGTAGCCTCGTCCATTCCCTCCATGATTGTGAAAGTAGAATTAACTGTCGCGGCTGTACGTAGCTTTGATAGCTCTTGATATTCACTGGATTCATAAGCTTCTACTGCTATTCGCATTGATGGGAATTCACAAATGACGGCTAGGTTTGAATCTTCAGTTTTTTCTTTTCCTATTGGGTCTGTATCTTTCGCAAATACCTCTCCACCATTTTCTTTGAGCCATGGTCCAACTTTTTCGACATATTCATTAAATAATTCTTGATTAATAACCTTTGCAGTTGAGATCCAGTACCCTTTGGCTCCTTTCTTATCCATTACCTTTTAATCAATTATGAATTTAGGATAGATCAGACTTAGCTCAAAAAATAATTTTTAAAATCTATGCCCTATAAGTCTCAATAATTTATTTCCATAGACTTCTTTTTTTTAAAAGATCTTCGATGTTAGGCCATGCTGCAATTAGTTCCTTGAGGGCTTGTCTATTGGGAGTGTATAACACACATGAGAAGGCACTGATGACATAAAAGATAAACCACAATTTATTGATTGAGTAAACAGAGACAAAGGAGAAGATAAAACTACCAATGAATACAAAAAATAGTGATCGATTTATCACTTCAAGTGGAGATCTTCTTAATCGTCTAAGCAATCTTTTTGTAGATTTTGTCTTTGAAAATCTTTGTGCCTCTATTTCTTCTTCTTTGATTAGTCTTTCATTTTCTTGATCCAAGATTTCGTTTGATCTAACAATATCCTCTATCTCTTGACTGGATAAGTTATCTAGAGGCTCTGAGTCTTTTTTTATTGCTGCCATTAGTTCAACAAACTTAAAAGTTAGATAGTTATCTGCATCTACCTTACTAAAGCGAATGTTTACCTTTTGATTAATTGCCTAGACCAGGTGGAAAAGGAAAAACTTGTTCATCCCCAAAAATATCCTCCATACTCAACTCTTCACTTTGTGAATCCATTCCTAAAGCTTCTTCTTCGGATTCCATTCCCATTTCATATGAGTCACCTTCTCCATAATCCTCTGGTGGAACCCAGCCTTGTATTACAGCCTCAGCACTATTCAATCCAGAGAAAACAATGAATACGAATAAAGCTAATTTGATCAGAAAATTTTTCATATACCCATGCTCTCATTACTTAGGCTAATGCTTGATCAGAAGGTTGATTAGCTTTAGGACTTGTAAAAATACTCTTGTAATGTCTTCTTCATATCGAGGCTTTTCCCTTTCTAATTAGCAACTGATTTTAATCTGCATTTTGTCTGACAGGTCTCATCATTCCGCCTCCATCATCATCGTCATCCCCAAAACCAAAAAATAGCCAGGTAATAGCAAATACAGCTAATGCCCCTGATAGCGTCAATGCTTGTAACTCGTTCAAAGCTTTTCGGCTAATTTTTCACGACCTTAGCCCTTATTTCGTTTTTTTGTTGAAGAGGAGTGCTTTCTTTCTGGTTATATTGTCGAAACTTAATTTGATTACTAATGGAAGAATTAGCCAAAAGAGTGGAAGAACTTGAGCGTCGAGTCCAGCATTTAGAAGCAGTGCTGCAATACCAAGCAAGAAAAAACAAATAATCTCTGTTGCCATCTAACCAATACCTGGAATGTCAAAAGGGAGTTTGTCCTCCAGTACTACTAAGTATTTTTGGACTGCAGGAATACGAAGAAGAGCTAATGGAACAACAATATTCAGAACAATCCATGCTCCTCCAACTAATGGAGCCCATTTACCAGCTTTTTTAATAAAGCTCATTCCCTTCTCTTTCTCTGGAGTCTGATTCATGTTTTTGATTTATTGATTAGATCTTAGCTAGACCCCAAACTTACTATTTTTGACCAGGTTAAGTGGAAATGCAATGGGCATTAAGGCTGATTGCGTTGAGGTGCGAATAGAGCAAAGATACGTTTGTTGAGCTCAGAGGCACCATTGATGGTCGACACTCCACCTGAGTATTTAAGAGAAGCGAACTGAATTCTGGTTCCTGCTCCAACATTCTCAATGAATAAGTAGGCTATTCGTCTGATGCGACAAGGATCAATGATATAGGTGCGTCAATTCAGTCGAAACTCCTCTGCATCGTTTAGGTGCCCTAACGGAGTACAAAAGCCTTTCTACTAGACACTTGGCCCCAGGCCACCAATATCCAGAAGCTTCTACAAAGAATCGGTAATGAAAAAGGGCCCCCTAGGGCCCTTTTTAAATGTCTATTAAAAGAGATTTGATATTTCTACGGTTTCCCTACCTAAGACGTACGGTCCTACAGAACCATTGAAGAAAAGGAGATTTTAGGATTAATGTACGTCAGGCAATTAATTGAATTGGTCATCAATTAATTGGCTTCTGGGGGGGAGCACTGACGTTTTTTATTCAAAGAAACAACCTTCTAAAGCTCAGTATAAAAAGAAGGTTGTCCTGAGAAGTTCAAAAAATATAAGAACAAACCACTATCAGCCGTGTAGGAATAATTACTCAAAAATTCTGGTTTTTATTTTCTTTAAAGATTAGTTTCCATCGCAGTCTTCATCTTTTGGCAACTGAAGCCATCCACTCGTCCATTTTGAGTATGTTTTTAATTCCGACCATGGAACTCTTATAAGAATTTCGTTGTTATTAACTGGAAATAGTTCTACCCACCGTTCATCTTTTTTGCCTCCATAGCTTTTAACTTCAAAATGTCGATAACCTTCTCTTTTTACGGCTGAGGTCCAAGCTGCATTCGGTGGCCATCTCATTTAGTTTCCTCTTTTCTTCAAGCCTTCACTCTTTATCTATTTTAGTCTAAATTTATACCCTTAAACCTTATTTATGTTTTATATTTTTGTAAACATTACATTTTAATCTAGAAAGATTCCTTTAACAGATAAATCTTTTCTCTCACTAGGATCTGGATATGTGTTTTTGTATTGCCTAATAGATATAGATGTGCCGATTATTAAGACTAGGATTATTAGAAGATATTTTACTTTGTTTTTCAACTTCTTATTAAATGCTTGATTGTTCTATTGGTTGGTTTTCAACCAAGCATCAATCCTATTATGGCTTGTGAATCTACTCCTTCGCTCCATAAAAATATATTTTTATTTTGAACTAGTTTCTGCCGCAAGCTCTACATCAAACTATATTGATAATATCAATAAATATTGATCAATGTCAGTACCTTCGCGTTCTATGCTTCCATTGCTTTTACGACGCAGACGTTTGATGAGCTTTGCTAAGAAGAGTATTATTCTTTCCTCTTTAATTATTCTTGGCTCAGGAGGAAGTGCCCTTGCGGGTGCTCGACTCAGTGGAGCTGGAGCCTCTTTTCCCGCTAAAATCTATACTCGATGGTTTTCTGACTTAGCTAAAGAGCGTGGACCTCGTGTTAACTATCAGGCTGTTGGTTCAGGTTCTGGCCGCAAAGCTTTCATTGATGAAACCGTTAATTTTGGTGCGTCTGATGATCCGATGAAAGCTACAGATATTGCAAAAGTGACGCGTGGATTAGTTCAAATCCCAATGGTTGGTGGCACTATTGCCTTTGGTTATAACTACGATTGCGATCTTAAACTTACTCAAGAGCAAGCAGTTCGTGTTGCTATGGGTAAAATTACAAACTGGAAAGAGGTTGGTTGCTCTGAAGGAAAACTAACTTGGGCGCATCGTTCTGATGGTTCGGGTACTACGAAGGCTTTTACAAATTCCATGCAAGCTTTCTCAAAGACCTGGACTTTAGGTACAGGTAAATCTGTCGCCTGGCCTGCTGGTGTTGGTGGTAAAGGTAATGCTGGTGTCGCTGGCGTTATTCGAAACACTCCTGGTGCAATTGGTTATGTAAACCAGTCATATATAAGAGGTGAAATCAAAGCAGCCGCTCTCCAGAATTTATCAGGAGAGTTCTTACAGCCGACTACTGAGGCTGGTGCGATTGCTCTTAATGGAATACAACTAGATAAAAATCTAGCCGGAAAAAATCCCAACCCTAAGGCCAAGGGTGCATACCCAATCGCAACCCTTACATGGATTCTTGCTTACGAAACTGGTAATGGTAAAAACACTGATGCCATTAAAGATTCACTTAACTACCTACTAAGTGATAAAGCCCAGGCTAAGGCTCCTTCTCTTGGATTTGTTCCTCTAAAAGGTGATATTCTTTCCAAGTCTCGCGCTGCTGTAAAGCGTATTGGTAAATAAATTAAACCTCATGATCTTAAAAAGGAGGCATTAGCCTCCTTTTTAATGTCTTTTTTGCTAGCCAGTCACTTCCTAACTTAAGCTAAAAAACAAGCTCTTTAATATGAAAAAAAGAATCAATGAATAATTGGAAGGAAATAGTTGGATCACCCATTTGGTGGGTTCCAGTTTCACTACTAGTTTTATTTATTTCGATTGAGGGATTACATCTAGCCGAGCATGGTAAAAACTGTAAAACGAAAGCAGCTTGGATGAATGAAGTTGGACTTGAATATGACCGAGAATCAGAGGTTCAGTAGTATTTCTTTCGCGTGATATTTAATTTATTTTTAATTGATATGGGATTTTAGGCTTTTTCAATAGCTATAGCACTTGAAACTGGTGGTAGTCGTAAACTAGTCAACAATGAGATAAATACAAATAGACTTGAACACCATAAACATAGTTGCATTCCTATAGAGGCATTAGTTCCAAGCATGAATAAAACTCCTGATAGGAGAGTACCAATCAGTCTCCCTGCCGCATTTGCCATGTAATAGAAGCCTACGTTTAGACTCACGTTTTCCTTGTCCGTATAAGCAAGAACCATATATGAATGTATTGATGAGTTCATTGCAAAAATGAACCCAAATAATATCAATCCAGTTGTAATTGCTATTTCTGGATTGCTTTGTCGCCATAGTGCTATTGCTATTAGCGCTGGTATTGCAGTTAAGACAGCACTCCAGAATTGAACAGAAGAAACTCCTGGGCTTGTTTTATTTCCCCATAAATTTCTTAAAGACGGCGCAAACGCTTGAATAAAACCATAACCAATAACCCATAAGCCTAGGAACGCTCCAATCTCAGAAAAATTCCAATTTAGATACGTTTCAAGAAAAACAGGAAGTGCTACGACGAACCATACATCTCTTGCTCCAAAGAGAAAAAAACGTGCAACAGATAGGAGGTTGATCCCTTGAGATTTAGAGAATAAGTCTTTAAATATGGGTTTGCTTTTCATCTTTCCAATATCTCCAGGCAAAATCAATGTCAATAAAAACGAAACACTTAATCCGATTGCCATTAATTCAACTGCTTTATTAAAACCGAAACTGGTCAGCAACAATCCACCAAGAAAGAAGCCAACTCCTTTGAGTGCATTTTTGGAACCAGTTAAGATAGCTACCCATTTAAATAATTGATTATTTCCACCATCTTCTTCTGAGGAGTCTGGAACGACAGTTTTGATGGCACTTTTAGCACTCATCTTATTGAGATCTTTTGCTATACCACTAATCGCTTGAGCAACCATGACATAAATGACGCTCAAAAGTTTCGACCAACCACTCGAAACTGGTATCAACATCAATAAGGCACCGATTTGTAAAAGAGTCCCGACCCATAGTGTTAGACGTAATCCATATCTTGCTCCAATCCATCCACCATAGAGATTAGTGATGACGCCAAAGAACTCGTAAAAAAGGAATAAGAATGCGATTTCTAAGGTTGTATATCCAAGGCTATGAAAGTGAAAAATCACTAGCATCCTTAGAGCACCATCTGTCAGTGTGAATGCCCAATAGTTGGTCGTTACGATTCCATATTGCTGTAATGACGATAATTTCATTCTTTATTTTTATTCTTTTTCTAGCTTTATTACATGTGATACGAGATCTGCCATTCGACAGCTATAACCCCATTCATTGTCATACCAAATATAGACTTTCAGTTGAGTTTTGTTGACCACCATGGTTGAGAGAGCATCAATAATTGAACTCCTTGAGTCATTGACATAATCGATTGATACAAGTGGTTTTTCTTCGTAACCAAGTATTCCTTTTAATTCTTCTTCGGAAGCTTTTTTGAACACATGATTGACTTCTTCTTGCGTGACCTCTTTCTCTAATTCAAATACAGCATCAGTTAAAGATCCATTGAGGAGAGGAACTCGAACTGCATGACCATTTAATTTTCCTTGTAATTCAGGGAATATCATCCCTATCGCTTTTGCTGATCCTGTCGTTGTTGGAATTAAGCTTTGTGATCCGCTTCTGGCTCTTCTTAAATCTGGCTTAAATGAATCAACGATTACCTGAGTATTTGTTAGGTCATGGAGTGTAGTGATGCTTCCATGCTTAATACCAAAGGTTTGATTAACGACCTTCACGACTGGAGCTAAGCAATTAGTTGTGCAGGATGCTGCTGTTACTAAGCGATGTTTATTGGGCTCATATAAATCATGATTAATACCGTAGACGATATTTAGAGCATCCTCTCCCTGTATTTCACCTTTAACAGGACATGCAACGACAACTCTTTTCATTCCAAGAGTATCGAAATATGGATTTAATGTATGAGGGGTTTTGAATTTTCCTGAACATTCGAGAATTAGTTCTATTCCTTTTTCCTTCCATGGGACTTTTGTGAAATCACTTTCTTGAGAAAAAGATATTGATTGACCTTCAATACTCAGGTTGTTTTGGTCGTTGCTTATTGCTTTGTTCCATCGACCATGTACTGAATCAAATTCAACTAAATGCGCGGCTCCCTTTGCATCACCCAATGGATCGTTGATATGTGTAATCTCGATATTTTCTCTACCCCACAGCGCTCGTAGAACAAGTCGTCCTATTCGACCGAAACCATTAATACCGATTCGCATAAGCAGTAATTGAGTTGATTGAGTGAATCAATAAAGGATAAGATTCCTCATATCAATTTATATTGATATATAGAGGTTTGTCGATGCAAGCCTTTTCTGAAGTTTGTTTTATCATGTGATTATATTTTTCCTTCTGTGATGGCCACAGCGATAAAGAGCGAAGTAGTTCTTGAAAATGCAATGGCCAGGAAATTGCTAAAAGCTTTATCTGATCCATTGCGATTGCAAATCATTGAGTCTCTTTCAGGAGGAGAGCGATGTGTTTGTGATTTGATTAATGAAATTGGATTGGCGCAATCGAAAATATCTTTTCATTTAAAAGTTTTAAAAGACGCAGGTTTGATTACCGATAGGCAAACTGGTAGATGGGTTTATTACCAATTGAATATTGACTCATTAAATTCTTTGCAAAATTGGATTGAACTGTTAAAAGAAAGCTCGCAACAACCATCGCAAGCTTGTAAATAAAGCAATCAATTTAAATCTAGTTTCCAATTGATTTAGCTCTATTCAGAATTGTTCTAATAATTTTTAGGTAATTATTTCTACTAGGTATCAATGGATACTCTTTTATGCTTGGATGGTTATCATATTCTTATTACATCAAGATTTTTTGATATGAGCAAGAAAATCTCTAAGAAAGCCAGTGCTATTAGAACAATTTCTTTAGCAGTTGGTTCTCTAAGCCTTCTCGTTATTGCTGTTTCTCAAGTTACAGGCAATGAGGCCTGCACAAGCAATGCTTATTCGATTGAAAATCAAATAAGACTTTCATGATTTAATTTTTAATCTAAATATTTATAGTGCTTGATTTTTTTAGGTGAATTTTTCAAAAGATATTTTTATTACTAGTTTGATTATTGTGGGATCCTCTTCGATTGTGGGATATTTTTATCAACTTCAAATTGCTGTTGGATATGCATTGTTTAACGTGTTGGTACTACTTATTTGGTCAAAACTCGCATCTCGTTAATCCTTCATTCATCTCGACTTGTATATAAGTTATTTTTGTTCTTGTGAAAAATCTGCTAGTTCCATTATTTTTTTAAATTCGTCCATCTCTTCATCCGAAACTCCTGTTTTCTCCTGAAGTTCTTTTAATAAAGCATCTATTTTTCTTTTGATATTTTCTTCGCTCAAAATTTTTAATTAATTACATAAGTAAGTATATATTCAATTCAACCTATACCTGTATAAAGACGACAAATTTTTGTTGTCAATTAGTACATATTGTTTTGGTAGTCAATTCAGGCCTGTGCTCCATCTGCTACACGCATCGTCATTCCTCCATCCATGTCATCATCATCGTTGTTGTCCATTATTGCCTTTCCAACCTCATAAAGAAGATAAGTCCCAACAATGATTAGAACGAAAAGGAAATTAAAATCTCCTGAGTTTGAAGTGTATGTTTGAATTTCACCCATAATTATCCTCTGTTAAATAACCCTCTTCTTTTTTGTTGTGGCTTAGCTGCTCTAGTTCCACGAGATTGCAGCATTTCAGCCTTGGTAATTGGCTTACGATTTTGGAAAGTGTCCCAACCAAGTAAAGCCACAGTTCCAATGGCTCCAAAGATAAGTACGACACCCGGTATTAAATCCATCTAGTTGAATTCAGTGCAATAAAGTTAGTGGAATTGTTATTTAGACCGTGGATAAAAAATATTGCTTGAGCTAATAACCCTGATAACTTTTGCTTTGTACGGGTGCCCCCTTTACATTCCTTTACTTTTCCTTTACATTCATTCGCATTATTTGAGATTAGTCTCGTGACTCCAGAAGCAGAAAAGTTTAATGGTTGGATGGCAATGATCGGCTTTATTGCTGCTTTCGGTGCTTACGCAACAACAGGTCAAATCATTCCAGGCATTTTTTAGGTTAACAAATGACTTCTAGTAACCCAGTTTCTGATCAATCAATTGATCCAACTGATAATCAATCAGTTAATCCAACAGGAATCCCAGCTTACAGTTCTGCTTCTAATCAGATCATTACTGAATACGGTAAGCAAAACATGTTTGCGACTCAGGTACAAACTCAATTAGTTGAAAACTATTCCAACTATCCTGAAGAAGCTGAAAAGACCAATGGTCGTTGGGCCATGATAGGAATGATTGCTTTACTTGGCGCTTATATCACTACTGGACAAATTATTCCGGGTATATTTTAAAAAGCTTCAAACCAATAAATCTTTATTTAAATCTAGAGATTTTTCTCTAGATTTTTTTTGTTCCATTCAAGCATTTCAGCCATCTTTCCAGTATTTGCAAAATAAAAAATTAATAAGGAAAAAACTTTCAAAAGTAATCATGTTAGTAATAATTCCTTCAATCATCTCAGCTTGCCCAAGCAAAATCATTCTTAGGAAATACGATCACTGATCATCCTTATCAATGGCGCGATTGACCCAATGGCAAGCACTGCAAACATGATAAAAATTATTATTTTTGATTCCCATTTTTCCATGAAAATGGTTTAGCTAACCATCACTTATATCTGTGGATTTTTTCTAGCCTTCGAAAAAATTAGTAATTTATTATCAATCAATCCTTTTAAACAAAAAGATGATCAGTCTTTACCGGAATTTTTACCAAAACCTGGAATAAAAGGGAATGCTTGATCATCTCCAAGGTCTGGGGCAGAACTAGTTTTAGAGCCATCCAAGCTATCCCTTGATTCTTCGATCACAATACTCATAGAGTTGTCTTCATTCATATCAGAACCCATTTGGGCAGCCTCTACAGACTTTATTCCTGAAAAGATAGTTGATGAAGCTATAAAAATAGACAAAGCTAAGCAACTAACAGCCCTAATTATCTTTTTGAGCATGAATATAAATCAGTTATATACAATCTAACGTCGTTATTCGCTCGAACGCGTTAGGTCTGAATACTCAATTAATGAGATTCAGCTAAATAATGGGTGTCGTAGCAATTGTTGAAACTTCTGAGAAGATTGCAACAGCCATGAATATGTAAGGAACTAATTTCATTGTTTTTGTGAATATTTATTAAGCATATATGCTCGTTATCTAATCAGAGGTATCTGATTGTACGGTTCTCGTCCCAACCACTATAAGTAAATTTGTTTTTAATATAAAAATTTCTGATAACTTATATCAATTGCTATCACTGTTTTGTTGTATTGCTTTTTTAGCAAGGTTTTCTAATTGATCAGTTGAAACAGGCGTCGTTTTGTTTTTTCTTTCTTTTAATCCTCTTATGAATGAAGTTGTTATAGCCAGTCCTAAATATGTACCTAACCCCAACCAAAAAATTCTCTCTACTAAGAGCGCTGTCGGATTACCTATTGGTTGAGTTACTTGTTCCATCTTTTTCGATTAGAGAAAAACATAAGGATCAGTTCAGATTTATATTTAATAGTTTTGCCTTTAACCATCTTAGAAATTAATTAGAGAAATTCATGGCATAAAAAAACCCTCAAATTTGAGGGCAATATACTGAGAAATCCCCATCACCCAGTATTTGAAAAAATAATACTCGCTGGGAACATTTTACGCAAGCTAACAATTCCAGATATGGGTCTTTTTTTCGGTTTTTTTAATCTTGCACACACCAGATCTGGTAGGGGTTGCAATTTGGAT
Source organism: Prochlorococcus sp. AG-402-M23 (assembly GCA_003216575.1). Lineage (GTDB taxonomy): Bacteria > Cyanobacteriota > Cyanobacteriia > PCC-6307 > Cyanobiaceae > Prochlorococcus_B. Next base: position 15,447 of record QCIR01000001.1, read on the forward strand.
GAAAAACAGTTAAAAATAAGATCCCCATCATCCAGGCCCAAAGGACACCATACCTAGGGTCTTTTTTATTGGAATTCAATAATTAGAGAGGATTTATGATTTTCAAGCATCCGAAGGTGTGGAAAACCGGGAAAAAATTTGTGAATTTACGCAGCAATAATTTTTTAATTAAACATTACTTCGTGCTAACCGTAACACTAATTATTTTTTAGATCAGTTAGGTTTGTCGAAACTTTCTCTAATGTATGTCTGAGCTCCAGCTTGTTGACTCATTTCCCTTCTGGAAAGCCGTTTTATGGTGCTTCTATCCTATGGCTGCTCTGTTAATCCTAGAATTAATTTCTAGATCACTTCCAGATGATGATGATGATTTCGGCGGTGGAAAGATGATGCCTGCTTACCAGCCCGTTCGCGCAAGGTAGATTTAATTTCTCACTTTAATCAGAATTGATTCGTATTTAATTAATGGATAATTAGCTAATAGCTTCTAATTGGCTGTTGTGTATTTAAACTTATTTACCTAGACTTCTTCGTGAAAGATTTTAACTCCTTCATCTTAGATTTGAGTATAAATATACTTCATAGAATTTATGAAGGTAGACCGATACAAAGGTTTTGGGTTCTTAAGTAATTGCTAGGGCTCCTTATTTCACATTTCGTCGATCTTGCATTTGTAGGAATCGCTTGGCCTTAAGACCGCTGTATGTAACAAGCTTATGAAATCTCATTTTTAGCAAGCAACAATGAAATGGAGCATTTGTAGGGGATGGAATTACATAGTGGGATAAATTTTGGGTTGTCGATTTCTTGCTAGGCATTTATTAATTTTCTATTCCTGGGTCATGGTTTCTTATTACTTACTATCTCCATCAAATGGATACGATATCAATATAAAAATTGAAGAACATGCTTATGAAAGCTACGCAAAGTATTTAGGCGTCAATCCAAATGATCAGAGGATAAGTGAAATTCCTCAAGATGACATTAATCATCCTAACGAATTGAAAGAAGCAGTTGCTTTGATAAGTTAATTCGCCAATTTATTGTTGGTGTTTAAATAAATAATTTTTATTTATTCGTTTTTTAGTTATCTAAAGCAAGCATCACCTACAATTCTAAGCTTCTCAATTCGAGTAAGGTTCTCTCTCTTAAGCAATGTTTTTGGGGAAACAGCTAATCCTAATTTGATTCTGTTTGGCAATGATTCAACTAATGATTCAATATCTGTTAACTCTTCATTAGAAGATGCAATTACATCTTTGGTGCATTCCCAACCTTTGGATGTAATGATTTGAGGCCATATAAACCAAAGACCACTAAATGCTCCGAGAATTAAGAAAAACAGATTTCTAATCATTGTTCAGATTTAATTGAGACTAATCTTTTGTTTGATTCTTTTTATTTATACCTAAGCTAAGTGCATCCTCAAGCCCAAAGACTAGTTTCTGCCGTACTTATGATTGCACCAATTTGTTCAAACTTACTATTTTTGACCAGGTTAAGTGGAAATGCAATGGGCATTAAGGCTGATTGCGTTGAGGTGCGAATAGAGCAAAGATACGTTTGTTGAGCTCAGAGGCACCATTGATGGTCGACACTCCACCTGAGTATTTAAGAGAAGCGAACTGAATTCTGGTTCCTGCTCCAACATTCTCAATGAATAAGTAGGCTATTCGTCTGATGCGACAAGGATCAATGATATAGGTGCGTCAATTCAGTCGAAACTCCTCTGCATCGTTTAGGTGCCCTAACGGAGTACAAAAGCCTTTCTACTAGACACTTGGCCCCAGGCCACCAATATCCAGAAGCTTCTACAAAGAATCGGTAATGAAAAAGGGCCCCCTAGGGCCCTTTTTAAATGTCTATTAAAAGAGATTTGATATTTCTACGGTTTCCCTACCTAAGACGTACGGTCCTACAGAACCATTGAAGAAAAGGAGATTTTAGGATTAATGTACGTCAGGCAATTAATTGAATTGGTCATCAATTAATTGGCTTCTGGGGGGGAGCACTGACGTTTTTTATTCAAAGAAACAACCTTCTAAAGCTCAGTATAAAAAGAAGGTTGTCCTGAGAAGTTCAAAAAATATAAGAACAAACCACTATCAGCCGTGTAGGAATAATTACTCAAGGTCTAATTTTTAAAGGCATTTATTCTTTTTTTAGTAGAAATTATATATTGGTAAATTTTTTATTATATTTTTAATCAATTTTACCGAAAGCAATTATCCCTTTCGGTCTTTACGGTCTCTGAGGCCACTTACATGTTGTTAAATTTGCACCATATTTAATTTGTACAATGTCTAAAGAAGCCTACCAAGAAATAAAAAGAGTGAGTGGAGAAGAATTTCGAGAGCTCCTATCTGATTTGGATAAAGTTTTTGGTTTGGGTAAACGTACTTTAATGGGTGATAGTTTTTAACTTTAATAGATTATTAGGTTTCTATTCATTGAAGTTGTGTTGCTGTATTTGCTATTTAATTTTTTTCCTCTACATTTAAAAAAAATTAAGTTTCCAATGAATCATTTTTTGGCAACCTATGTAGATTTTATTCAAAGTGTTGGTTTTATATTTCTTTTTACCTTGCAAGTTTTAATCTTCAGAAAACTCATTTTAGATAATAAAAAGAACAATTACATTGAAGCGGTGAAAATAAAAGTTGATATTTGAATTATTTGCTAGAACATAAAAAAATAGAAAAATGCCAAAAGCTTTTGAGGAATTTAAATTCTCTGATGATCAAAAAATGGGAGCAGTGTCAGTATTTTGGGAGAACGTTCATCTTGCAGCCAAGGCCTTAAAGGAAGATACTGATTGTCCCAATGAGATCATTGCTAGTGGGTTAAGAGCCGTCGCGGCTGAATGGGATTGATTATGTGGAATGCAAAAATTTAGGAGTTTTTAACTTTTAATTTTGTTTTGTATTGTTATTTGATTCTGGCTTCTTTTTGTCTTCTTCTTCTTTCTTAAATTGTTTCATGGCTTTGCTTCCTATTGCATCTTCGATCAATTCAAAAAACCAGGTTTTAATAGGGTTGGCCATTCTTAACGAAGTAGATAGTTTGTTAATAACCAGATAGCAACGACCAACATAGCAGCTCTTCCATGAATCACTTCTGATCTGCTTAGACGACCAAAGATAGTCATTATTACTATGCTGATATTCCCTTTATATCAGTACTTCTCTGAGTATGCATCGGTAATTGTTGGGATCTTTCGTTTGTTTTAGGCTTTTAAACTTTTTCTCAATGCTTGTAATTCCTTCTGCTATTTGTCTCTTACGCTTTGAATTTTTTCTTTAAATAATTGCTTCTTATCTGTACGTGTATTTACTTTTAATGTTGTGTAAATACGCGGAGCACCTTTGCTATGAACTATCTCATGGCAATTTTTTATACACAAAAAAACTTGATCCCACTCCCCTTCAATTGCAGTTCCATTTGGCCCCAGTTCATAGTCGAGCTTATGTTCCTTAATAATCGATAAGCATGCCTTGATGTATGGAGATAATGAGACACCTACACCTATTGGCACTAAACAAAGATCTATGCTTACCCACATGTCAGTCTATGAATTAACTCTATCTTTATATTTTAGCTATTAATATTTTTAATTAAAGTCCTCTTAGCTAATTGCTTAATTGCTTTATTTGATAAAACTTAGTTGGCTCGGTTATTACGAATGCATTTTTCCAGTTCTTCTTCTTGTTTTTCTATTAATTTATTAATCTCTTTTAATTTGAAAATCTATGGATAAGAATCAAATTGAGGTGCTTCCTTTTTTTATTATCACCTTTGCTGTTTTGATCAGTGGTTTTACCGTTATCTTTACCTGAGTTGTCGTATTTAAACTTCCTGTTAGATTATGAATTCAATTAGAACAAATATTTTTTATGAATTTTGCCTCAGTAGCAATTATTACATTAATTTTTACAGTATTTTTTTACATGATTTTCTTAGTGCTTGGGGTAGGAGGTATTGCCAAAAACCGAATAGCTCAAGGCCTTGATCAAAAATCAAAAAAGTGACAACGAATTGAATTAGAAAATTCTTTAAGTAGTATTTTTTATATTTGGCATGTCAATATTCTTAACCTCTGCCTTTTTGACAAATTCCTATTAAAGTTCTATTTCTTTGAGGGAATTCAACCATATAAGTACCATAAGTTGCATTTATCTTGTAGATATTTTTAAGTCTGTTTCTCTTATCTCTGTTCGTAATAGTGTATGAATTACGTCTAATAAAGGTCCTGCCTTTCCTTTTAATCCCCTTATCGTCAATTGTAGATTGTAATCCATCTAGATTAATTGTTAAATAGGTCGTTTCCCAATCTGGCTTTATTAGAGCACCTCTATTTATTTCAAATTTACCAATACATTTGAGAAAAATTTCTTCAGATTTAGTTCCTTGCACCTGTAGTAAGAGTACTCCAGTTAGAAATATCAGAATCAATCGAAACTTCTTAAATTCGATTGAGCTTTTCCAATTGACTAAATTAGGAAATAAAATTTGAATATTTTTATCCATATATTGCTCTTATTAAATCATGCTTTTTTTCTATTTTAATATAAATCCTTATTGTGTCGTTGTTTGTTTAGTTACTAATTAAATTTATTTTTCATTAACATAGTCAGTAAAAAAACTAATCTTTCTTTCCTTTTAAAATCATTATTAATGGTACTCCGACTGTAAATACTATCCCTATGGTTAAGATGATCAAACCAATTGGGGAAAGTATGTCTACTCCTCCCAAAACTTCGTATCCTTGTTGGGTTGTAGTAAGAAACATTAATTTATGGCGTATGCCCAATGCATTGATAGATTATTCTCTCCAAGATACTTTTGTAATTTTCTTGAATTGATTTTCAATACTATTCCGTTTGTTGGATAGCGTTTAAATAATTTACCCTCTTTCCAACATTGCAGATAGATTTCAATATCTGAAATAAAGTTTGTAAATTGAGTTTGTGGAATTTCGAAATTTAGGTTTTTTAATTCTTGAAGTGCTTGAAATTGATTGATTTTGCAATGAAATATTTGAAAAGCACAGAATCTAAGTCTTTTATTTTGCTGTATTGATTTTTGAATTCCTATTATTTTAATTTTATTATTCTGGTTTGATTTAGTTTGATCATCGTATAGAACTCCTCGTATTTCAATTCGATTTTTTAGTGGTAGGCGTTTAGGAATATTTTTTAGAGAACTTATACTGTCGGTTATGTCGTCACTATTTTCATTTATTGCTTTGTTTAATTTTCCATCGATATATTGAATGCCAATACTTGATCCGATGATTTTTGGTTCTAATATTATTCTTGTATTCGGAAGAAGTGACTCCAACCATTCACGAATATTTCCTTGACTTAATGATAAGAAGGCTTTTCTTCCAGATTTGTAATTAAAGATTGAACTTTCTGGTGATACCCTCTCCAGATTCTTTATAAGATGATTTGAGACTTCATTTTTTTTCTTCATCTTTCAGTCCTATATTTAAACATTCTAGTTTGTTGTTTATTATGGTAGACAAATTTAATATAGATCTATTTTCTTTTTCTAAGATCATAAATGAGCCGATATTATTGCCCATTCTGCTCTTCTCGTTACCAATTTCATAAGACTAGGAGTGAGGGTGTTTTGATTTGTGGTCAGTGTGGAGACCCATTAATGAAAAAAAATTTCATAAATACTAGACAAATTTTTGGAGCAGTTGCCGCTTCAGCATTTTTAGCTCCCTTATTAATTATGATTATTTTCGTGATTAATGATCTTAATAAGGAAAAACCTCTAAGAAATTCTGAATCAGTAGTCGTATTAAAATTTTAATTATGGAAAATATTAATTTAGACAACCGATTAAATTTTCCTGCAACGATAAGGAATCGTGAAGTAATAGCTAAAGTTTTGAGCAATTATATCCCGCCTAATGGTTGCATATTGGAAATAGCAAGTGGAAGCGGAGAACACGGAGTATTTTTTCAAAAAACATTCCCGTCAATTATCTGGCAAACTAGTGATCCTGAATTAGTGCACAGAAAAAGTATTATTTCATGGATAGATCATTACGGACTTTCCTCCAGGATGCCTGAACCACTTGCTGTTGATGTAGAAAAACGTCCTTGGCCAATAAATAAGCAACTTAGACTTTTAATTAAAGGAATTGTGTGTATTAATATGATTCATATAACGCCATGGAGTTGTACCCAAGACTTTTTTGAAGAATCTAAAACATACTTGAATAAAAATAATTTTTTAATGCTTTATGGACCTTTTTTCAGAAAGGACATATTAACTTCTCAAAGTAATTTGAATTTTGATAAATCTCTTAAAATGAAAAATCCACTTTGGGGAATACGACATTTAGATAAAGTTAATGAAATTGCAATTAAAAATAAATTTGTGCACGTTAAAACAATTGAAATGCCAGTTGATAACCTTTCAGTGATATATCGCATGAAATAAATTTTCAATTTTCATAATATTTCATAGGGAAAAAGAAAACTAGGCAGCTTTGATAGCACAATAGATTCTACATGCTATTTTTTTGTGGATTTTTCAGGCCCTGATGCAATTGATAAAGCGATTGAAGTCGGATTAGATCTTGATGGGAGCCCTATTCCTTCAGCGATGCTAAATCTCTATAAAGAAGTCATGGATAAAGAAAACGCTCGAAAAAGGAGTGGAGTAAAGAAATCAATGCGAAACCGAATCGTCAAAACAGGTTCTAAACATTTCGAAAAAGACACTCTCAATTCACTTTTGATTGACGCTGGCTGGGACGGCTTAAGACCTAAGGAAATAGACTTTTTCTATAATTGAGTTAAATAATCATAAGATTCAATCCATAGTCATTGAATAAGTGTCATACATTACTTGCACAATTTAATGATTACTGATTGACGATAATCAACTTTTCGGCCCCTTTTTGTTTTGCTAAAATCCTTCTTATAAGGAGAATTTGTATAATTGGATTCATATTTTTATCTTCAATGCGGCAAGCCGTACAAGTCAAACTTTACATATATTAATAATTGATTTACATTTATTTACATAATATTTTTTCTCACAATGACACCTGAAGCAGAAAAGTTTAATGGCTGGGCAGCAATGCTTGGTTTTGTTGCAGCTTTCGGAGCATATGCAACAACCGGTCAAATCATTCCTGGAATTTTCTAAACCAATAACTACTAATAACAATGCAACCATCTAACAAAACAATCCTAGAAAGAAGCATCGGCAGACCAGCCATGATGGCCTTCGTTCTACTAACAGGTATCTACCTAACAACCGGTCAACTTATCCCAGGTGTCGTTTAATGATTAACCAAACTACTGAAACCCCAAGAGTCGAAGAAGGCAAAGTCATTGCTGAAAGGTTAAATGGCTACGCGGCATTTGTTGGATGCTGGGCACTAATCGGTGCATATCTAACAACTGGTCAAATCATTCCTGGAGTTGTGTAATGTCTACCCCCAAAAACTATGCAAAAAACATTGACACTGAAAAGTTTACCGCTGAGAGAGTTAACGGCTACGCTGCATTATTAGGTTGTATTGCACTAGTTGGTGCATATATGACTACTGGTCAGATTATTCCTGGTTTTGTCTAATGGACAATAATAACTACTGGAAAATGGCTGAATTGATGAACGGTCGTTTAGCGATGATGGGTTTATTTGCAGCTGTAATCAACTACGGATTCACTGGGTGGATCATTCCTGGATTTGTTTAAACACACTATTTACTACCATGGCATTAAGTTATTGGCTACGTGCAGAAGTCGAAGATCTTTTAAACGAAGATACTTTTTTTGACATCTCTGATTACTCATCACTTCTTGAAGATACTGATTGGGCCTAAAATCAATGTTGGGTTTCTCAACGGGAAATAAGTTTTGTTGTCAACTTTGTCAGCAAAATTTTTCAGAATCATGCTGGAGGAGAAAAGGTTTAATCTTATGCAAAGAATGCTTTGATAAGCTTCAAAAAAACATTTAAGAAGATTATTCAAGTTTTATCTTCATCGTGATTTTCAATTATTTGTTAGAACATTCAACATTTGATTATTAAGTGACCATTTAATCAAAACAAAGAGTCTAATAGGCTGCTTTCTTAAGCCTTCAATCCATTTTAATAACTAACCCTTCAAATATAATCTATGATTGAGGTTTAACCTTTCTATGTTGCTTTTATGTCAATTAGAATTATTGCCAATTAATAATGTGTCATCACTGAGCAATTTAAGTAAGTTATTTTATTTATTTTTAACTAATACAGCGTGCTAATTTCTTATCCTTGTTAATTTAGAAATGAGTAACATGATTGATAAGATTAAATACTTTTTTCCTTTTGTTGGTATATTATCTTGCCCGCTAACAATTTTATTTGTATGGACATTTTTCTCCGTACCAGTGGTTAATTATGAACCTGATTCTGTTCAAGTATTAGAGCCCTTAAATTAGTTTTACTAATTGATGATCTATAGTTCAGTAGGTTTGTCTAGATGTCAATAAAAAATAGTTGAGTTTGAGCGATTTCTAATGTTAATAGACTTATGGCTTTTTCCAATTCATCATCAGATATAAATCCTAATACATCTGCTGGCTCCAAACCCAATGAACTGTAATCTGGCTCAATTCCAAATGGTTCTATATTATCTAGACATCCAACAATATCTTCAAGTTCTTCTAATTCGGTCATGATAATTATTTAAGAATTTTAAGAGACTTCAAGTTTGAAACCTTTATCTAAAAGTTGTTGGTAGGTGAGCCTCGCTTGAAAAGCGAGAATTTCTATGGGCTCTTTATCGTCTCTTTGCATAATGAAATAGTGATTATCTTCACCTTTTCTGGCAAAGATGACAATTTCGGAACCTCTAACTAATCTCCAGCAATCTAGAGATTTATGCTCTGATAATGGACCTAAATCCCATGGAGCCTTTTCAGGATACTTCTCTCTTTTTACCCTTGGCATGTATTGAAAGTGACTATTTCTTTTAGACTACACTTATGAACTGCGACGTCAAGAAATATTTTTTAATCAGGAAATGGCAGCCAATAGATATCCATCGTCAAATAATCTTTGATACGTAAATCTAGCTTCATATTCTTTATAAGCTTTACTTTTTTCATCGTTTTTTTGTATGTATACATAGTTATTGTTCATGCGACTCCTAGTAAATGTGTAAACGATATCAGATTTTGTTAGAACCCATTTAATCGAATTGTCTTTAGATTGTTCAATATTTAAATCCCATGGAATATTCTCTGGATATTTCTCTAATTTTGTCATATAGAACCTAATACCTACTCAAAATATTTCATGCTTCAGCTTTGAACATGAGAATAAATACTGCTTTATAAAATTGTCTATATTTAATTATTTACTAAATAGATTAAACAATTTATTTTGGATTCATTCAACATTAGTCTATTAAAATATATCAATGTCTACTCATCTCGATATATTATTGATCTGATTTAGATCCCATCTGGATTTATCAATTTGAACCGATGTCGAATACTGTTGTATTTTTGATTCATAGTTATAGATTCTTTTTAGATTTTTCATTTCTCATTTGATCGTTTTTGATTGATTCCTTAAGAAAAGACGTTAAAGAAGCTACTTTGGCTCACATTTACCTATTGATAGATATATATGAAACTACTTGGCCTAGATAAGGATTGTTTCTCCAACTGGTGTGCAAAACTACCAGAAGGATCAATTATGGTTGTGCAACCCAAAATTGAGGGATGTGCAATTGGGCTTAGATATAAATATGGTCAATTAGTAGATGCTTATTCTCGGGGAAATCCAGAGATTATAGAGATTATTAGAACTATCAATACTATTCCTTTAAGCATTGATGATTCTCTAAAAGTGGAAGTTGAGTTAGAAGGCGTTTTATATTCTTCAACAATTTGTTCCGCATTTTCAAAAGGCAAATTTATTGCTAACTCAACTATGCCGCTTGTCTCTAATGCAAGTCTTTCTTTTCTAGCATTTCAAATCTTTTCATCAAAATCTGATGAGTTGTCTGATTTGACTCAACTTCAAAAATGGGGATTTGAGGTACCTATTACTCTAAGAACAAATGATCCTATGCAAGTCAAGAGATGGCATTCTCAGTGGATAAATAATGAATTGTTTTCAAATTTCCCTACTAATGGAATCGTCGCCAAATGCAATTCTTTCTCCACTAAGGATTTATTAGGAGTAAGCGCGTCTTCACCTAATTGGGCTCTAGCTTTAACTCGTTAACTATTGAATTCTTTTCGTTATGGCACCTGTTGGTAAATAAATATTTTTTGCATAGATTCGTAATTATTATTGCCAATTAACGTTGATGAAAATACTCTCTAATAAAGCAGACTCTTTCGAAATGGGATTTACAGACAGGCAAATGTTTGAAGCAATTGAAAAGAATGGGGATGTAAAAGATTGTTTTAATAAAATCATTAATGCATGCAAAGAACTAAAGAGCAATACCGACTGTCCTGATGATGATGTGGATCGATTTCTTGAATTTACGATCGGCAAATGGCAGTCATACGATTAAGTAGGATTATTTATAGGTCTCGAAATGCATTTAAAATTCTGGATTGATTTAAAATGTTTTGAGAACATTTCAAATTAATTAGTTTATTTGAAATTTTGTTATTGGGATGGTGAAAGTATAAGTTCTCCCTTAATCTGATTGAAAAGCCTTATTTAGTTTTTAATTTAGTATAAAAATGACTGGTGTTGATCCAAAAGTTTTTCTAGGACTTATTTCTGTTGGTTTTATCACAGTTTCAATTCAGTTGATTCCTTTGTTTAATCAAGCTTCTAGCTGGAATCGATGCTTAAGGAAAACATCTGAGTCATTGGGCCAAGTCAAAGGTTTTCAGAAGATTGATGATGAAAGCAAGGAAGTCTTATCTGTGATGATATGCAATGGGGCAGTTTTTGAACCTAAATTAAAAACGAATATCCAATAAACAACAGTATTTTTTATAAAAAGTGCTTGTCCTGAATTCTGATATATATGTTTGTACTAATCTTACTATGACTAAAGAAAATACTAAATCTAAAGCAGTGCTTGAAAGTTAATATTTCTTGTTGATACTAGGAATTTAATAGTGTTCCAAATAATCCAGCAAATGCCGAAAGGATGAATATAGATACAATGCAAATCGATAGAATTTTAGATAGATTCATTTTTTGTTGTAATAAGTTATTTTATTCTGAATCATTGCTTAACCAATATTCAAAAGTTAAGCTTTATCAACTGAACGAATTGATAGTAGGAAAATAGCATTGAGCTCATGGTTGTGTTTAAGGAATTATAGATTTTGACTTATTTTATAAATTTATCTTGCTATTGCTGGATATTGAGCGTTTTCTAATGGATAAATGATTGCCAGAATCATTTATTTTTCAGCATGCCAAAAAGGATTTTTCCTATAAATCATGCCTTTAACCTTGAACAATTTTCCATATAACCTTGAATTTCTGAGTTTAATCTAGATGCTTCGGTTCCCATAACTTTTAGCTTTAAAGTCTAGGACTAATGTAAATATTGTAAGTTTGTTAATTATAAGTTAGTATTATAAGTACAACCATTTATTTATCATGCTCACTGGTAAGGATTTATTAGCCAAGGTCAAAGACTTGGGAGATGTCTCAAAATCTGATCTTGTTAAAGCTTGTGGATATGTTTCCACCAAGAAAGGAGGCGGAGAGCGTCTTAACTATACAGCTTTTTATGAAGCACTTCTAGAGGCTAAAGGTGTAAACCTAGCAGCTGAAAGTGCTGGTGGAATTGGTAAAGGTGGAAGAAAGCTTAGTTATGTGGCTACCGTTCAAGGAAATGGAAACCTATTGATAGGAAAGGCCTATACAGCCCTTTTAGATCTCAAACCAGGTGATAATTTTGAGATTAAGATGGGACGTAAAGGATTCCGTTTAGTTCCAGAAGGAGAAGGTTAATTCCTGAAAAACTGAATCAAAAATCATAGATTTAGCCGAGATGCATATCTGCATCTCGGCTTTTTTATTATCCATATATTCCTCGATATATTCGTCTGATTAGCCATCTATATTTTATTTACCTTGATTTATCTTTCATTTGTTTTTCTATGGTTTTTCCAATTTTGCATTTATGGGTTCTAGGTTTTCAGCATTTGGATTTTTTCAGTTTTATATATCTTTCGTTCTTCTAGCTATACAAAAATTTGATCTACCTTTTAGAAGTTTTGTCTTTTATCTATTTCTATTCTGGTTCAACTAAATTTTTACTATTTTATTTTAGAGACTTGATAATTTTCCTCTTGGTATAATCGTAGGCTTTTATTTCTCACCTACTTTTGCATTTGAGATAGAACCTTGTCCAGCATTCTCTTTTATTGCCAACACCCCCATTTATTTGATCAGGTATATTGACTTCTTAATCTTCCCCTTAATTATTTATATTCACTGACTGTTATCTAATTTCATTATCCTTAATAGGTTGTATTTTTCTTAGATTCTTGTTTGATCGTCTTTATGAAGATGTTGTCACTAATACACCGGCCTTAATGCTTTATATGGGACGTCATTTTTTAGTGAGCTTTTTTTGACCTTGTTTGATTTTGTTGCTGTGATGCTTATTTTTTTTTGTGGATTGGTGTTGGTTACCATTTTCAAGTATTGATAAGGAAAGGGCTAGTAGTCTTCGAGAAGAAAAAACATCTTTTGGAAGATGTTAACTGTTAATTTTTTGTTCAAACTTACTAATTGATTAGCTTCATTATCGAAATATCTTATTAATAGACATTATTTGATTTTTTTAATTTTAGTTTGGATTCCGAAATATATTGATAAACCAATCAAAAAAATAACTAGTAATGAAGTGCTATTCCCAAGAAGTTCTATAAGCATATCTATTTTTGAGATATAAAATCATTTTACATATTAAACTCCTCATCGGTATCGGATCTATCGACTTATCAACTGCTGTTACAAAAGAGAGCTAAAATATAACTACTTAAAAATAATTACCTAATCTTTTTGCTACATAAGATTCTTCCAATACATGAATAATTTATTTGTAAGAATGAAAGTTGTTGTAAGGTTGCAATTAAAATTTTTCTTATGAACAATTTTTTTTGCATTAGATCATTGATGAGACTTTGATTGATTTGTATTGATAGTAAATTAGGGGAAAGTATAAATATTCAATCAATTTTTATTAATATGAACGTAGGTCAAGAATTGAATTTAGAAAAATTGATTATTTTCGTTAACAGGTTGCCATACCTTTCCTTTTAAAGTCAGTGATAACCGTCTACCCCATAAAAGGAATGGGAATAAAAATTTAGTTCTCTTGTTAGAGGTAAAAATAATCCGAAGTAATTCTAATAGTGAATTGCTTGGTTCTTCGATCTCTGAGCAAATCCAATTGATTGCTGAAGCACCATGCATGATATTTCCACCGTTCATGAGAATTGCGCCTTTGTTCAAATCATATCCTTGCTTATATAGTTGCGATAAAAGAGCTAGATTTTTTCTTCCATCTATTATTTCGAATTTTGGAAGTCTGCTTTTTAATTCAACTAATTGTGCAAAGTGATTGCAAAAAGGGCAATCACCATCGTATATAAATAAACTTTTATCTGACATGATCATTTAAAACCTTATGTATTGTACATTCATTTTGGATGAAATCGTGTCATATAGAGTGGAAAACAAAAAAACATCTTAAAAATCAGAGTAAATATAATTTTTTCTAACCTTTTTTTGGTCTTTATCTTTTTATAAATTTATTAGTATTTTTAGCTTTATTGATATTGCCTTATTTTAATGAAATATTTTTATATTTTATGAGTAAACCTTCGATAGATCTATTAGAAAATATTAAAAAAAATTTAAGCCTTTACTTGATTTTGGCTGAAATCAATATATAGATTTTATTTGAATCTTAGCTATATTTCCTCATCCAGTCGTAATTATAAAGCTAGAGTATTTTAGTTTGTACTTCTGAAAACATTACTCTTGACATTATCTTCTTGAATTTGAGGTCGCAATAAAGACATTGGAAGTGCTGTGACTATTGCGAATGAAAGAACAAGGATCAAATCTGTTGTGAAGTGGCTTATACCTAGCTCTGAATGTGCCAGAGCAAAGTTTAGTAATGACATTTTTGTTTTATCTAATACCATACAATTTTATTTTAGATTGTATATATAAATTTATTATGTAGTAAAAATTATTGCTCAATCACAAAAAGTATTAACTTCTAATTGTAACAAATATCATTATTCAATCAACCATAACCAAAACAGCATTTATTGCTAATGAAAGGCCCAATCGCCCTGAAAATTCTTTAGTATTTATTTTGTTAGTGTATTTGTTCATAATTGACATTATGTTTAAAACCATTGCCTTTGTTCGTTATTCAAATGCTTCAATAATTTTAGATTGGCATTTCTTTCTTGGTGCCCTTATTTTTTTTATATTATGTGGCGTACTGATTTTTCAAAATCAGATTTGGGAGGAGGAGGAATTTTCAAGAAACAAAAAATGGTACAAATGGAAAGCATCGGCTATTAAGGAGAATAAAGGAGATTTGTCTGGCATTTATCCAACATCAAAAAAGTAAAAAGTTAAATTTCTATAGTAAAAATATATCCTCCCCTAGTTTGAAATTTTATTCATAGCTGATTTTTGGGATTAACATATTTCTTGCTTGTCGAAGCTAAAACAGATAAAAAGGGAGAATAATTAGTTTGTCTTCAGAATTTAAAAATGAATGAAATCAAATGCCCTGAATGTGGAAGTACTATCACCATTGATGAAGATAATTATTCAAATATCATTAAGCAGGTAAGAGATCAAGAGTTCGAGGCTGAAATGAGCAAAAGAGTTGATCTACTTGAAAAAGATAAACAGAAATCAGTTGATCTTGCAATTCAAAATATTCGATTCAAAATGCAAGAGTCCGCATTTGAAAATGAAAAAAAAATTCAATGTCTTCATTCTCAGTTGATTGCTGCTGAAGCTGAAAAAAGCATGGCTTTAAATAAAATAAAGCAAAGCTTTGAAAAAGAAAGAGACTCGCTTTCATATTTATTGGAAAAAACGAAGGAAAAGAATGAATATGAAAAAAAACTTGCAGTTTCTAATGCAATATCCCAATTAAAAGAAGGGTATGATCAAATCAAAAATAACTTAGATAAAGTTGAACTGCAAAAACAATTATCTGAAAGATCTATAAAAATGAAATATGAGATTCAGTTAAAAGAACGTGATGATGTGATCGAGAGACTACGCGATATGAAAATAAAATTGTCGACAAAAATGGTAGGTGAGTCATTGGAGCAACATTGCGAGAATGAGTTTAATCGTATTAGGGCAACAGCCTTTCCTAATGCTTATTTTGATAAAGATAATGATACTAGTCTTGGTAGTAAAGGCGATTATATTTTTCGTGATATAGATAGTGAGGGCCACGAAATCGTTTCTATTATGTTTGAGATGAAGAACGAATGTGATAGTACCTCCACAAAGAAGAAAAATGAGGATTTTCTAAAAGAATTAAATAAAGACCGTATAGAAAAAAATTGTGAATACGCAGTATTAGTTTCTTTATTAGAATCTGATAATGATTTATTTAACTCTGGTATTGTTGATTTTTCATATCGATATCCAAAAATGTATGTAGTTCGCCCACAATGCTTTTTACCTATAATTTCCTTATTAAGGAATTCTTCACTTAAGGCGCTTAAATATAAATCAGAACTAGCTGCAATTAAAGAACAGAATATTGATATCACAAATTTTGAAAATAGCCTTGAACTATTTAAGGATTCTTTTGGTAAAAACTATACGTTAGCTTCAAAACGATTTGAAACGGCAATTACGGAGATAGATAAATCTATAAATCACTTGCAAAAAACCAAAGATGCATTACTTGGTGCTGATAGAAATCTTAGGTTAGCTAACGATAAGGCTCAAGAAGTTTCGGTTAAAAGATTAACCAGAAATAATCCTACTATGAGAGAAAAGTTTAACTCAATAAGAAACAATGAGGCAGCATAGCTCAACCATTAATCTTTTTTAATTTTATAGTTTTTAATTATCATGTCCGGTTGGCTCTATTTAATTAGAAATAGAGATTTATATAAGATTGGCATAACAAAAAACTTTGTGAATAGGATGAGACAACTCAAGCCAGATAACGTTGTTGCTAAATTTTATACTGCTGATTTTGTAAAACTTGAAAGAGAGTTACATAATCGCTATAAAAAGCTTAGAATCCCTCAGACAGAGTACTTTAGATTGGAAAATTCTCATGTTAATGAGATAAAACAAAGAATTTACATACTTAATTATCCTTTAGGTTTAACTTTCGGAATTTGTATAAAATCAATATTATTATTATTATTATTATTTTTTCTTACAGTGGTAGTTATATCTTTGTATGTTAATGACTTAAGTATAGCTACATATAAGTCACTTTTTTGGATCGAGCGGATTTCATTTGGACTAGCCTTTATTTCTTTATTTGTTTATTCAGGTAAATATTTAAGTTTTTGGAATGAATTAAAATATAGATCCACTAGATTAATTATTTTTCTTTTCTTTTCTTTCTTGTTTCGTCTTGCCGCCATCTTTTTCTCTTAAAATATATTCAATATTAGTGATATATATCAAAATCAAACAACATTTATGATCTTTAAACTTACCACATGTCTTTGCTTGACTCGTCTTCTTGTTGTTGCTTTAGAAGACCAAGTCTTCTGTCAAATTCAATCTCTTCTTGACTTTTTTGTTCAACTTTAGGGTTTTTATTGCATTTTTCTTTCACTTCAAGAATCTTTTTACTTAAGTCTTCTGAGAAATGATCTTTTATTTCTTCCCATGCTTCCTTCTCTTCAGCATTACCTACAGTTCCTTTGATTTGATCGATAATTATTTCCTTAACAAATTTCCTTAGATCACTTTCGGTCATAGAGTTAACTCGACTTGATATGTACATATCTTTAAGAGTGTCTAATTCTTTGTTGCTCAGATCCTTGTAGGTAAGTTCTTCCATTTTTTTTATTTAAAAATTATTTATAGACCCAAGTAGCTTCTAATACTGTTGAATGGGGATTAAAATCCAGCACATTCTTTTTTGCTTCCTCTTCATTACCTGCAATAACAGTCTCTTCATGGCAATTACCTTGATCATTAATCATAGAAACTTTAAATCTCATTTTGAATTTAAATCTTATTCATTTTATTACATTTATCTTTTAAAACAAATGATTGCTCAAAAATGTTGAAAGCTTAACCTTGCCTAAATTTATTTATTCTTACGATTAACTAGAGAATTTATGACAGCTTCAACCAATATGGCTGTAAAGAATAAACTTAAAGATGGAATAAATACTGGATACCAGAGTTTTTGAAATAAATTATAAAAATGAGAGTTCCCATTAACACTTAATACAAAACTAAAAACTAGATATAAGGAACCTATTATTAAAATATAAAGATTATAAATTAATATATTATCTAAGGCTTTTTTCCATTTGGTTTGGTTTTCTTTTTCCATTTAATCTAAATTCCTATCAATTTGATTTTGTATCGTTAAAGGCAACTTGACTAAAATCAGGAAGTACCCCTGAAGGCATAAAGGTCAATTCCAATTGATTTAAGGTAAAAAGCTCCCCCAATAGCAATTAAGTTGAGGCAAAAAACAAAAACCCATACTTTCCACGATTGATTTTCGGAATCCATCTTTTTTAATAAACATTATTTATACATCACATAATTAGATGTATAAATAAATAGTAGCTTTAACTGAATACGAAAAGTATCAACTCAATGCATCCAGATCTCTTCTGTAATGTTTCGAGGATTTAAAATCAATGTCATTTGATTTCCAATCGGTATCTTCTAGCAACTCCGAATATTTATTACTATTTGATGGCAGTTTTTTTTCTAATCTCCATCCAGCTTCGCTCAAGAAATCTACGTAGTCTTTAGAAAATAAGTACCCATTCTTTTTTGTTGACTCAATGTTTGTTTCTATTTCAGCAGCTAACTCTTGTTTTGTTTGTAATGACATCTGCGTAAAATTAATTCACTTTCGTTCTAATCATTTTTTTTTGAAGGTGTTAAGTGTTTCTTGTAGTGTTAACCCTCGCTGGATTGTTTTCAAAGATTAACTATGTTTTTTTTACTAAAACTTCTTTAAGGTGAACTCGAATCCTGTTTAATTGCTCTTGACTTCCAAGGAATATCAAAATCATACCTGGAGAGATAGATACCTTGTTTTTAGGATTACCTATTAATTGACCCGAGACTTTAGTTGCTAAAAGTAGTGCTTCACCTCGTTTTGAAATTTCAAAAACATATTCATTTTGACTTCTGAAAGTCTCAATTGTATCAATATCCTCAGTAAGCTTAAATTCTTCTATTTCGCAATCTGAACCTGCAAGTAAATCAATAAAGTCTACAGCTATGGGTCTTAATGCAGAGGCTGCCATTGTTCTCCCTGCCGCAACATATGGACTGACTACCGCATCAGCTCCTGCAAGTTTTAATTTACTAGCAGCTTCCTCGTTCGCTGCCCTAGCGATCAATCTGCAACTATCATTTAGAGCTTTTGCACTAAGAACAACATATAAATTCGCTGCATCATTTGGAAGAGTAACCACTAAGCTACGACAATTGTTTACTCCTGCTAGTAATAATGTTTCGTCCATTGTTGCATCTGCTAATAAGACGTTGAATCCTTTTTCCTCAGCTTCGGTTTTTCTTGTAGGGTCGTTTTCTATTATTAGTGTAGATATTTTTTCAGAATATAATTGGTCAGCAATTTCTTTACCTGTACGACCATACCCACATATAATTACATGATTTTTCATTCTTCGAATTAATCTCCTTAATCGGAGCTCCTCTAATTTTATGAAATATCCTGGTTCAGATAATTGTATAAATCTTTGAAGAGTTAATTGAACTACAAATAATCCCCCTCCGATGATTAAAAAAGTTATAACCCGCCCAGCCGAAGTTAAAACTTCAACTTCGCCAAAGCCTATTGTTGTAATGGTTATCAGTACCATCCATAAACAGTCTCCCCAATCCCAACCTTCTGTAAATCGATAGCCTAAAGCACCAAATAAAAATAAGAATATGAGTAAAGATATTGGCGCTGCCCAAACTTTTAAATAGCCTCTAAATTTATTTGTTTTTATCAGATTCAATTTAATTCTTTAGTCTTAATTTTTATAGTATAGTGAAAATTGAATTAAATATTTTTTCGTTTTTATTTTTATAGGTATAAATCTAGCATATTAGATAATCATCCATTTTCAATCATTACTTATAGTATGATTGATTTAAATGTGTTAGTAATCATCTGATATGCAATCTCTTACAGCTGAAGATAAAAAAGAATTATGTAAGGATGCATTCCAAGACATATCATCAATTCTTGCAAATTTACGCGATCAGGGTTTATCTGATTTGGAAATTTTTGAGTTTGGCAAGTCACTCATAGATCATTTTGACCCAATTAAAATGGAAATTTTAAAAAAAGAGTCAGATTATCAAGATGCTTTGTTCAGAGAAGCTAATGATCTTTAGATGTATTCTGATTCTTTTTTCTTTTAGTATTTTTACCTACTTAGTCAGGTCATATTTTTGCTTTGTTATTCAAAAAAATTCAATTTTATAATTCAATTTAGTTGTATAAATTATTCTTCATCAATATTTTGCTTGGGGTGTGTCTTTTGAATGTAGTCAATTATTTCTTTGCTCTGCTCTACTGTTAATGATGATAGAGGCGATGAAGCAGGTATTTGTAAGAGCGTACATGTTGCAATTATTTCAGGAGAATCAACGCTTAGGGCTTCTGCAAGTTCCTTTACTCTCAATCTAGCCACATTAAAAGTCATTCTATTTAATGATCTTATAAAGATCTATGTGTTTATTTTTTTATTTTATTGCTATGTGTTGAGGTATTAGTTGCGAAATTGTCAAATGAGTGATGATAGTGATTTGAAGTTGACCCTTCACAAAGTTGTCTCTTATGCTGTGCTTAGAATGGAATCTGCATCAGATTCCAATATAAGAAGATGTATATTTCAAGAATATAAGGAATGGTTAGGAACTTCTATTGATGATTGGGTATTGGCATTGCCTAACGATTGGGGTAGGTCTGATGTGAATTTTCATTAGACTTATTTATATTTAAGTTCATAACATGAATTGTTTATATTTAAGAGGATTAATTAAAGTTTTTTAGAGCACACTCGTAACCTGATTCTCTAATATCTTTATCTTCATCAATAATTGCTTTTAGAGCACAATCGCAATAGTTTTTTATTGCATTTTCTGATATTGACTCAGTTGCAGGATTTCTTAAAGCACTTGAAACGCAGTCATCCATTTGACTTTCAGGGTATGAATAGGCTGTTCCAGAGCAAGTAAGAAATATAATAGATATAATTAAGATTGCTTTCATTTTTATATAGTAACTTATTAACTATACATTTTATTTTAATTCTTGATTAATATACGATTTAAATATTTATAGTTTGTTGTTATTTTATTAATATTTAATTAAATTGGTCTTTGATATTCTAAGGTGTTTAATCTAATAAATGTATTTGCTTTTCTTAAATGTCATTAGATCACTTAAGAAGATTTTTAAAGGAAATGCAGAATGACGACATTTTAAAAGATGAAGTTCTTTCTTCCTCAACCGCAGATGACGTTGCACTGATTGCCTTACGCAAAGGGTATGAATTCTCAGGCGATGAATTGCTTCGATTTTCAGGTAAAAAAGTTGGAAGAGTTACAGTACAAAAGAATGATGTACCTGGAGAATATAATTAGAAAGTCTATTTTCTTCTTCTTAGCTCATTAACTATTCTATCCCACTTCTTACCGGCCTTGAGATAAGAATTTCTCTTTTGCCTGTTGATTAAATAAATAAATATACAAATAGTTAATATAAATATAATAACTATTACAAAGTTTAAATTCACTTTACTTAAATATTCGTATATTTTTATTATATAGATATCTATTTAATGTGTCAGTTATAAATCAATTAAACATAACTTCGATTTGGCATTAAGTGATCCTACTCAATTTAATAATGATATTTTCCCATTTCCTTTCTTTATCAACTAAGATAGATTGAAATTCTTACTAATTTTATGGATATTACATTAATAGCTATAGCTATTTTTATCTTGGTTGCAATAGTATTTCTTGTACTATATTTGTTTAAAAGTATTAATAAAAAATCTTACACAGCTGAAGATGGTTCTGTTTTTGATAACGAATCTGATCTAGATGTTTATAAGAAGCTATATGAGAAGACAAAGCCTTTATTTAGCAGTGATGCTGAGAAAGGTTCTGCACAGTCAATACTAGGCTTTGAGAAATCATTCATAACTAATCTATCATCAGAAGGTTTTCCAGATTTAAAAACACTTTTCAAATATCGTAAGCAATTTAAGTCCTTATCAGATTTAATTAATACTTAGTTTCATTTTGGTACTTTGACGTATCGGTATACTAATATTGACATATTATATAATTATTAAGTAAAAATGAGTAAAGCAGGATATTCAGAAGAACAACTATCTGAAATGAGAGAAGATGCCTTTGTAAATATTAAAGAAGCTTGTATGAGACTTCAAGAAAGAACAAGGTGTAGTAACGAAGTCGTCATAAAAATGCTAAATGAAGTATCTCAATTTTATATTACTCAAGTCGAGAAAAATAATATATAGATGACTTCTCTTTGTTTAGTTTTTCTCGAATTTATATTCTTTTAATGGTTCAGGGCTTATTAAACTAGCACTACTATCCTTCAACAAGGTTTTATCTTTAACAGAACCATCAACTTTGATTAAATTATTTATTAAGCCTGTAAAAGTAATATCTCCTCCTGTTGTGCTTGCTAATACTGTTGTTGGATTAAATAACTTTAATAATTGAGGTAGTACTGTTTTACCTCTAATAAATTTACCTGCGAGTGGTAATGAAAAATCTATTACTGGTGTTATTAATAAATCTATATTTCTAGGTTTAATTTGTTTGTCAAGAAAACCATGTGGCTCGATGTAAATTGAATCTTGGCCTGATTCAATAATGTATCCATTTTCAATATTTGGAACTGAAGCACCTGATGTAGCTTGAATATTTATATTGTCCTTTTTAAAAGCTTCACCTGGTTTTAGTGTGTTTATTTCTGTAAAACCAATTTTACTTACAACATTACTAGCTGCTTGTGAAGCTATTACTGGAATACTTTTATTTATTTTCTCTAGTGTTGGCGGATGGGCATGATCAGGCTGGCCTTGTGTTAGTAATAAAAAATCAATGCTTCTGGGAATCTCAACTTCTTTACCCAGTTCCCCCTTTATTAGCCAATCTCCTGGAGGGAAAGTTAAATCGCCATTTAACCAGGGGTCAATCAAAATTCTTGTTTTATCCAATTCAATAAGCCAACCATTCGCTCCGTAGTAAGTTGCTTTTATCGTCATTTTTTTTTCTTTCAATATAACTGTAGATTTTTAATATGGTGGATTAGTCTATTGATTTCCTTTGTTTTACGAAATCAATATATCACTGATATTATTAATAATATAATCAAAATTAGAATTATTAGAAGTGCAAATTTCTTTATATATATTTGAAATTCATACAACCAGTCATTTTCCATGATATCAATATATTTTTATCATTATATACATTAATTATTATATTAGGTGATTTATGTAGATAAATTTAGTTTATTTGAACTCTCGATTGTGAAAAGATTTCTCTAATATTGAGTTTAATTTCTTAATATCATGACAATTCGAGATTGGGATGGAGTAGCTCTAATTATTGGTGCTGGCGATATTGGTAAATGTATGTCAGATTATTTGACAACTATATCACCAAAGTTGGATGTTTTTGTATGTGGGCGAAATCTAAAAAGTCAAAATGCGATTTATTTAGACTTAGAGAATGATCATTCTTTTATATCTTTTGAAAACCAAATCTCACTGTTTAATAAGCCGCTTCGTCTAGTCATAAATACAAGTGGTTTTCTTCACTCAACTCACTTAAAACCTGAAAAGAGACTTTCACATATCAATCGCTCTAATATTATCAAGAATTTTTCTATTAATTCTATTGCCCCAATTATGATTGCTAAATGTATAGAAAAATTTATCAGACCAGAATTTCCATTCTCCTATGCAAGTTTAAGTGCCAGGGTTGGAAGTATTGGTGATAATAGGCTTGGTGGTTGGTATTCATATAGGGCTTCTAAGGCTGCTCAGAATCAATTTTTAAAAACTCTCAGTATTGAATGGCGTCGAAAATTCCCTTTATCAATTGTATCTTTATTGCATCCTGGGACTTGTGATACGAAATTATCAAAACCTTTTCAATCTGCTGTTCCTAAGGATAAACTTTTTACTCCTGCTCAATCAACGGAATACTTAATTAATATTATTTCTTCGCAAAGACCATCTGATTCAGGTAAGTTTTTAGCTTGGGATAGCAGTGTTATTCCTTGGTAAGTTTTAGATTTATTAATTAAACTCTTTCTATTTAAACATGTAGATATTTTTTCTAATATTTATTTATTCGTTGTATTATATTATAAGTAATATATTTTCCCTTGAAAAAACATATTATCGCAATAGGTGGTGGTGGATTTGGGAGAAAGAATTCATCTCAGTTGATCGAAGAATATTTACTTAGTATTTCAGCTAAGAATTACCCAAAAATTTGCTTCTTACCAACAGCAACTGGTGATAATGATAGCTATATAGTGCGTTTTTATTCGATTTTTACTCGCCTGAAGTGCATTCCTAGTCACATTGAATTTTTTAATAGAACTATCGATATAAAAAATCATATTATGGATCAAGATATTGTATTTGTTGGTGGTGGAAATACAAAGAGCATGCTTGCGATTTGGGATGATTGGGGGATGAGTCAATTACTTAAAGAGGCATATAATAAAGGAGTAATCATGAGTGGTGTAAGTGCAGGAGCAATTTGTTGGTTTACTAATGGTATTACCGACTCTTGGGACAACGAATTAAGGATATTACCTTGTTTGAATTTTATTAGTGGGACTTGCTGTCCTCATTATGATGAGGAACCTGCACGTATTCCTTATGTAAAAAAAATACTACTTGACGAAAAATTAACTAATTGTATTTCTATTGAAGGCGGTTCCGCCATGCACTTTATTGACGGTAAACCATTTATAAATATAAGTTTCAAAAATAATAAAAATACTTATAATGTATTTCTAGATAACAAGGATATAGTTGAGATTCCCTACAAAAAAATTCAATTATAGATAATTATTATTCATTTACATTTGTTTATCTTTTAATCAATTCGTTTAATATAAGAATTCTTATATTTATTTATTAGTAACTAGAATGTATCTTTTTTTATTATCTTTTTCAGAGATGGGTCTTAACTTGCCTCTTGTAATTATATTAGTTTTATTTGGTGGTTTTTTTCTTGTAAGCTTTTTTATTACTAGTCCTAATATGGATACAAAAGGTCTATTAAGAGTTCTATATTCTAAACCAGTTAGGAAGGCAAATGGATCGGTTGAATATCCAGAAAGTAGGAAGAAATAATTTTTTACATATAAGTATTTTTTATGAATTTCTAGTTGTTTTTATTGATATTAAATTCAAATAAATTGAGTTTAATTAGACATTATGAGACTTTAACAAACTATTTTTTGTGAAAGTTAGAAATTCCTATAGCCTCATAGCACTCTTGCAGAGTAACGTCGTATATGATCCGTAATCATGTTCTAAAAATTGAAAAAAAATTTGGTTACTAGATTCGAGAGGGTCAATACCGAAACTAATAATAGGACTTTTCTTCCTTCTGGTCTTAATGGGAAAGCATTAGATATTTCACTGGATGATATTCCCTCTAGAAAAGAAGTTAGAGATGCGATACCCAAGCATTGTTTTACTCGCCAAACTAATAGATCTCTTTTTTATCTCTCTAGGACAGTAGTTATTCAGATCTTTGTTGTTTTGATAGGTCTCTCTATCCCTCTTACCAAGGGGATGATTCCAATTTGGATTTTATATTCAATTCTCTCTGGGACAACTTCAATGGGGCTATGGGTTTTAGCTCATGAATGTGGACATGGTGCATTTTCTGATAATCGTAAACTTGAAACACTTGTCGGATATTGTCTTCATTCTTTTTTATTAGTTCCATATTTTTCGTGGCAAAGATCACATGCTGTTCACCATGCTTTTACCAATCACATAACCGATGGAGAGACCCATGTTCCTGTTGTGATATCAGGAGATGGTAAATCCGAAAAAAAAGGTGGAGAGAATGAAATGGAGTCTTCGTTGTTTTTTGGCAAAATTCTATATGGATTTAATCAACTATTTCTTCACTTGATTCTGGGATGGCCAGCTTACTTACTACTTGGCAAAACAGGCGGACCTCGATATGGGACCAGTAATCATTTCTGGCCAACAGCTCCCTTCTCGAAAAAACTATGGCCATCCATATGGGCTAAAAAGGTATGGATCTCCGACTGGGGAATTGGTTTTATGCTCCTTTTATTGATCCTTTGGTCTATAAATTTTGGACTTAATTCTATGATTAGTCTATATTTAGGTCCTCTTATTGTTGTTAATATCTGGCTAGTTATTTATACATGGCTCCACCATACAGATACTGATGTTCCACATCTTGGTGCTAGTCAATTCTCCTATATGAGAGGAGCCTTCTTATCTATAGATAGACCCTATGGAAGGATATTTGATTTTCTTCATCACTCAATAGGTTCTACTCACGCCATTCATCATATTGAACCAACAGTTCCTCACTATCATGCAAGACTTGCAACGAGAATTTTGAAAAATAAATTTCCTAAAGTATACCTATACAATCCCACCCCAATTCACAAGTCTCTTTGGCACATAGCCACTAATTGTGTTGCAGTAAAAAAGGATTATGCTATCGATAGATATGTTTGGAAACAACCCGACCATTCACAGTCTTAATTATCACTGTTATATCTTTAATATAATCTTCTACAAATTTTTTTAATTTCTCTAAATTCACTAGATAAAATATTTATATAATTTATTTTTTTAAGCTTAAAATAAAATGTCAAAAAAAGATTATGAAAGGTTTTTAAATAAAATTGATCAATTAAATCAATTAGTTAAATTAATTAATAGTTCGCCTGAAAAGTATAAATTAATTACTAGTTGTAAAAAACATGAAGATGTCGTTGAACTTGCAAAGCTATGGGGATATGAAATTGGAAAGAGATGGGGTGAATCCTAGTCCTCCAATGGAAAGAAGATAGCCTATTGTCCTCCTCCATTGCAGCTCCAAACCTTTGAGGGCATTCCTTGTGTATTTTTTCCGTCGATGCGAAATGTTTTTGTTATGCATTCATTTTGTGAGTCAGCCCATGTTGAAATCGGTTCCAAGTCAGCTGATAACTCCTTAACCGATTTAGATACGGATATAATTGAAATTGACGTAAATACTAGAGATAAAGTACTTAAGCCTGCACAAATTAGGTATTTGTTATTGTCAAAGAATTCCTTTTGCATCTCTAGCAATGATTATTTATTGCCAACATTACTTATGTTTTAGAGATTGATCTGATTAAGTTATCCTTTGAGAATATTAGCTATGTTCAAGAATCTTGTTTTTCTGTTATTAAAATGATTAGTAGTCACGATTTTATGTACTTTATAATTTAATTCTTTTTTTCAAAAAAGTCTAAGATCTTTTTTAATCTATCTGTGTTTTCAAAGTTAGGACTTGCTGTAAGGAAAATAACTAAAAGTATCATTAGTACCCCAACACTAGTTACGCCTAATAGTAGTTGCTGGAATGGATCTAAGGATGCAAGCATTTCAAATTCTTTTAAACCATATAAATCTTGTATTAATGCTAATTGACCAAAAGCCTTTATAACGCAATGAAAACTTTATGTTTTAGTTCTTAGATAATTATTTACTTCTCTTTAGTTTCTTTGGGCCATCTTGCCTTCAGATTAAGTGGGTTTTTGAGATTAATTTCTACGGGTTTCCCTTGAGCTATCGATATCAATGCTTTAAAAGCCCACCCACCAAGAATTAATAGCATTGAGATTAAAAATATATAACTTATGTTCGTTACCATTAATCATAAAATTATTTAAATATATATTAAGCTGTTATTTGATATTTTTTTCAATTGTAAATGTAAATAATTAAATTTGTTCTTTTTTTATAATAAATTTTACTTGCTTTTGATTTTGAAAATTACTTGAATTCTCTATTCCCACAGATCCTCTCGAAAAGGAGACACTCGCGAAATAGACGAAATCTTTTAGTCATAAATACTTAATATATGTATTCATTTAATCCCTGATTGTGCTTGTTCAAGCATTTTCTTATATTTTTTTTAACTTTTATTGATTTTTATCTGATTTGGTATAAATATAAAAATGTAATTATTTATCTGAATGATCAACAGTACATATTTATATTCTTTTTTTCTATTAGTTGGTTTTGGTTCTCTTTTTTACTTTTTTCTAAATTTCAGATCCGGCAAAAATGGAATTAACAATAAAATCCTTTTAAAAAATTTATTAGAAGGTTTAGATCTGGAAGTGCCTGATGAATTGAAAACTTTAGATAATTCATCTACTGATCCTCAAAAATTATCCTAGCTTGTCCTTGGATGTAATCTAATGTCCCAATTTAACTTTGACGATACAGAAACGTCAGGTATTTGGTGGTCAACTAATGTATCTATTAGAGATTTATGCGTAGAGCTTAAGGCTGATACAAGTTGTGGCGATAGTGAGATTGTTGAATTGCTAAGATCAATTGCACAATCGATTGAGGTAAATGGTTTATAAACTTTTATTTACTGAATTATATATCCTTTATTATTTATCCCATTGAAGTTTCCATTGAGATGATTTCCACTGCATTACCCATGAATTTTGTTTCTTATTTTGTTTTTCAAGTTTTGTCTTTAGCCAGTCTTTAAGTGATGTAGGAGCAATATTTAACTCTTTCTGAATCGATTGAAGATTATTCATATCAGCTCCATACCCTGATCTTTCAATCCAATCTGCCATAACGCCAATGTCGTATTCCAATAACTTAATTGCTAATCTAGGGATCATCACATAATTTGTTTTTAGTCCTTCTGAAGAAACTATTCTTTGAAGTGTCATAGCCATTTCCAGTCCTGTTAGTTCCTCGCCGGCAATATTGATAGATTGATTTTTATATTTCTCTGATTTCGATAAAACACCTCTAACCCATTTACCTATATCTTCTACTGCGATTGTTTGCCACTTATAATTCTTGCCAACTATTCCTGGAAAAATTTTCTTTGAAATTGTATAGCCAGGTAATTTGTTTTCAAAGTTTTCAAAGTAGCTAACGGGTCTTAATACAGTAGTAATTTTTTTAAGACCTGATTTTTCTATAAATTCTTCAATATCCCATTTACTCGTAAAATGTCCTGGAGCCGGATCATTTTTTAGTGGGTCTTTTGCTTTACTAATTGAGCTAAATATAAAGTGATTTAGACGTCCTTTTTCGTAGGCAGTTTTGACTTGATTTATTAAGTTATAACCTTGTTCCATTTCATAAGTTCTGACGATACTTCCTCTAAATAATTTCCATCCTTTTGTTGGTGTTGTATTTCCAAAAATCACATCAACTCCTTCAAAAGCTTTTTTAAGGCTTTCAGGATCCATTAAATCTCCCTTGACTAGTTCAACGTTGTTTAGGTTTCCTAGCTCTAGAGCTTTTGTACTCTTTATATTTCTTGTGATAGCACGTATTTGGTATTTGTCTGTTTGGCTTAATTCTTTAACGACACCAATACCTTGCCTGCCTGTGGCCATGGTTACAGCTACTACAAGCTTTTTATTGGCATCTGACTCCAAAATTTCTACTTGCTTAAGCACTCTCAAACACCTATATGCCAATAAATTAAATCATAAGTGAATTTATGTAAAGTTGTTGTGCTTTTCTTCCTGAAACTGATAGTCATCTAGCACTTGGTCGGTTTTTATATATCTTTGCTGTCGTATTTTTTAGAACCTGGTCTTTTCGTAAAGGAATGTTTTATTTGCTTTTACAGTTGCAAGATATTGGCTATGTATTAATTAGTACTAAGTTTGATCCTTATGGCAAATGAAGTTCTTGCAGAAATTGATCGACAAAACATTATCTTTGATGTTGTCGACGGCATTCCTCCATCAGGAGATGAAACCGAAGAAATTAGATCCTTCCGTTCCCAAATAGAATCTGATAATTTGATGCTTGAATATTCAGCCGAAGAGTTAGGTTTTAATAATGTCTTGTTTGAGTACCTTAGTCAGGGATAACCATTTATCTAAATTAGAAATTTAATCCAGACCTTGGAATAATTCTTTGTGTACAGCAAATGTATGGTATAAGCATGTGCCATTTTCTGGTGATAATCGCTCTCCGTCTTTATTCCATGCCAGTGAACACACTAGGTCTCCATCCCATTTAACCTTATGCTCATTAATTTCTTTTGACCAGTCTCTGACACTACTAAAGTGTTCGGGCATATTCTTACCTATCTTTCTGCAAATTTCACATAGCACTGATAATATTGGTGGCTTTGAATCTAATTTTAGATCCTTCGTAAGTGACGGTTGAGTAAATACACCAACATATCTAATGTGATCTATAATCTTTTGTTCTTTATTATTTAACTTAGCTTTTATACATGCTCGTTCAAATTCATCAACGGGTGTTATTGGACGTAGGTTAGAAATCACTTGTACACTTTTAAATTGCTTTTATTTTCTTATATTAACAAATTTTCTTCTTTTTTTATATTTTGATTGAAGTTCATTGGACATTAAATAATATTTTTCCTCTTTTATATCTTTTATTTTTGACTTAATCAATCTGTTCGATAAACAGCAGAGTGGCTATCTTTCATGAATTTGAGTTTCACATAGATTTCTTCATGATTCTCTTTGTAAACCCAGTCATAGCTTACTTAAGCTAGATTAAAATGTTACAAAGTAAAATATCAATGGTCATATTCCCTAATGGCTGGTATTTATATTGGGTCTTACTAAAGAACATGCTTCCTTTAACTTTCGCTGGACTACTAAGTACACCAGCTCCTACTGCTCCAATCGTAGGTATCGCGTTTATGGCTCTATTTGGAATTATGGCTGTCGTAGTTGGTCCTAATTACGATGGTTTCAATGATCCAAATACATCTAAATAAATAGTCTATCTATTTAAATTAAGTGGGTCGATATGTTTTCCATGTTTACCCATTTTTTTATGTTTTAAAATAATCGTATCTTTATCAAATGATTCCTTCCAGACATATTCTTAAAATCTTACCTGTACGATTAACAATTAAATTTGTATAGAATATTTTCTAGCTTTTAAACAAAAGTTTCTTATGTATGTATCAAAACGTCTATTTCTACATTTTTAGTTCAAAACTAGTTACTAATTAATTTATTGATTCCTTTTTCTGCTATTTATAACTAGCTTTATTTATCTTTTATGGGTAATTTATTATTTGCTGGTCTTACTAGTACTCCGGCCCCAACAGCAGTTTTAGTGGGAGTTGCGTCAATTGCTTTGTTTGCAATTGTAGGACTTATGGTTGGTCCTGACTACGATGGTATGAATGCTCCAGAGGTGAAAAAGTAGGAACAATAAATTTTAATATATAAAAAACTAACTAAGAGAAATAAATGAATTATTTTTTTAGTTAGTTTTTTGTTTTTGTAAATATAAAAATAATTGATTGTATGAAACAATATCTAATGGATTTATTGACAATACCTCAAAGTTATTAAGATAGTTTTGTACATTCTCATGAAACAAATACCATGAAATATTGAATTTATTATTAACTTCTCTACTATCCCTACCTCTTTCTAGTTGATCTCTTTTTAGTCTTCTTTTAAAACAAATATCTTTTTCCTCCTGACATACAATATTTATAGTCTCGTTATAGTTTAAATCTAACCTATGAGCAAATATTCCTTCTAATATTAGTAATTGATTTTCACCTTCATAGTTAATGGTTACTTCTGATTTTGAAGATTGTTTTCTTTGGAAGTCATAATTATAAAATGATATTAATCTATCTTTATTATGTAATGATCTTAGCGTCTTCTTTATTTCTCTTTTGTTGAAACTAATAGTCCTATCATAAATATCATATTGAAATATTGATAGAAATTTGATAAATATATTATCTTTATAATATGAATCTGTTTTTATTACTATTGTATTATTAAATAATTTAGAAATTTTTTTACTTAGATAAGACTTACCTGAGCCAGATGGTCCTGTAATTATAAGAGTTTTCATTCTTTATAATATTACTTATGCTTGAATAGGCTAATTATAAATATTTTCTTATTAATTTATTATCAGACTATTTTATTGTAATTAAGTTCTTCCTTAGTCCAGTTTCTATTATTAAATCTGTTTTCAATAAATCTTAGAACTAGTATAATTAAAGGAATATGCATAAGTCCACCAATAACCACGGTGATTTGGTTGTAAGGCATGATCTTTTCTATTAGTTAACGTCAATATACGTTATCAGTCTTTTGTTATCTTAATATGTATCTTTTAGTCATACATGTAATACCCTTCTTAGGTATAAATTACATAATTTCAGATAATTCCTTTTCGAAAAACCAATTTATTTCACCATTCGTAAGTTTAACCACTAGGCCAAATTGATTGCCATCTACCATTTTATAACCAACTAGTTCAACTACCGGCTCTATTCTTATTATCTCAAGAATATTTTGTGGTAGTCGATCTTTTACTTCATTAATTTCTATTCTTAAATTTTGTCCTTTTTGAAGAGTTGAAGAATCTCTTATCATAATTAATTTTCTGTTTATTCATTTATTAATAAGGATAATGCCGCTAACCAATTATTGATAGGGATAACTGATTTTCAATTCCACTATATTTTATATATTCTTGAAATTCTGATGAGTTAAATGCCTTCTGAGCAGCGGCTTTAGATTCAAATTCTACTATTACCCCTAATTGACCCCCATCCCATTCGTTTAAATCTGAATTTTGATTTACATCTTTTGCAATTATGGTTCCACCCACTGATCTAAGCCATGGAACCACGGTTTTTACGTATTCGATGAATTGCGCCGTGCTTTCAATCTTGGCCTGCTTTAGCCAGTAGCCTTTGGTTCCCATGGCTTTATATTTTCTTTAGATTCTCTCATGGCTTCGTCATCTTCGTCGCTATAAATCAAATTATTTAATGTTTATAGTTTATGAGTATAATTACAAATCTTTGTGATATATGCCTTTTAATTGAATTGGTATTAATCATTCATTGCTATAAATACATATATAAAGATAAAAGTTTTAAATGCTAAATAAATATTAATTGATAGGATTTATTGTTTCAAGTTTTGCCTTTAACTGCATAGCGAGATGTTGCCGACCGACAGCTAGTACTTTTAGGGTGTCTTCTTGCATCCTTAATTGTGCATCTGCAACTTGCATCCCTTTAACTAGTTCTTGTACTTCTTTTGGTAAGTTTTTAATATCATATTTTTTATCCTCAAATGTTAGAATAGCTTCCCTTTCATTTGATGTGCTATTTGACATTAATTTAGCTTATAATTTGAATATAATATAGCATTGATTACATTCTTAGAAGCTCTTGATAAATTGTTTATCGCAAAACTCTTTATATCTTCCTTGCCTGTTAATTAATTCATTATGGTTACCTACTTCACATATTTTTCCTTTCTCAATCACAGCTATTTTATCTGCCTTTTGTATAGTTGATAATCTATGAGCGATTATCAACACTGTTCGACTATGCATAGCTTGTTTAAGACCTTTTTGAACGGACTCTTCGGCTTCCGCATCTAAAGCACTTGTAGCTTCATCTAATAATAAAATTGTTGGATTTCCTAGTAAAGCTCTTGCAATTGATATTCTTTGTAGTTGACCTCCAGAAAGATTTGTTCCCCTTTCTTCTATAAATGTTTCATAGCCATCGGGGAATTTTTGAATAAAGTCATGCGCATTTGCAATTTTTGCAGCATTTACAATATTTTCTCTGGTTGTAGATCTTCCAAATCTTATAGCTTCTGCAATTGTCCCTGAAAATATAAATGTTTTTTGTGGAACTATACCAATTAATCTTCTTAAATACTTGGTATTTAAATTTTTTATATTATATTCATCTATAAATATCGATCCATAATTTGGTTCTATGAATTTTAATATTAATGAAAAGATTGTACTTTTTCCTGCGCCCGAAGGGCCAACTAATGCAATTATTTTACCACTATCTATATCTAAACTGATATCCTCTATTACATTATTATCTTGACTATAGGAAAAGAATACATTCTTAAAGGTTATATTACCATTAATTTTATTAGGTATAATACCTCTATCTAATGTCATGATTCCTTGTGGATTAGTAGTTATTTCATTTAATCTTTCTAGTGATGCTTGACCTTGCTTTAATTCGTTGTAGTTACTAGTTATATGGCTTATTGGATCAATTAACATTATCAATGCTGTAAAATAACTGCCAAATTCTTCGTTAGACATACCTCCAGTTTGTATTCTATATGTTCCAATTGCAAGAATACTCAAAATACCTATTACTTCTATTAATCCAACAATGGGATGTTGGAGAGCTATAAGTTTAAGCATATTAAATTTAGCTTCTTTATGTAATTTAACTTGTTTGTCAAAGTCGTTTTGCAACCATTCTTCTACTGCAAATGCTTTAACCATTGGTAGTCCTTGAATTGCCTCCGAAAGCAAACCTGCTAAAGAGCTAATTTTGTTTTGACTTTTTTCAGATGCTTTTAATACCCTGCCGCCAAAATTACTAACCAATAATGCAATTAAGGGAGCTAATATGAATGTTGCAAGAGATAAATTCCAATCAATAAATATCATATATCCAAATACTGCTAGTAATTGAAATATGGATGGTGTCGTATCTTGAATAGATTTATATATAACTTCCCCAACTCGATCAACATCCTCTGTAAGCCTGTACGCAATATCTCCAGATGAAAGTTTTTCTATAAATAGAATATTACTTTTTTGTAGTTTTCTAAATAGTGTTGTTCGGAGATCTTGGCTTAATGCTAAGGCGGGTTTTGCTAGGAGACTATCTTGAAGATATTGTGCAGTTTTTTGAATTATAAAAATAATTAGAGCTTGTAATATTACAGTTAAAACTTGTTTTGTATTTCCTTGACCAATTGCTGGTATTAACTTTCCTGATAACCAAGCGAGAATTGGCCAGCAAATTACATATACAAACATGCTTATTCCACCCAGAAGCAAGATTGGCAAATGTCCTCTGAGTCTGCCTATAAGGTAAATGAAATTTATTTTGTTTTTTTTGTTCATTCCATCAAACTATCAATGTTTAATTTAAAGGCACGTAAATGAAATTAGATCAATTTCTAAAATTTATGGGGATCGTTCAGACTGGCGGAGAAGCAAAAATGATTATCAAGTCAGGAAAAATATCAGTTAATGGCATAGTGGAAAACAGAAGAGGTAGAAAATTAATTTATGGTGATCAAATTATTTTTGCAAATGAAACATACATTGTTCCAAATTCTGATCCTCTAGGCCGTAAGTTGGCAAGAAGCGATAAATGAGGAGCTAGCGTGCGTAAACCGGTCATCGCAGGGAATTGGAAGATGAACATGACATGTACTGAGGCGATTGAGTACATGCGGGTATTGATCCCATTATTGAAAGATATACCAAAAAAAGATAGGGAAGTAGTTATTGCACCACCATTTACAGCCCTATACCCTCTATCAGAGTTCATTAGGGACAATAGCGAATATCTTTCTTTATCTAGCCAAAATGTACATTGGGAGGATAGTGGAGCCTATACGGCCGAAGTATCTCCTCTCATGCTTAACGAGCTTTCGGTTAAATGTGCAATTGTTGGACACAGTGAACCGCGAAAATATTTCAGTGAAAGTGATGAACAAATTAATAAGAGAGCTCAATCGGCTCAAGATCATCAATTAATTCCAATTGTTTGTGTTGGGGAAACTATTGAACAAAGAGAGCTTGGTGAAGCAGAAAGGGTTATTAGAAGGCAAATTGATCAGGGCCTTGAAGGTATTGATGTAAAAAGGCTGATAGTTGCTTATGAACCAATTTGGGCAATAGGAACTGGAAAAACATGTGAAGCAAATGAGGCTAATAGAATTTGTGGACTAATTCGTAAATGGACTGGTTACGATGACGTGATTATTCAATACGGTGGATCAGTTAAATCAAATAATATTGATGAGATTATGTCTATGTCAGATATTGATGGTGTACTAGTTGGTGGAGCCTCATTAGATCCTACAAATTTTGCGAGAATTGCAAACTACAAAACAATTTAATAATTATCTGCCAGAAGATTGGGAAAGTGAAACTCATTTAATGGCAATAGTAAACATCACTGAGGATTCATTTAGTGATGGAGGACTTTATATTGACTTAGACTCTGCAATTAATCATGCTTCATCATGCATTAAACTAGGAGCAGATATTTTAGATATTGGCGCTCAGAGCACACGCCCTGGTGCATCTGATGTTGGAGCCGAAATTGAAATTAAAAGATTGGTTCCTTTAATAAAAGAATTAAAAACATTACATCCCAAGATTCCACTTTCTGTAGATACCTTTCATCATTCTGTCGCTGAGAAAGTATTGAATGTTGGTGCTGATTGGATTAATGATGTTAGTGGTGGTCGTTATGATCCCGAAATTTTTACTGTTATTGCTGATAAACGTTGTCCTTATATCTTGACTCATAGTCGTGGAAATAGTAGAACAATGGATTCTTTAGCTACATATACAAACGTCGTTAATGATGTAAAAAAAGAATTATCTAATCAAATTGATTTAGCAATATCTAAAGGTATAAATAATCAACAAATTATTATTGATCCTGGAATAGGTTTTGCAAAGAATGTCGATCAAAACTTAACTATACTAAAAAATTTAGAAGAATTTCTTTCTATGAATTATCCGGTATTAATAGGAGCTTCAAGAAAAAGATTTATTGGGTCAGTTATTAATGAACCTGACCCTACTAAGAGAATATTTGGAACCTCTGCAGTAGCATCTCGGTGCGTGATTGCTGGGGTTGATATTTTAAGAGTTCATGATGTTAAACAAATTCATCAAGTTTTAACAATGACTAAATCAATTATTTAATATAAAACTAGTCTTCTGTATTAACTCCTTCAATTCTATCTTCTACCTCTTGGTATAGTTCTTTTAACTGTTCAATATTTTCATCGGATGTTTCCCAATAGCCTCTCCCATTAACTTCTAGTAATGTACCAACTATTCTTCTAAAGCTATGAGGGTTCAATTCCATTAATCTTTTTCTCATCTCTGGATCATTTATAAAAGTTTCATTTGATTCTTCATATACGAAATTATCGACTTGCCCACTGGTTGCACTCCATCCTAATGTGTAATTAAGTCTATTAGATACCTCTCTTACTCCCTCATATCCAGACTTGAGCATTCCCTCGTACCATTTTGGGTTAAGTAATTTTGTTCTAGAATCTAGTCTAATAGTTTCACTTAATGATCTAACCTGAGCATTTGCTGTAGTTGTGTCTGCTATATAACTGCTTGGAGCCTTACCATCATCTCTAAGATTTTTAATTAAGTTTGTTGGATCAGAATCAAAATAATGACTTACATCTGTTAGTGATATTTCGGAAGAATCAAGGTTCTGGAACGTAACGTCAGCTGTTTTCATTACTGATTCAAATACATCTCTGTTCTGATTCATTTCCCCTGGATTATCTGCGTTGAAAGCATAAGTTTTTCTTGAAAGGTACATTTCTTGTAACTCATTTTCTTCTTCCCATGTTGAGTTTTCTACAGCCAAATTGACGTTCGAGCTATAACTTCCACTTGCATTTGAGAAAACTCTGCTTGCAGATTCCCTGATGCTTTTCCCTTCCTTTTCTGCCTGCTCAAGAGCATGTTTTCGTACGAAGTTCTGATCAAGTGGTTCATCTGCCTCAGCAGCCATTTTCACTGCTTGATCAATCAATGCCATTTGATTAATAAATAAATCCCTAAATACACCAGAACAGTTGACTACTACATCAATTCTTGGTCTTCCTAATTCCTCTAGAGATAGTAGCTCTAATTTATTTACTCTACCGACAGAGTCTGGTTTAGGTTTTACACCTACGAACCATAGGATTTGAGCAAGTGATTCTCCATAGGTTTTAATATTATCAGTACCCCAGAGTACGCAAGCAATTGTTTCTGGCCATGTTCCTTGTTCCTCTTTTTGTCTTTCGATAAGCTTATCTACTACACCTTTAGCTGAAGCAACAGCAGCTACGGTAGGAATCGATTGAGGGTCTAATGCATGAATATTTTTACCACTTGGTAATACTCCAGGGTTCCTTATTGGATCTCCACCCGGGCCAGGAATAACATAATCTCCATCAAGAGCTTTTAAAAGGCTCTCCATTTCTTTATCTGCACATATTTGCTCTAAACAAAATCTCAAATAATCAAACAATTTATCTAGTGAACTTGCTTGTACATTTTCAAAACCTGCTTTCTTAGCAGATGCTTGCCATGGCGATGGAATTGAGAAACCTATTCCTCTCAAAAACTCAACAATTAAGGTCCAAATATTTTTTTTCATATTTACTCTTCCATCTCTTCCTGTTAGAGACTTAACCATTGATCCAACGGCTTCTCTTGATGTTTCTGTAATTAATTTATTAAGTTCAACATCTTCTAGTTTGCCTTTGTTATTACCTTCATAGACTTCCTCAATAGTTTTGCCTTTTGATTCAGCTAATAAACCTGGCAAAGATCTGATTCCATCATCTTCTCTTTCTATTGATGCAATGCTGACTAAAGTTGCAATAGCTTCCTCTGCAGTGGCTGGTTTTCCAATAGTGTGTAAGCCGCAAGGTAATAATCGACTTTCTATTTCCATTAATTGTTTATAAACATTTCCAACTACCAAATCTCTTTCATCAATTTCTAATTCGGAAGCGTCTTTTTCAGGTAGTTTTACATCTTCATCAAGATTACATTTTTTTGATGTTTCAACTATTGCGTTAACAATTTGAATTCCCCTTCCACTTTCTCGCAATTGTTGATAAGAGCCAACCAACTCTCCTAGTTCTTTTAGACCTTTATATAGCCCAGCATTTTCAGCAGGTGGAGTTAAATAACTAATTGTTGAAGCGTATCCTCTTCTTTTTGCGATTGTTGCTTCCGAAGGATTGTTTGCTGCGTAGTAATAAAGATTAGGCAAACCTCCAATTAATGAATCTGGATAGCAAGTCTCACTCATGCCCATTTGTTTACCAGGCATGAATTCAAGCGATCCGTGAGTACCAAAATGAAGAACTGCGTCTGCCTTCCAAATTTTTTCTAAATAAGTGTAATAAGCTGCAAAACCATGATGAGGGCTAGCACTTCTTGAATAAAGCAATCTCATAGGATCGCCTTCATATCCAAAAGTTGGTTGTACTCCAACAAATACATTCCCAAATTCTTTTCCATATATAAGAAGATTTTGTCCGTCACTATTTAAATTTCCAGGTGGTTTTCCCCAGTTCTCTTCTAGCCTTTCAGAATATGGAGTTAATTTTTCATATTCTTTAACGCTCATTCGATGGGCTATTGATAGTTCAGGTGAACCTTGTAAAGCCTCAGGATCATTTATTAATGTCTCCATCAATTCTTTTGGATTTTTAGGTAAATCTTTTATGTCATAACCTTGTTGTTTCATTTCTTCTAAAACTCTATAAATAGAACCAAAAACGTCTAAATACGCTGCTGTTCCAACATTCCCTTTGTCTGGTGGGAAACTAAATATTGTAATAGCTAATTTCTTCTGGTCACGTTTTTTTATTCTTAGTGATGACCATCTAATAGCTCTTTCTGCTATTGCATCAACTCTATCTTGGAGTGTATGAGCTTTCCCAGTAGCATCATCTCGACCAGATAAAACTATTGGCTCAATAGCACCATCTAATTCAGGAATAGCAATCTGAAGAGCAACCTGAACTGGATGAAGACCTAGATCACTTCCTTCCCATTCTTGTGTGGTTTGGAAAACTAGTGGAAGGGCAACCATATAAGGTCGATTGAGTTTCTTTAAGGCCTCCACCGCTTTTGGATGATCTTGTCTTGCAGGACCTCCTACAAGTGCAAAACCTGTAAGTGAAACAACCCCATCTACAATTGGTTTGTCAGGGTTGATTGGATCGTAATAAAATTCATTGACAGGCTTAGAAAAATCTAATCCACCACAAAAAATAGGTATGACTGTTGCTCCCCGATATTCCAGTTCTTGAATTACTGCAACGTAGTGAGCATCATCACCAGTAACGATATGACTTCTTTGTAGTACAAGACCAATTACTGGACCACGTTTAGCTTTATTTGATAGGTCATCTCTAGATGCAGTCCAATTTAAATATTCTTTTTTATCTTCAAACATATTTGGTGCTAGAGGATGCCAAATTCCTAAATCTGGGAAAACTTCAGGCTCTGCTACCTCGATCTTTTCTTCTTGAATGTTTAGTTCTGGAAATACATATTTATCACCAAGCATTAATAGGAGGTTTCTTAAATTATCTGGAGTGCCTCCTAACCAATATTGGAAGCTAAGCATAAAACTACGAGCATCTTGAGCCTTGTCTACAGGGAGAAACTTAAGAATTGAGGGAAGAGTATTTAGAAGCTTCAACATTGAATCTTGAAAGCCAGCGCCGCCAGCTTCTTTCCGCTTCTTCATAAAATCGCCAATAATGCTTTTGCTCTGACCTAACTGGGCCATTGAAAAAGTTCCCAGTTTATTCAATCGCATTACTTCAGGCATAGAGGGAAATACTACCGCCGCCTTCAGATTTTTCTTATGAGGTTCGACTGCTTCAACAACTTTTTGTGCCAAATCTTCAATGAAAATCAATGAAGCTACAAATAAATCAGCATTTTCTATATCTTTTTTAAAGCTTTCATAATTTGCTGTATCTCTAAGTTCTTCAATTAAATATCCATTAAGTTCAATACCTATAGGACCATTTTGTGAATTTAATGAGTTTGCAGCCTGTGTTAGAGCATTTTGATATTGAGGCTCAAGAACCACATAAACAGCCTTCATCACTGCTTTATGTCTGTGATTCTCAACAGGTGAAACTCTGCGATTGGCTGAGCGAACCTGTGTAAACATCTTTTCTTCTATCGGAATTCGACCAAGCCTAGTGTTCAGTGGCCCTTTAGTGTGTTATTTAGTTAATGCGTGTTACAAGGGATATCAAATATGATTGTAAAAAAAGCAATTCAATGAGTTCTGCTAATCAATCAATACCCGTTTTAGTCGCTGGAGCTTTAGGTCGAATGGGATCTGAGGTTATTAAAGCGATTAATTCATCCAATGATTATCAACTTGTTGGCGCAATTGATTCTCAGAAGGATAAAGAGGGGCAAGATGTAGGTTCATTATTAGGGTTAGGGCCACTGGAGGTATTTCTTTCAAGCGACTTTGAAGGCTCGTTGTGTGCTGCGAGTCAAAATGTCCCTAAGGATGGTTCCAATGATGGTGCTGTACTAGTTGATTTCACTCACCCCAAAGTCGCTTACAAACATACTCGTACAGCTATAGCTTATGGAGTTCATCCTGTTATCGGAACTACTGGGATTACTTCAGATCAATTGAATGATCTTACTGATTTCGCTGAAAAGGCTTCTCTTGGTTCTGCAATTATTCCTAACTTCTCTGTAGGTATGGTTTTATTGCAACAAGCAGCCGCTGCTGCTGCTCGCTTTTATGAGTACGCAGAATTAACTGAAATGCACCACAATAGAAAGGCTGACTCTCCAAGTGGTACATGCATTAAAACCGCTGAATTGATTGAAGAACAACGATCATTATTTAATAAAGCTTTGGTTAAAGAAGAAGAATCTATAATTGGTTCACGCGGTGGGTCTCGTCCAAGTGGTTTGAGACTTCATTCAATAAGATTGCCAGGCCTAGTCGCTCATCAACAAGTTATGTTTGGATCAAATGGGGAGACTTATGAATTATCTCATAATACTATTGACAGGTCTGCGTATATGCCTGGAGTTCTTTTAGTAATAAAAAAAATTAGAACATTTACTGAATTGGTATACGGATTAGAAAAAATCTTATAAATATATAGAAAGATGTTGTTACCTATTAAGCAAAATGAAATTAACAAGTTAATTCCTTCGGTAGCGACAGGGAAACAATTTAACGCTGCATTAGGTAATCCTCAGAAGATATTCCAGAGGATTTTGATTTCAGCTATAGGGGGCGTAATTACATTGTTAATCAGTCAAAGTCAGATAACTAGTCAATTTTATTCCCTATGGTTGGTATTGGGCGTAATATTTCTATTATATATTTTATGGGGACCAATACTTGAAGCTAGTAAGAAAAATTCTAAGTTTAAAAGTTACTCATTTCCAGCATTATTTGATGGATATATATCTGATGTTTATGTTGAAGAAAGAGTTGAAAACCAACAAGAACAAGCAAGCAAAGATGGAAGATTACAGGTAATTGAGAAGAAAAGATCTTGGGTGGTTTTGGGAATAGAAGATGAAGATGGTTTTTTAGGTGATATTAGTTTCCCATTGCAAAATAAATTTAATATTCTTAAAGAAGGTATGAGAATTAATTGTGTTGTATTTAGTAATAGAAAAGACTTTGGTAATATTCAGGCTATTAGTGATGCATGGTGTCCAGAAATTAATTTATGGGTAGGCTATTATCCATTTTTACTTCGTCCAGCTTTTGAGGAATTTGTTAATAGAAGAATTTAATTTAATATTCTTAATAATTTAAATGATATAATTTAAATATGAATGTAGCTATTATTGGCTCTGGATTATCAGGATCTGTTGCCGCGATATCATTAGCAAAAGCTGGATGTACTGTTGATTTATATGAGAGATTGTCTGATGAAGAACTTTGTAATAGAGACCGAACATATGCAATTACACATTCTTCTAGGAAAATCCTAGAAAATATAGATATATGGTCATCGATTCAATCAAATCTTGTACCATTTCAATATCTTAATGTTATTGATTTTGAATTAAATAAGCAAGTTCAATTTCATGTTGGAGATTTAAAAAAGGAAGACAAAAATACCTTATGCATTGGCTGGATTGCAGATCACAAAAAATTAATGATCAAAATTTTGAAACACATATCTCAACTTGATAATATTAACAAGATCCCTACATCTGTTATCCCTAATACTAAAAATTATGACCTTATTGTAGCAGCAGATGGTTCTAACTCTAATACCAAAAAGAAACTTAAAACATCATCATTTTCATTTGATTATGATCAGATGTGTATTACTGCAAAAGTTCTTTTAAGAGGCGCTAAATCAAACGAAGCCTTTGAAATCTTAAATACTCAAGGGCCATTTGCTGTTTTACCTCTAGGAGGAGATTTATTTCAAATTATTTGTAGCCAGACTATAAAACAAGGCTTTATTAACATGAATCTTTCAAAATCCTTGTTTTTAGACTACTTATCAACAGTCCTTCCATACGGTATTGAGCCAGATACACTTATCGATGAGCCTAAATCGTATCCAATAAGATTCTTGTTGAATTATTCATTATTTTCTGGAAAATATATATACATAGGAGAAACAGCACATATCTTCCATCCAGTAGGCGGACAGGGCTTAAATTTATGCTGGCGTGATGTGAATAATCTTACTAATATAATATCAATACCATTTCTCAGAAGAAATGTTTTTTTTGTTCCCATTCTATATTCGATGTCCAGATTAATTGATATCCTATCAGTATCAATTTTTACTGACACTTTAGTTCGATATTCAAGAAGTAATAGTTTTATATTCTTTATACCTAGAGCAGTTGTTTTCTTTATTTTGAAAAACTCGAAAATTGCCCGGAAGTCTATTCTTAATATTATGACTAATGGACTTTGGCAATGGTAATAGTAAATGATTAATACTAATAAACCGATTTACCCTCCTTCTGAAGAATTATGTTCTTTTATTATTGATAGTCTTGGAATAAGCCAAAGTGCTTTGGATTTAGGAATTAAGAGATCATGTTTAGAGAATTCTCCATTACCCATAGTTATGTGGAGCTACGGATTGGTTACACTTTATCAACTTAATATTATTCTTTCATGGCAGCAGGATCATTAGTATTTTACTACACTTTCAATTACTAATTCATTATCTAATCTTTTCCTTCCTTTAAGTGCCGTTAGTTCTACAAGGAATCCATATCCAATTAAGTTAGCTCCAGCTTTTTTAAGCAAATTACCAGCGGCTTCTGCAGTTCCTCCTGTGGCTAATAAATCATCAATTACAATTATTTTACTATCATTCTTTATATGATCCTCCTGAATTTCTAACCTGTCTTCACCGTATTCTAGTTTATAATTTATACTTAATACTTTTCCTGGTAATTTATTAGCTTTTCTAATCGGGATGAATCCAATATCATTTTTAAAAGCCAGAGCTGAAGCGCTGATAAATCCACGCGACTCTATTCCAGCCAGATAATCTGGTTTTAAAGTAATTATTAGGTTCCTTAAAGGCTCCATGATTTGTTTCCATATCTTTGGCTCTCCATATATCGGATTAATGTCTTTGAACACTATTCCCTCTTTAGGAAAATTATTTACCTCAGAAATATAGCTTTTCAGA
Organism: Prochlorococcus sp. AG-402-M23; assembly: GCA_003216575.1. GTDB lineage: Bacteria > Cyanobacteriota > Cyanobacteriia > PCC-6307 > Cyanobiaceae > Prochlorococcus_B. The sequence continues at coordinate 59,244 of QCIR01000001.1, forward strand.
TTTTTCATTCTTTATAATTTTTTTAGTGTGCAATTTTAAAAAACCAACAATAAAGCTAGCTAATCTTCAAACTCCTGTCATTATTTAATTTATGAAAACTTCTTATTTAGTGGCTTCTAATAGAATTGATCTCGATAATGTCACAATCTCGAACAATAAAACTCTTCAAAGTACATATGTTAATTGCGTGATCGCCAATGATGCTCCAAAAAAACTTGACTTCTTGATACTAGTTATTGAGACTCTTCAAATTAACGCGACTGATACTCTCTTGTTGAAAGCAAAAAACATCGGATTGTCAGATGACTTTTCTAGTCGAGTTAAATTTTGGAAAATGAGGATATCAAATCCTTTGAGAACCTCTTACGCCTTTACTTCACTTACATCAGATCAGGTTGACTCACTTGTAAAACTTATTTCATCTATGGCTGAAAGCCTATACCCTCTTATTAGACAACTTTTATCATCAAAGGAATCAAGTACTCTTAACCAGGAAAGATGGTTTCTATTTAGTTCTCGTCTTAAGTCTCTTATTCGAGAAAGAATGAATTTGCAGAGAAGTTATATTACTTCTTTATTAAATGATGACACTAATGAGATATTTAGAGAATTATTAGTCACCCTGTCATTGTCATGTGGACCAGGTGGTTCAAATCGTCTCAAAGCATCCTTGTACCGTCAATCATAAAACATATCAATGATTAATTTATCTTATAGGTTTGAACAAAACTCATGTTCATTACAACTTGCAGGTATGCCTGATGTCTCAAATGGAGATTCAATAGATACTATAGGTATCTTGTCTTCATGGACTTTAAAAATTATTGGTTTCCCTTTGTTGGAGGGTGAAAAAGAGCATCTTGATAATTTAATGCAGGTCGTTCTTCAATACTCACGATTGTATATATCTGGAATCCGAAAAAAAGTTGTCTCTAGTAAAAACGTTGTAGCAATATTTCCTTTTGGGAAAAAACATAAGCTTCTTCTTAATAGCACCAGGGATGGAGTTAAGCCTCTAGAAATTATTTTAGATGATTCAGAATTTTCAGATCTTATACGATGTTTTGATCTTTTAAGATATGACTCTAGATTTAATATAAATTGGGAGAAAGATAAGGATATACCTTTTACTAAAAGATATATTAATCAAAATTCAAGCAAATCGAAACGAAATATAAATATAATTTATGCATTTATTGTCTTTATTGCAACGGGTTCATTGTTATTATTAGTTCCAATCAAAAATAACAATGAACTCAAGATGAATAATAATAAATCTACAGATATATCCGAAATCAATAAATAAAAGCTTTTTCAATTTTTATTATTCAATAAGACATATACATTTTATTGATTTTTTATATTAATCATCTCAGATACATTAAAAATCATTTAGTATATCTATAAATATTTATTTTATATGAAACTTTCTTTTGAAGATAGGAATAAAATCGATACATCTGATGATCAGATATTTTATCAACAGCCAAGGTATGTATATCATCTCAGCAAGTCATTTAGAACGCGACTTTCATATTTATATTCATTATATCTTTTAAATCATTATGTAATTCTTGATTTAATGAGTAGCTGGGTAAGTCACTTGCCAAACGATAAAAAATATAAAAAAGTCATTGGACATGGACTTAACGAATTAGAGCTCAAAAGCAATAATAGACTTGATACATACTGGGTCCAAAATTTAAATGAATCTCAGAATATGCCATTTGAGGATTCAACTATTGACGCTGCCTTAATTGTAGCCGGATGGCAGTATCTCCAATATCCTGAAAATGTATCGTTAGAACTATCTAGGATTATCAAATCTAATTCATTATTGATTATTTCTTTTACAAATCGAGCATTCTGGACTAAATCTCCCAATATCTGGACTTATTCTTCAGAGGAAAAAAGAATTGAATATGTATATGGCATTCTAGAATCTAATGGATGGAGAATTGAAAAAATAATTAAAGAAAAAACATATGAAAAAAAGCTATTAGGGCTTTATACTTCAGAGAGTGATCCATTCTTTTCTGTTATTGCGAAAAATAATAAGTCTAACAACTGAACTAGTTTTAATGAATTAATTTATATATTATAGTAAAACAATAGTATTTTTTTATGCCCTACTCTCTAATTAAATTTAGTTCTGAGGATTGTGGTACCTGTCACAGAATGAGTTTCTTTGATTCAAAAGTTGCTCAAGAATTAGGTATTGAATTTATTAGCGTTAAACTCCAGGATACCTTGGTTTATAGAAAATATAGACCAATTCTGTTGAAAAAATATCCTACTAAAGAAGGAATGGGATGGCCAACCTATCTATTGGTAAATGATCCCGAAGGAGATTTCAAAATTATCGGTGAGTTAAAAGGAGGGATTGCTAAGGGTGATTTTAGAGAAAGACTTGCAAAAATATTATCTGAATAAACTAATATCAATTCACTGGCTGCATTAAGCCACCACTACCTGAGTCTGAATCATCATCATCGTTCTCTGCGTCAAAGGTCAACAGTGTATATAGCCCCAAAGCTACAAGGCTAATTATTCCACTAACTAGACTTAAGCCATATTGGTTAGTACTCGTTTCAAGTATTTCTCCCAAGGTAAAATGCTCAAATTTTGGAGACTATAGCAAGCTTTGATAATAAAAGTGTTTTGCTCAACCAATTGAAGAATTGACATGATCTTTTTTATCTCAAAAATATAAATAAATTTAATTATTAGTAATTTCTAAATTCATTAAATTAAGCCATTCAGTTAGTTGTTCTAAAAGTTTATCGCTATCCAATATTCCTAGTCCTCTTATAGTAACAGTCGAGCAACGATCTCCTTTTTTAAAAATAAATCGTCCGTGAAGATGATTTGCCAAGCCTTTTCTTAATAATTTAAATGCTGGCTCATCCATCATGGTCTCTAATTCCACATTAGGTTTAGACAATTTTATTCTTGAGAAGCCACATTTTTTAGCGATAATTTTTAACTTCATTACCTCTATTAATGATTCAACTGCCTTAGGTAATGCTCCATACCTGTCGATAAGGCTGCTTGCAAATTGAACTAATGAATCATTGTTTTCACATTGCGTTGCTAATCTATAAGCATTTATTTTTTCGTCTGGATCAGTTATCCAATCACCAGGTATAAAAGCTGTAATGGGTAAATCTATTTGTGTATCCTCCACAGATGGAATATCCTGCCCTTGAATTTCTGCAATAGTTTCTTGTAATAATTCCATGTACAAATCAAATCCAATTGATTCCATTTGCCCACTTTGCTCAATGCCTAAAATATTTCCAACTCCCCTTATTTCCATATCTCTCATCGCTAATTGATAACCACTACCCAAGTCACTAAATTCTTGAATTGCCTTTAATCGCTGCCTTGCAGGATCATTTAATTTTTCGTTACTAGGATAAAATAACCAAGCATGTGCTTGTACACCACTACGACCGACTCGGCCCCTTAATTGATATAGCTGAGATAATCCAAATTTATGCGAATCTTCAATTAAAATTGTATTAACTCTAGGAATATCTAAACCACTTTCAACAATAGTTGTACAGAGCAATATATCTGCCTCACCAGCATTGAATGCCAGCATTGCATTTTCAAGTGTGCCTTCCTCCATTTGTCCATGAGCAATAAGTAATTTTACATTTGGAATCATTATTTTTAATTTTTCAGCTACTTCTTCTATCCCTTTGATTCGAGGAACTATATAAAATATTTGACCACCTCTATCAATTTCTTGGGAAATTGCACTTCTTATTATTTCATTATCGAGTGGTGCTAAATGAGTTTTAATAGGTCTACGTAATGGTGGAGGTGTTGTAATTAAGCTCATTTCACGTACTCCAGAAAGACTCATATATAGCGTTCGTGGAATTGGAGTTGCAGAAAGGGTTAATACATCAACACTTTTTTTTAACTCCTTAATTTTTTCTTTCTGATTAACTCCAAAACGCTGTTCTTCATCTATAACTAAAAGTCCTAAATCCTTATAAAGTAATTTTTTATTTAGAAGCTGATGTGTACCAACAACTGCATCAATTTGACCATCCTTAAGTCCACTTACTATTTGTTTTCTTTCACTACTAGTTTTAAATCTATTCAATAATGATACTTTTATAGGGTATGGGGCAAATCGATCAGATATAGTTCTCCAATGTTGTTGAGATAAGACAGTTGTTGGTGCTAAAAATGCTATTTGTTTTCCTGAAGTAATGGCCTTAAATATTGCTCTTATTGCAACTTCAGTCTTACCAAATCCAACGTCTCCACAGACTAGTCTATCCATAGGTTTATTACTTTCCATATCAGCTTTTACTTCTGTTGTAGCTTTTGCCTGATCAGGAGTCAGAGCATAAGGAAACGAATCTTCTAGTTCTTCTTGCCAAGGGCCGTCAATCGGAAACTTGAATCCTTTTTCTTTGCTTCTTTCTGCATATAACTTAATTAAATCAATTGCAACTTTTTTTACAGATTTCTTAGCTTTTTCTTTGATTTTGTTCCAGTTTGCACCACCAAGTTTGCTTATAGAAGGAGTCTTGGAATTTGAATTTCTGTATCTACCTAAACTACCTAATTGATCTGCTGCAACACTAAGTTTACCATCCATATATTTTATCACCAAGTAATCTCTAGATTCTCCATTAATGTTTAGTTTTTCTATTTTTTGAAACAATCCAATACCATGGTTTCTATGAACAACATAATCACCAGGATTCATTTTATTAGGGTCGATTCTCTTACTCTGTGATTGCTTTCGCCTCCTTACATAACCTGTATTAATAATATTATATTGACCAAAAAATTCTTTATCAGTTATCACTGCTATTTTCCATGCAGGAATTAAGGTACCTAAAATATTTGCTTCATTATTATTTTTAATAACGACCGGTAAGTTATCATCTATAACACTATTAATACCGTAAAAATCTGTATTATTAGAAATAAATTTGGAAATACATTCATGCTCCTCTAATAATGAGACTGCTCGGCTGGGTTGAGCAGACATAATCCAGACTGAATATTTATCTTTTATATAATTAGTAATATTTAAAGCAATTTTACCATATTGGTTTGGAAGCCAATTATGATTCTTAGAAGAAATATTAAATACATTTTTTCTTTTAGAGATATCTTCAAGATCAGTTGTATCTACACCCATATAATTATTTAAATCATCATAGATATTAGAAATGTGCTTATGTAGATTTGGCTTATAATTCTCCCTAAAAATATTATTCTTATCTGAATTATTTATAACTTCATCATAATGTTCACTTACTATTTTATACCATGCTTGACCATGAGATATACCCTGGGCTCTTTCATCAACAACAATGAATGTATCTTTATCTAGATAATCTAATAGTGATGATGGACTTTCGAATGCTACTCCAAGATACTTTTTAGCAGAAGATAAATTGTTTGAATTTATCAGTTCAGAATATTCGTCATCTGAAAGTAAACATGATATGTCCTTATTATTAACTGACAAAAGCTTGTCAATAATTAGTGGATTAAATCCTGTTGGAGTAATACATATCTTATCAATTCTATCCAATGACCTTTGAGTGATCGGATCGAATTCCTTAATCTTTTCTAATTGGTCACCAAATAATTCTAATCTTATTGGAAGTTCACTACTTACAGGATATATATCAAGAATATCTCCTCTTCTCGTCCATGTTCCCTCCTGATCAATATTATTAGTTTTTTTATATCCACACTCACTTAATCTTTTTGAAAGTTTTGTCAGGTCTATTTCATCTCCAGCATTTAATTTAATACACTTAGATTTAAGATATTCTAAAGGTGGTAAATGTGGTTGTAATGATCTTTCAGAGGCAATTATTGCGATACTTTCTGAATTTTTTAATTCCAATATATCGCTAAGTACTTGTAATTGTCCCCATGTTATTTCAGATGTTACTTGTAATAAATCGTATGGTAGAGATTCACTAGTAGGATATAAACATGTTTTATCCCAACCGCAATTATTCAATAGAGGAAACCACCTTGTTGCTTCTTCTAAGGTTGGAACTATTACTAAAAGCTTTTTCGAAACTTTCTTTGCAAGAGAAGTAGTGATTAATGCTTTTACCGTAAGTGAAGCTCCAGTTAATATCAATCTTTCATTTCTTTTTGTTCGCTCAATTAACTCATTAGTTAAGGGATGATTCTCAAAATAATTTGCTATAGACTCTATAGACACTATTCTTTTATTACATTATAACTTTAGAATACCATATCATTATAGTTCTCATGGTGAGAGGCTTATTGATCTAAATGTTGATTTCGAATTGATTTAAGCTTCGATAAAAAAGATGTTAATTGTTTTTCATCTAGCTCCTTTCTAGTTAAAACATTGAACTCTTTTTGTAAAAATTCTCTACCCTGTTTATGGTCCCATTTTAAATCTCTAAGTACATTGTCTGACTGCTCTATTAATGAATTAGTTACATTCGTATAACTTTTATAATCAATATTTTTAAGCATTTTTAGGTAATTTACGATATCAATATATTTTGTTATCTTGTTACGATTATTGATTCCTAAATTGCTTATCAGGAAATTTATTTCATCCTCTCTAGTCCATTTTAATCTTTCAATTTCTAAATCAATTGATGTCAATTCATTGCTCCAGTCACTAGGTTCTTTATTAATTATATCATTTTTCGTATTGTCATTTTTTTGTAATTCATCTTCTAATGGCATATTAATTTCATTCTCATGTTTTGATTTTAAAATTGAATTATCATTTATAGATATTTTAAGTCGTTTATTTAATCTTGATATTGCTTTATCCTCAGCGATTTCAACTGTAGGTCCTTCAGCTAGTGAACTCCCTAGATTTTTTTCATTAAGCCACCCATTTACCTTGACTATGACTTTGGTATCGGAAAAGTGGCATAGTTTTGATTCAAATCTCATGACTATGTTGCTTTAGCTCTGATTTTAAATATTAGCGTTAATATAAATCAAACAATCAATATAAATAGCTCTTTTTTCTCAATTGAATGGATTCTGCATCTCTCAGGTCATTAACTCCTTTACTTGATGGTATAGACAGATGGGTTGAACTAGCTCCTCTTTTACCTATTATTATTTCCTTAGAGCTTGTATTATCTGCTGATAATGCTGTTGCTTTAGCCTCAATAACAAAGAATTTGAATAATATTACTCTTCAAAAACGAGCTCTCAATATAGGCATATTAATAGCATTATTATTGAGAATATTTGTTATTCTTACAGCGCAATTCTTTTTAAACTTCTGGCCTTTTAAATTAATTGGTGGACTTTATCTGATTTCTTTATCTATATCTAAGTTTATTTCAATAAACAAGCAGCACTCTAGTGAAAATAACAAGGATGAAAATGTCAAATCTGAGAGTTCCTTGTTAAATATTATTATTTTGCTAGCTATAACTGATCTGGCTTTTTCTATAGATAGTATTACTGCTGCCGTAGCTATAAGTGATCAGTTTCTTCTGGTTATTACAGGAGCAATTATTGGTGTTGTGGCTTTAAGATTTACCTCTGGATTATTTGTTAAGTGGCTAGAAATATACGTTAATTTAGAAAAAGCTGGATATATTGCAGTTGCAATAATTGGTATAAAGTTAATACTTCAGTTGATATTTTACAAACAGGGTATTCCTGAATATTTGTTCTTCTTAATAATGCTATGCTTATTTCTGTGGGGCTTTTCAAGTAAGGAAAGTAGAATTAATAATGTTTAGTTTCCTAATATACAATTAATACTAATATTAGATTGAGCTGCTAATGTATAAGCATCAGTTTTATTTTTCCCTTCTAATTTACCATACTTAATGATAATAGGAATATCTTTAGCCATTATCATTATACCATTTAACTTATTTATCATAATTATCTCACCTGGAGTTTTATTTTTAAATGATTCATTTTTTATTATTTTATATTCTATCGAATCATTTGTATTAGCAATTAATGCTGCGTCTAGAATCTTTATTCTTTTACCTTTATACAAGGTATAAGAATTTGGATATAGTCCTTTTATTTTCTTTAGTATTTTTCGTGCATTTTGATTCCAATCTATTAAAAAATCTCCTTTCCCTATTTGCCTTGCATAACTTGGATGACCTTTTAACTTAGATTGATCTATAGCGTCCAATTTATTTAACCTTTCGGAACGACTCAATCCATATGTCGTCTCAATATTTTTAAGAGATTTAATTAAAAGATTTGATGAAATATTACATAGCCTATTGGTAAGTGTCTCTAAATTATCTGAATCTGAGATTTCTGTAGTTTCTTGTTCTATAACGGGACCTGTATCTAAGCCTTCATCCATTGCCATAATGCAAATACCAGTTCTTGCATCATCATTAGTAAGACTCCACTGTATTGGAGCAGCTCCTCTCCAAGCTGGAAGTAAGGACGCATGACTATTCCAGCAACCTAATTTGGGTTGAGTTAATATTTCTTTTGAAAGAATTTGTCCAAAAGCAACAACTATGTAAATATCTGCACGTAAATTATAAAGTAATTCTCTTAAATTTTGATCTTTGCTGATTGATTTGGTTGTATAAGCAGGAATTCCAATATCTAATGCAACTTGCTTTACTGGCGTGGCCGATAATTTTTTACCTCTATTTCTTTTCCTGTCTGGTTGTGTCACAACAGCAATTACTTCATACCCCGATTTAACTATTTCAATTAAATTATCAGCTGCGTATTGTGGTGTCCCAAAAAAAACTATTTTCACGCTTCACCAGTTATTGATATATTCTCTACCCAAACATAAGGACTTATTCCTTGATGAGTTGTCATTTGTTCGTCTTCAATTTTAACAATATTATTTAATACATTCAAAATATCTCCAGCAACCGTTGCAGCTTCTATTGAAGTCTTTTTACCATTGCTAACTACCCATCCATCAAAGGGCAATGAAAATGAACCTTGACTAGCTTTAACTCCTGAATGTAGAGCAGATAGTTCATCAATCAAAATGTATTCCTCTTGAGTAGATTTAGTACTTAGACATTCATTTTTATCAATTTCGGCTTTACTATTACTTATAACTAACCAATCAGGCGAGACAGAAACCTTTGCGCCCAAACCTGCATGGCCTGTAGGCTGAACACCAAACTTTCTTGCTGTAGCTTCTGAATGAAGTAAGTTGATTAATTTCCCAGACTTTATAAGGTTTATATTTTGAGTAGGAGTGCCTTCACCATCAAAACTAAAGGCCCCAACATTTTCAGGATGCAGACCTTCATCACTTATATTTAGATTTTTTACTGCTACTTGTTTACCTACAGAATCTTCGTTCATTAAGCTAACGCCATCTATAATTGACCTTGCATTGAACATAGAACTAAAAGCACTTATTAATTGAAGAAAAGCTTCAGGCGTAAAACAAACCAAATATTTATTTGTTGGGATTGCTGTGTATTCAAGATGACTAATTAATTTATTTGAAGTTTCTTTAATGCATGAATCTACATCTAGTTTGCTTAAACATGTGTTAATTCGAATACTACCTGCACTTCTTGGCTTCTTATTCTTTTCACTCCCTTTGGCATATAAATATATAGAAGATTGCGATAATTTCATATATCTATTTGCACCGTCACTATTAACATATAACCTTTCCATTTGACTTTCACTAAGTCCATTGTATGGAACAGAGTCGATAGAAATATGAGTATCTATCAATTTTTTTTCAGCATTCTTCAGGATAGTTAATAATTCATGAATGCCATGATCATTATCAACCTTTATATGAATTTCATTTAATGGTGCTTTCGCTAGTGAAGAGAATTCCGGGGACTCTTTTTCATTACCAAAAATACTAGCCTCAATTGCGCCTTTCATGGCCTTCTTTATACCTTCATTAGTTAGGTCAGATGTACTTGTAATTCCAACTTTATTATCGTTCCAAACTCTTAATGTCATTGAATTTCTTTGAGAACCTTTTAATTGCTTAGCAGTACCTTGATGAACTTGAACCGATATATCTCTACTGGATGAAGCACCAACATCCCATTTTTTAATGTTCGACTCTTTACTATATTTATCTAAAAGTTCAATTAATACACTTGGATTTAACTCTTCAATTTGAGTATTAGTATTGCTTTTATTCATTTTATCTACCTCCAACTGTTATTGAATCTACTTTTATATGAGGTTGGCCTACAGTAACATTCACACTTCCGCTAACTGAGCCACAAAAACCAGCAGCAAGATCTAAGTCGTTAGCACACATAGATATTCTAGGCAATATTTCTTTAGCCTCTCCTATTAATGTTGCTCCCTTCACTGGCTTATCTAGAGTTCCATTTTTTATTAAATAACCTTCTTCAACGGAGAAGTTAAACTGGCCAGTTGGACCTACACTCCCTCCACCCATAGATTTGCAATAGAGACCGTTTTCTACACTTGAAATTAAATTTTCAGGAGAGTAGTTTCCTTGTTTAATATATGTATTTCTCATACGACTTGCCGCTGCGAACGAGAAATTTTGTCTTCTTCCACTACCTGTTCTTGGATGACCTGTTCTTAAGGAGCCTGCTCTATCTGAAAGGAATTTTTTTAAAATTCCATCTTCTATTAAAAGTGTATTTTGAGGTTCCATTCCTTCATCATCCATAGATAATGAGCCAAAGGCATGATTGGAAAAGCCTTCATCAACTGCACTTACAGATTTATGAGCAATTTGTTTATTTACTTTGTCGTGGAATGGGGAAGTCCCACGTTCTAATTGAGTAGTTTCAAGAAGATGACCACATGCTTCGTGGAAAATTACACCCCCAAATTTATTAGCTAAAACAACAGGCATTTGGCCAGCTTCAACATATTCAGCATGAAGCATTTTTTTCGCACTTTCATTTAACTCAGTGGCACTGTCTTCAATATTCCAATTCCTTAAGTCATCTGGATTTCCTGAACTTCCATATCTTCGAGCGGATGTAGCTCTATTTTGCTCTTTTATTGCGATAACATTTAAACCGACGGTTTGATGAAGACGAATATCTCTTGCAAATACACCATCAGTTGCTGCCACAAGAACTTCTTGCCAATTCCTTGAATAACTTGCTCTTCTTACTTGAAAATCTTTATTTTTATTTGCAAGTAAATTGGTAGATTCCAATAATTTACTTGTTGATTCATTTAAATCTGGGCTCTTATCTAACCAATTACATTTTTCACTTCCATAGTCCTTCAAAATATTTAAACCAGCAAAATCCGATTTATTGTGAGCACCCATTTTTAGTCCTAACATCCCAAGAGCTTGCGATAATGCGAATAAAAGTCCTGCTTTCGACAAATCATTCGTACTTACAAATCCGTCTTTACTACCTAGAAAAACTCTTATACCTGCACCAATACCAAATGATGGACTGACATTCGAGATATCGTCTTGTTCTGCTAAAAGAGAAATGTTGTCAGATTTTTCAAGAAATATCTCTACAAGGTCAGCACCTGCAGATTTCCCAAGTGATAGCAATTCTTCAATCTGAGGTTTTAATGTGTCATCAAAAGTGTGAAATAGAAGATTTTCATTTTGTTTAGACAATACTGAATTGGTCAATTTTTTTTTTTTTTTTATTATGGCATTGGTTAATCATAACTGTGTGTTCAGTATGATTTAAATATATTTATTAAAATTACATAAATAAATTACTAATGTTTGTATTAATAAAAGTTTTATTAGTTATTACCAAACCATTTTTGACCATTCAATCTTTGCAGAACTCTAGAAATCAACAAAGCTAATGTAGTCTTTTTTTCATCAATTAGAAAAGATTCTACAATACTTGGCTCTGAGTTTGATTCGGCTAAAAGTATAGTCTTATTTGAGGTTATTGCATCTTTACTAAAACAAAGCCAGAACTTTCTATCTTGGGATAACTCACAAAAAACCATCCAGCAATTACCTCCAACTACAGGTCTGTCTCCTTGAATCAATTTAATTTCATTTATTTCTATCCCTTTCTCCAGAATTGATTTTTTTAAGCCAGGAACAAAGTAATTATTAATAAATTCATCAAAAGGTTTATCTTCTAACTTAGGAGCTTTTACAGGTTTTTTAGGAATTGATGATTTCTCGACGCTAGATACTTCAGACTTAGTATTTAAGGCCTCAGAAGGTATAGAATTTTCCATAAAATAATATTAGCAAAATAAATCAATGTTGTTCAATTATTATTGAATAAAAATAAATAAATTTTTTTACCAGTTTAAATATGTATCATCAAGCCAATCATCCATAATTAGATTTTTTTTATCATCATTTTCTGAAATATATTCGTCCTCATTATATGGAGAATCAAATTCTTCTTGAAAGTCATGATTATCATTCTCTTCGCTATAAAATTGTTGAGTTGATTCGTTATCTTTGTTTGTATTACCAATTACTCGAAAATTTGCATTAATTGTTGGCGACGGATCCTTAATATCTCTTTCGATTAATATATTTCCATATTGATTATTTTTGATATTCACTGATGAGTTATTAGTTGGATAATTTAAATTGTCTAACTGTTCATATATTTCATTTTTTACTTTGGTTTTGTGACTATTTATAAACTTTGTTGTTAGTATATATGAGAGGATAAAACCTGTTCCTGTTGATATTGCAAGATATGTTCCCAGTGACAATGAAGGAGTATCCCAGATTAGTAACCTTAATTTCGTAGTTTGTTTTTGATTATTAAAGCTTATAAATACAATAAAAATTAAAGTCGATATAACCGGTAAACTTTTTAAAAGATTAATTACTTTCATTTATTTGGTCCAACCCACCTTTTGATATTATCGAAATCTTCCCCAAGTGAATCAAAAAGTCTTACGACTATAAAATCTATTATATCATCAATGGTTTTAGGATTTGTATACCAAGCAGGTATGGGTGGGACTATTGATGCACCTGCTTTAGCTAAGCGATTAATATTTTCTATATGAATTAAGCTAAAAGGTGTCTCTCTTGGAGAAATTATTAGCGGCCTATTTTCTTTTAGATGTACATCGGCACATCTCTCTATTAAATCTAAAGAAAAACCCGAAGCTATTCTTCCTAATGTACCCATTGAACAAGGAACTATAACCATACCTTTGGTTTTATGACTTCCGCTAGCAATAGAAGCTGAATGATCATTCCATCGATAACAATTTAAGCTACCTTTTTCTACTTTAAGTTTTTTTCTCCAAAAAACCTCCTGCGCATTAGGCTCAACGGGAATATTCAAATTACGTTCACTTTTAGCAACCTCATAAGCGCCTTTACTAAGTATTAAATCTACAGTTTTGTTGTTTTGAAGTAGCAACTGTACTGACCTCTCGCCTAATTGCATAGCGGAAGCTCCTGTAATGGCAATTACAATACTTCTCATGTTTTTTTATTGTCACTTATTATTTGATTATCTTCTGTTGAATCAATCTCTTCATCTTTAACAAGTTCTAAATCTATTTGATTTTTTAAAACATCTACTTTTAATACCTTAACCTTTATTGCTTGTGATAGTTGATATGTTTTTTTATTTTTTCGTCCTATTAAAAGGTTTTGCCTTGAGCGATATTCATACCAATCATCTCCAAGTGTACTGACATGGACCAAACCTTCTGCAGTTAAATCCTCAATTTCAGCAAAAAAACCATAACTTTGAACACCTGTGATAATTGCACTTACTTCTTTTCCTATAATTTTTTCAGCTTCTCGCCCCTGTGCTATTGAAATAATATTATTTCTAAGTAACTTTGATTGTTTTCTTTTTTCATTGAGATGTTGAACTAATTTTAAAGTTGAATGATCATCAATACAATCTTTTACTTTACTTGTAAATATCTCCCAATTGACATCTTCCCAACTATCTTTTAGTCCTAAATCAATTATTTCTTTGCTACGACTTGAATTCTTGTTTTTACCATCACTTAAAAGTGTGGTAATAATAAATTGATTAAAAATATTCCAATAATTTAATGAAGGACAGCACCAAGGTGCCTCAATTTTATTTATTGATTCAGGTTGAACAATTTCTTCATTCTCTAGAGAGTTTATTTGCTTAAAAAGTTTGAGGTGTATTCCAGGAATTAAATGTTTAATTAATTTTTGGATTATTTTCTTTTCGGGACTTTGTTCAATTGCCTTTATTAATTCACCTGATGTTAATGAGCCATCTAAATTAACTGTAATATTATTATCAAGGGTTAATGCAGACTTTGTAAGTTCGTTAATCGAAGATAATTCAATTTCATCATGCTGTTTGTATATATATGGTAAGTTATAACCAAATAAATGTCTTGCAAGAATAGTATTGGAAAGTCTAATAAAAATATCTAATATTGATTGAGGATCAGATGAGTCATAGGATTTAGTCCAACCATGAAAATCTCTACTTGGAAAGGTTTTTTGTAATTCACTTAACCTTTCTAAATTGGGTATTTGTTGATCTAATTTAATTGAACTAATATTTGTTTCATTAATTAGTTTTGAAGAATGAATAATAGTGTAAATTATATCTAGATTATCTTTGATTCCTTTAAGTGCAATTGGAATAGATTTTGAGGTAGGGTTTCTTTTATTTATAGCTTTAAGGTGTCTTTCTGTAATTATTTTTCTAGGTTTAATTAAACTAAGAGAAAATTTCCAACTTGTGACCTGAGCTTTATTATTAACATCAATCATTAATGTAATTGCCTCGCACACCTCATCAACTCTAAATTCAGATACTGATCTTAATGAATTACTTAAAAAATCTAGCCAGTTATTACCTAAGCATATAGCTTCCGCCCTTACTTTAAGAAATTGGTCTAATTTACCACCCATATTCATTCTTTCAGAAACTGTAGGAGAATGAATCCATACTCTGAATCCGCCTTCATTTGGCTTTGCATATATTGCTGGAAGATATGGGGAATTTGAACATTCCCAACTTTGAAATAACAGTGAAGGTTGTGAAGTTAAGTCTTCTCTGCCTTTACATTGAATTTTTTTTGGAGTTGCCTTTGGAGAGTCGATATTTTTAGTAATATTATTTTTTGAAAGTAAGATCTCAATATCTCCATCTACTCCAGCATTTAATGGCAATTTCCTAACTATTGATCCTTGTGCATTGAATTGAGCAATTGGATATTTAGTAATCTCAACTTCATAAATTACATGTTTATTATCTTCATAATCAATAGTTTTAATATCATTTTCAACATCAATAATAGATGTTATTCTGTCATCCAAAGGGAATGCTTTTAAGTCACCATTTGATTTGTCTGATTCAACTTTTGCTAATAATTTATTATTATATCTTTGCAATACACATTGTATTGAACCTTCTGGAGCTCTTCTTTTAAGGGCTTGTTTAGTTATTAGTACAATAACAGAATCTCCGTGCCAAGCATTGTTTAAATTAGCTTCCCGTATATAAATATCTTCTCCTTGATCTTCTCTAGAAACAAAGCAATAACCTTTGCTACTGCAACGTACATTACCTTTAATAAAATCCAAGTCATTGTTAATGATAAGCTTTTCGTCATCGAGATATTTGAGTATGCGAAGCTTAATAAGAGCTTTGATGGCAATATCTAAATTATCTCTGTCATGCTTTCTAGTAAGTTTTAAGGACTTCTGTAGTTTTGTAAGCTCTAATCCATCATTTTTTTCAAGATTTTCAAGTATCTTAGAAACTGTTGTCATAGTTACTGGTGCAAATTAAAATAATTTCATTGGGTTTAAGTCTTTAAATTTAGAAGACTATAATCTTAGTAATAACTTTGAAAGCTAGTTTTCACTAGTATTCTCATTCTGGGATTGTGTCAGAAGTTTGATCCCTATAAATAAGAATACTATTCCAGAAAGCAGCTTGAGTATGAAGGCTGGGATTAAGTTTGCAATTGAGCCGCCTGCCAAGGCTCCCAAGAGCGTAGCTAAAATGAGTGCCGTAGACGAGCCTATAAATACAGCAAGTGGTTTATTGGTTGTACTGCTTAATGTTATTGTTGTCAGTTGAGTTTTGTCACCCATTTCAGCAAGAAAAACAGTAACAAATGTTGTAAATAGAAGAGTTATCAGCATTTATATTATTTAATTTTTATAAAGTCAACTAAACCTTGTATTAATAGGTATAGACCTAAACTTAACATAATTGTTCCTGAAAGTATTGTGAAACGCTCTCTAGGTAAGTTGTTAGATATCCACTGTCCAATCAGAACTCCTAATAAGCTAGTAGAGATAAGCGCCAAGGCAGCTCCTGTAAAAATGATTAGTGGCATACCCGACTGAGCAGAAAGAATCAAGGTCGCTAATTGCGTTTTGTCTCCTAACTCAGCAAGAAATATGGTACTAAATGATGTAATTAATATATTGATGAAAGTGGATGAATCTTTTGTATCACTATGCTTATGATTGAAATTTGAATTTGGCTTATCCATTACTTTAACGAGAGATTTGATATCTTTGAGTGTGTATATAAATCATTTATATCATATATAAAAAACCTCTAAACAACCAAGTTATGATTCAAGATCCTATATATATCAATATGTTTTACTTTTACGAATTAAATTACAAGAGGGAAACTGATCATATTAAGTATCTAAATTTTATATCTAAGTTAGGTTGAACTTACTAAATTCATAACAAAAAGTAGATCCTACTCAAAAAAATGATCAAATTTCCTTAATTATTATGAAATTAAGCCTATTTATTTAGTATAATTCCTGCAGTTTAAAAATTAACATGGGAAACCTCTTGCCTCTTGTAGCTGTCTTTCTAGCAGGACCAGCCATTATTGCATTGATCTTCTATAGAAGAGGAGTTTAAAGCTTAAACGGTTTGTCCGAGTGCAATCTCAGCAAAATCTAGGATCTTCCTAGAAAAATTCTCTTTTTTAATATTTGAATTTTTGCCATGAGATAATAATTCTGAAGTTAAATATTCACCTTTTGAATTTGTAACCATAATTTTCATATCATCTGTTAATTGGCATTTATAATTTCTATTATGTATAATTAAATCTATAGTGCTGTGATATCTTTTAATGTCAATAATATTTAATTGTAATTTTTCCTCTTTTTTCCAAGTATTAATTTCAACATTATAAGCAATATCAATAATATCATTTACTTGAACTTCTGTTAAACAGTTCCATTTAATTGCATCAATATAGCCTGTATCATCCTGTAATAACATCTTAATATGCTGATCTTTAAGTTTATGCAGTTCCAAAATCCTACATTTTCTTGTCCAAAAAATAGGTGCATGATTCATTATTCCAAAAGGACCTATTAGCAATAATTGCCTATAAAAACTCATATTAATATCCTTGAGTTTTATGCATGCATCTGGCTTAATAAACCTTTGTAAGCTATATTTTTTAAATTCTCGTAATGCAATATTGTTTAGCATCTCCTTAAGGTAAGGAATATTTTCTTCTCTTATTGTGAAACCAGCAGCTTCTGAATGACCACCATGAGTCATGAGTATATCTTTGCATTCCTCAAGTGCGATGTTTATTTTTAATTGTTTATTTGATCGTATAGATCCTCTATATATTCCACACTTAGCTGATGATAGTACTGCAGTAGGTAAATTAAATTTATCTACAATTCTTGCTGCAACGATACCAATAATTCCGGGATGCCATTCTTTTTTTGTAATCACAAGAAATTTACGGTTATTTGAATATTCAGTAGAAGCGATTTCAAGTGCTTCCTGTTCTATTATCGATGTAATTCTTCTTCTTTCTTTATTTATTGAAAAACATTCCTTAGTAAGAGATGCAATCGAGGATTTCGATGTGCTCGTTAAAAGTTCAATTACTAAGTTGGGGTCTCCAATACGTCCTACAGCATTAATTAATGGTGCTATTTTATAACCAATATCAGCGGCAGATATATCTCTATTATATATTGATAGTTTTTGTATAATAGCTTTTATTCCCATATTTTCAGTTGATTTAATTTTAGGTAGACATTCCTTAAGCCATTTTCTATTAGCTCCAAGAAGAGGCGCCATATCAGCGACTGTACCAATACAAAATAATTCGTTTGCAGTTGTACTATCTATATTATAATTCAGTTTTTTGCATATATTTTTGGCTACCATGTAAGCAATACCAACTCCTGCTAAGAATTTATAAGGTGAATTTATTGGGCATCGCTCTGGATGTATTAATGCATAAATATTTAAATTCTTATCAGGAATTTTATGATGGTCAGTAATAATTAAATCTATATTAAATTCATTCGATTTTTTAATAGCATCAAAGGCAGAAATTCCATTATCTACAGTGATAATAAGCCTTATTTCACTATTGTTTATTTCATCGATCATTTTCATATTTAATCCATAGCCATCTTCCTTTCTCGAAGGTATAAAAGGTATTGCTATTGCACCTAACTTATTTAATAATTCAACTAAAAGTACTGTACTTGTTATACCATCTGCATCATAATCTCCGCAAATTGCAATTTTTTCACCTCTATTACAAGCGTCGACAATTCTGTGAGTAGCTTTATTCAATTCACTAAAATGATCTTCAGGATTGACTAACATTGAGGGGATTAAAAAATCGTCCAAATCCTCTTCTAAATTTAAGCCTCTTCTGCTTAACACTTTTTGTAGTATATAGTTTATAGAGCAATCATGTATTTCATCTATATTCAAAGGCTTCGGTAATAGCCATCTTATAATTTCATTATTATGTATTGTCAAATGCTTATCCTATATTGATTATATAATCTTTTGAATTATATTTAAAATATGATAAATATACATGAATAAGTTATCAGCTGTTTTTTGGGATGTTGATGGAACCATAGCGGACACAGAGCTTGGTGGCCATAGAATTGCTTTTAATTTGGCTTTCAAGGATTTTGACTTAGATTGGAGCTGGGATAAAAATAAATATTTAGACCTTCTGAAGATTTCAGGAGGCCTAAACCGAATTATTCATTATCGTGACAAAATCAATAGCTCATTAACTGACGAACAATGTAAAAAAATTCAAAGCAGAAAACGCAAGCATTACAATGATTTAATCTTTACTGGAAAAATCAAGATTAGAGAGGGTGTTCTAAGGCTTATTGAAGAACTAGATAGTTTTAATATTAAACAATTTATTGTTACTACTAGTGGAAGAGATTCTCTTAATCCAATCTTACAAACTTCATTGAATTCATATATCAGTTTGTTTTCAAAAATTATCACTTATGAAGATGTAATAAGACACAAGCCCTTCCCAGATGCATATAATCTGGCTGTAAAACTTAGTAACTCTACCAATAAAAACTGTATAGCAATTGAGGATTCTAGTATAGGAATTGAAGCCGCAAGATCAGCAAATATTAAAACTCTTTTAACGCTTCCACCATGGCCATTTAGTATTGATAAAATAAATAAAAATGCTACTGCATGTGTTGATAGCCTTGGATCAGACAATATACCCTCTAGATTAATATATGGAAAGCCATTAGTTAATACAAATGTTGATTATTCCTATCTTCTAAATATTATTAATTGAAAGAATGCAAACAACTAATCTAAAGAAAATAATCGATTCGATATTGACAATTACTAAACCAATAATTTCTGACTCCTGGAGTAAAAGGAGTTTAAGTATCCTATCTGTTCTAATTGGATTTTATTTTACTAATAACCTTGTTACATACTTATTAGACAAATCTATTAATACAATATTCTTATCTGTCACTATATTAGTAATCATGGAATTAACTATAAGATCATTATTATTCTCTAACGTCTCTAAATTATCTATATTTATACTAACGATAAACAATTTCCGTATTGGATCAACTTATGCACTAATACTTGAGGCTTTTAAACTTGGTTCGTAATTGACTTTAATCACTTTGTTCATCAGACGTTTCATTCATTGGATAAACGAAACCCTGAGCTCTTCCGGTAAGAACTGATTTACCAATTGACAAAGCCTTTTCTGCGGCAATTGCTGCTTTACCCTTCCACGTGGCATGCCTTTGATTGCGTTTACCTTTAGAGGTCTTCTTCTTTGGAACCGCCATTTTTACTCAACCTTTAGTAAGATTATATTTTATAACGTCATGCTCCTGTTAAAAAAAATCCGATAAGGAAAAATAATGTTCTTGTCTCTTTTTCTATATAAACTCAAGTTTGGAAACATTTTGACTATAGTTTACTTATAAAAACTTTTGAATTAGTTGATTAAATTATCTAATGAGTAAAAGTTATAGTCAATTATTAAGGGATATTGAACGAGGAGAAATTACTTCTATTATTTTAATCCCAAACAGAAGAGAGGTCATTGTTCAATTTATTAATGGAGATAAAAAAAAAGTTCCAATATTTTATAATGATCAAAAAATTCTGCGCATATCAGAAGAAAATGATGTTCCACTTAGCGTTATAGATCAGCGATCAGAACAGCGTTTAGCGAATTTCATTACTGGACTAGGCCTATCATTAATATTTGTAATATCACTATCATTTTTAATTCGGAGGTCATCCAAATTACTAAATAATATGCAGATTTTTACTCGTCGATCTTCCCAAGTTAAAGAAGAAGATATTGGTCAAATTACTTTTGATGATGTTGCAGGGTTAAATGAGGAAACCGATGAATTAAAAGAAATTGTAAGCTTTTTAAAGAATCCACAAATTCTGATTTCCCTTGGAGCTAAAACACCTAAAGGAATTTTATTGGTAGGACCTCCCGGGACAGGTAAGACACTATTGGCACGTGCGATTGCAGGAGAAGCAAATGTTCCTTTCTTTTCAATATCAGCATCAGAATTTGTGGAAATGTTTGTTGGTGTAGGAGCTGGCCGAGTTCGGGAACTTTTTAAAAGCGCCACAGAGAAATCACCATGCATAGTTTTTATAGATGAAATTGACTCAATAGGCCGACAAAGAGGTGCCGGAATTGGTGGAGGAAATGACGAAAGAGAGCAAACATTGAATCAACTTCTAACAGAAATGGATGGTTTCGCATCCAACAGTGGGGTCATTGTTATTGCAGCCACAAATAGACCTGATGTACTTGATCGTGCTCTAACAAGGCCGGGTAGATTTGATCGTCGAATCAACTTGTCACTTCCAGATAGAATCGCAAGATTCAAAATTCTATCTGTTCATGCAAGAACAAAACCTTTATCTAATTCAGTAAATCTGAAGGAGTGGGCTTCTAAAACACCTGGATTCTCTGGCGCTGATTTGCAAAATTTACTTAATGAGGCAGCAATTCATGCAGCAAGGAAAAACAAATCAACTATTAGCAATATTGATATCAATAAAGCACTAGATAAAGCTCGATTTGGATTACTTTCACAGCCTCTTTTAGATAACACAAAAAAGATACAAATTGCCTATCAGATAATTGGTAAAACATTAGTTTCCTTACTAATTCCAAGCCAAGATAAATTGGAGAAGGTATCACTATTTAAATCACATGGCGACACATTTGGCATAACATATTTCACCCCTGACGAAGAAACAATTGATAGTGGGTTAATAACACGGAACTATATTTTTAATAAAATTGTAGTTTCTCTTGGAGCTAGAGCAGCCGAAATAATAGTTTATGGTTCCAATGAGGTAACTCAAGGTTCACAAAAGGATTTAGAAAATGTGTACTTCTGGTCTAATCAAATGGTTACAAAATTTGGGTTTTCCGATCTTGGACCAATTACTTATGATTCTAAAAATGATTCAATTTTTCTTGGTAGAGATTTAATGCAAAGTAGGAATGACTACTCTCAAAAAACTAGCAAGGATATAGATAATCAAATTATATTAATTGCAAATAGAGCTCTTAATTACGCTATAAAACTTCTTTCAGATAAAATTTATTTAATGGATTTACTAGTTGACGATTTAATCGATAAAGAAACACTTGATGCAGAATATATAATTAATAAAATCAACTCTTCCTTAGCTTCTAATTAATCAATAATAATTTATTCCTTCATAATGCAGAAAAATATTCTTTACTTCCCTTAGGGTCTTCTTTCATTGTCTTATCTCCGGGTGTCCAACCAGCAGGGCAAACTTCATCAGGGTGTGATTCAACATATTGATATGCTTGTAATATTCTTAGAGTTTCATCAATATTTCTACCAACAGGTGCTTTATTAATTGTGGAGTGCATTATCACACCACTTGGATTAATGATAAATAATCCTCTATCTGCCTCTCCATCTTCATTTAATACATTATAAGCTTGACATATTTCACGCTTAAGATCGGAGACGAGTGGGTAATTAATGTCTCCAATACCCCCTTCATTTCTAGGAGTTTGAATCCAAGCTAAATGTGTAAATTTACTATCGACTGATACACCTAATACTTCAGTATTTTTACTGCTGAAATCGCTATATCTATCACTAAAAGCTGTAATTTCAGTTGGGCAAACAAAGGTGAAATCTAAAGGATAGAAAAATAAAACGACATACTTTCCTCTGTATTGAGAAAGTGTGATGTCTTTAAATTCTTGATCAACAACTGCAGTAGCAGAAAAGTCAGGTGCTTGCATGCCAACCCTTAGGCATTCATTTGTCGTCATAGATCTGATGCGTTTTTGAATGGTTAGAGGTTAAAGAACTTCCCCTTTTCCTTTTTATAATTTATCATGTTAAGACCAAATTAAGTTTATCAGTTTACCCAACGACCATAAAGAAAATATGAATAATCAAATTAGCTGGGATTCTTCCCTGATTAAAAAATATAGCTCATCAAATCATTATAAGTTGTTAAATCAACTAAGAAGTGAGGTTAAGAAATATCCATTAACTAAAAAGAAAGATCAAAATTCTAATATAACAAATTACAATAAATTAGAAAACATAACTACTTCAAAAGAAAAGAATGTAGATGATTTGTCATTTACAAATAATACTAATATTAATAATTATAGCAAGCAATCCACGGTGAGCTTTAATAACTCTAAGGATTTTTCTATTTATAATAATACTAATGATTTAGACATTGATAAAAATGAAGTCGTCGACATAGATAAAAAAAAATCAATTGATTCTTCATCAACTAGCTTTAAAGATAGGCTAAATAGAATTGATATGAAATAGTATTTTATTTGTATTGGATTAAACAATAACAACAAGTCACTAGTTTATGGAATAGAAATCTAGGTTCGAATGAATTATAAAAAATAAAATTGCTTTGCGTATTTTTTTTAAACCAATAACAAATGTCAGTGGAGAGACTTGAACTCTCGACCTCAGCGTTATGAATGCTGTGCTCTAACCAGCTGAGCTACACTGACTGAAGGAAGCCTTTGGTTTTTGAGATTAATATTTATTCCTTTCAAGAAGAGACCTAGAAAGGATTCACATTAATTCTCTACACCCAAATGATTCTTTATCATAATAAATCAGCAAGGTCATCAACGGTAGAATTCTATAGAACTAAAATTTTGGAGGCCTTTAAATGATGAGTGAAAGACACTTAGACTGGACTCAGGCAATTAAAGAATAAATTTATATAGAGTATTTACTATGCCAAGTGGGTAGGAAGGATATAAATAGTTTTTAATAAACATAATTTACAAGCTTGATAGAATAAAAGTCTAAATCTAAGAAAATTATATAAAAAACTGAACAATCTAAAAAAAATCTAAAAGTTCCGTTCATACTTGTAAAGCAAAATGAAAGAGAATATTAAAGAATTTATTTGTTGGATAATTGCATTGTAAATATATATAAAGTATTGTTTTTAGAAATGACTGGATACTATTTGGAGGCATATCAATCTCTTGATTATGATTCCAATAAAATTACTTCTACAAAGATATCAAGAGTTTCATATCTTCTTAAATTGAAAGCTCAAAGAAATTCATTATCTGATTTAGATAAAAAACATAAAGCATGGGGTAAAAAAGAATTAATTGTTAAATAAACTTTTTTATGTAATTTAAACTA
The DNA here is from genome assembly GCA_003216575.1 of Prochlorococcus sp. AG-402-M23. Lineage (GTDB taxonomy): Bacteria > Cyanobacteriota > Cyanobacteriia > PCC-6307 > Cyanobiaceae > Prochlorococcus_B. The sequence continues at coordinate 83,166 of QCIR01000001.1, forward strand.
TTAAAACGTATTTATTTTTTAATTTGTAAAGTTTATAGAATCATAAATAAAATAAATAACTTATCACATTTTTATTGCTCACAAACCAGTTATTGCTAATAATATAAAGGGGTGATCTGAACAGATTGAAGCTTCTCTAACAGAAAGCTTGTCATCCTCATCTATTTATTGATTAATTAGTGTTCAAAATAATCTATTTACTTATTATTTACTTAATTAAGAATCATCAATTGATTAAAAATTATATTATTATAACTATATAATATTCCTTTAGATATAACGTTATTAATACAGTCTATCTATATAAAAATTATAATGAAGTAAATAATTTATATATAAGGTTTTGAATTTATCAATTATCTTCCAATATTCTATAATCTCTATATCTAATTAAATGAGAGGATTGAAATAGTATATTTTTATTATTGATACTTCTAAGATAATACTTTTTTTATTTATTTTTCTTCATCATCCTTGCCAATTTTAATCTCTACACCAACAAAACTTGCAAATAAAACAATTAACAAACCTATAATTGTTTTCCACTGGCCAAAATGGAATGCTGATTCAGGAGATGGGAAGATTTCAGGAACCATTATTTAATGATACATCTATTTTTCTACTTCCCAATCTTCTTCTGCTTTGTCGAGAACTTCGTCGACAGTATTATCAAAAGTTTCAGCTACTGATCTCAACATTTTTGAAATAGTTTCATCAGGGCAAGCCAGATCCTTTTGGATAGCCTCGGCGCAGTCTTTTATTTCCTCCCATGCATCCACCAAAACCTGAGAGTCTACAGGCTTCCATTCCTCTGTCATAGATGACCTCCTTGATAAGAATATGTTATGAAGTTTTCATTAATCATCAGCTTTTGGGTTTGAATAGTTACTACTGTCTTGGTTTCTTCATTTAATTAAAAAGAGGTAGGTCTGATGCTAATTCAAGTACTTATGAAAAATTCAGAAAGAGATTTGAATTTCCTGAGTTCAAAAACAGAATTAGCAAATAAGAAGATAGCAAATACTTAGCAAATCATAGCGCAGACAGAGGCAGCACTTCTAAGAAAGGAAAGCCAAGCTGTTGCAGAAAACTCTCTTAGACATTAGTCAGCCTTGTATCAAGAAGTTTCAAACCTTAAAATCCTATTTACGTCTATTGAAAAACGCCTATAAATAAAGTTAGAGATTAGTTTTTTATCATGCTTTTGCCTAAGCCAGTGAGACCAGTAGATTCAGAAAAAAAAGGTAAAGATAATTAATGCTTTAATTGACTCGCATTTTCAAAATCAATCATTAAAAACATAGATCAGAGGATGACCTATGTTTTTTTTTGGATATTCTTAATAAAAATCCTATTTTCTTCATATCCAATACATAGAAAAAAATTCTTAGAGATCGCTAAAACATTAGTTTAGTTTATGTATATTTACTAATTCAGATTTATCTATTGACATCTAGAAAATCCTTGGCAAATTTGTAGTCGTGACATTTATGATTACTTGGAAACACCCATTGATTGTCTCCAAGTAAATTTGAACTATTTTCATTTTTTCTATGAAAACTGCGTCTAAGGAACTTCAAAAGCTAAGAACCATGGCAGAGCTTTCATTAAATAAAACTGCCGAACTTCAGCAAGTACTCGCTCAGATAGAAGCCACACTTTCAAGAACAGAAAATCAGAAAGTTATTCAAAAAGTAAACAAAAATTAAAAAATTTTTTTATACGAAATTTTTTAACTATTTAATATCAGTATAATTTAATAGATTATTTGACTAATAATCTATTACAATATTTAAGTAATAAATATTTTATTCTAGAATAATATTCAACTGTAAAAAGCATTTTTACACCACGTTTGACGTTATCCGTGACTAATTAACTCGAAACTTTTTTAATATAGTAATATTATATTTGACTTATTATTTATATAAGGAACAGAATACATATATAAATCAAATATTTATGGTCGAAAAGCCTCTAAATAACTAGTATCGTGAGATGAATTGTTAAGGATCTATTAATTAAACAAATAGATGTTACATACTAAATTAAGGTTTAATTTTAAATACGATATTTAATTTTATAAAATTTAATGAGCAAGGAAGTAATGTATGACAAGCGAAAGTAAAATCCCCGTCCACAGTCCTTTTAACCAACTAAGAACTAACATTTGATAATTAGTTAGGCGAAAGTGATTTTGAATCGCCATAGCAGCTCTTTTATCTAATCCGATTAAATTATTCGATTTTCGATTTTCTAATGAGAATAATTTTCTAATCATAAATATCGATTATTATAAATTTATTCTATTACAACATATATTTGAAATTTATTTTTTTAATATTATTATAATATCAGGATTAAAGCTCTGATATATTTTATAAAGATTTGATTATTGAAAAACTAAAATTTATTGAATTTATTATTATAGATTATTCTTGCCTAGTCCTTTAGTTTGTTAACTTTTAAGGTACTTCAAATTATTCCAACTGATAATCAATTGTAGTTGTCAAAACTCTTTTGAAAATAAATAACAGCAAGAATTAGTTGAATTAAGTCACACTTATCTATTTGAAGTAGGAAGAACTAAGTTAAATGTTAGACAATAGGTTTACTTTTTATATGGAATTACTGGTATAGCAACTCTTCCAGTTGTTTTTTTTAAGTCAACTTTAATATTCTTATTTTTACGTTCGTTTTCAATGATGTTATTAATATCTTTTACTTTACTATTATCTTTACTAGCCTCGATGTTAACAAAAAAGAAATATATTGATATTAAAAGCAAGTAGGGGAATAAATTTTTTACATTTATAAAAATATTTTTCATCAAAAGTTTCGAAATAAGCTTAGACTTTATTTCTCATATTATACATATTTTATTAATTCATGCCACAACAATTGTTCAGTAATGCATAATGTATACTATTAATCAAATATTATTATTAGGAATTACTATATAATCATTTTATCATTATAGATTAAAGTCCTTTATTGGTTGGCATTAAAAGTAATAAACAATTGATTATCAGAAACTGTCCTTTTTTTATAAATAAGATTAAATATAGATGATAATTATTATATTATTGTTAATTAAACATTAATTAACAGACACTCAATTGTTTAACCTTACAAAACAATTAAGTTGCATCATAAAAAATGTATTTTTTATATTATAGTAAATAATTAAAAATTACCTGTAAATTAATATTTAATTTCTATAATAGTAATATAATTAGCTATATGTTTTAGTCTTTGTTCATAATTAAATATATAGTCTACTACAAAAAGGAACATGAGTTCATACAACTATCAATCTTATCAATACATTCTTTAAAAATGTTTATAGCGATTTTTATAGATTCATTTAATTAGAATTTATTTTATGAGTTTATGTCATTTTGATATCAGTTATTCTAGCAAATTGATATAAAAAGAAAATTTTTTATAACAACATACTAGTTAGTATAATAGTTTTTTATAACGCTGTATAGGCTTAACGTTGAATAAATAAACATAAATATTTGCTTCTAATAAAATAGATTAAATTTTTGTAGTAGATGAAACAAAATTAATTTAATCAATGTTTTATATTATCAATAATATAAAACCTATTATGTCCTCCAAGCAGTCTAGAGCGATAAAAGCTGTTGAGGTAATGCTTAACGGATCACTAACAAGACTTAATTTATTAAGAGGTATGAATAGAGAAGCACTTTATGATGAGTTTAAAGAATGGTTAGAAATCGACGAGAATAACTATATTAATGATGGTGTTTTATATTGTAATTATTTAGGTTAATTCCATTTATATATTTAATAATTTTAAGTTTAAACAAGCAGAATAACTAACAATTCCGCAGGCTACAGACAAATTTAGGCTCCTAACACCACAGTTACTTCCCTTAGATTCTCCACCTGGCATTGGAATACCTGCAATTATATTGCATTTATTCATTATTGAATCTGGTAATCCATTGTCTTCTCTGCCAAATAAAAGTATATCTGAATTTTTATATTTTATACTGGAGATCGAGTTATTACTTTTTTTAGTGAATGCGATAATTCTCGAGGTAATAAATTTATTCTGGTATTCGTCAAATGATTCATATAGATTTAAATCAACATTTGACCAGTAATCTAAACCAGCTCTTTTTAAATATTTATCTTCAAAACTGAATCCAGTAGGCTTAATAATGTCTAGTGAAAGTCCGAAGGCAAGACAAGTTCTACCAATTGTTCCGGTGTTCTGTGGAATTCTTGGTTCAAATAGTGCTACGCGTGGTCTACAAAGATGACTTATTGAGTTCATGGAATAAAATCTCCAACCTTACCTAAATCAATAGCTATTCCATTTATGGCAAGCCATTGATTTGAGGCATTACGTCCAAGCAATAGAGAAATATTGGTTAATCGTTCTCGAAACAAATGGCCAATTGGTGTTGCAGGAACAATTCCCCAACCAATTTCCTCAACGACAATTATAATTCCAAAAACATTATTTTCAATACATTTAACAAGTTTATTCTGAAATAATTGCCATTGATCATCATTATCACTTAAGTGTTGTTCTACCAGTCCACCCAAAGAATCAAGTAGGATTGACTCTTTCTTATCTAATGATTCTATCGCCTTAATTATATCCAAAGGATGTTCAATGAGCTTCCACGAATTAGGTCTTCTATTTCTGTGAATATTTATTCTTCTCTGCCATTCTGGATCATTTTCTCTTGGCATTGATGTAGCTATATAGGTAATAGAATCTTGTTCTTTTATTAAGAATTCTGCTAATTTACTTTTTCCGCTATTTGTCGGTCCATTAACTAATATAACCCCTTTAAAATTTTTGAGCAATGATTTGAGCATAGGTTAGTTTTATGTTCTATTATTATCTTTATATTATAATCATATTATATAAAATTTAATTAATACGATTAATTTCTTTTCTTTAAGTGTATAGTATTTATAAAATATAACTAAGGTTAATTTAATTTCAAAGCTATATGTATAAGATTTCTTCTTTAGTAATAATTTTTGGTATTTTTCTACTGTTATGTTCAATTATAAATATTGTATCTGCTACTACGCTTAATCCAACATTAGTGAGGGCTGAGACAATATCTGGTATAGCTTCTATTGCCTTAATCACAATTGGATATCTTTGGACTGAAATTAAGCCCCAGGTAAATACTAAGGTAAATCTGGAGGGATTTGAAGGTTTCTATCTAAGAGAAAATTTATCTCAAATTCAAAGAAATGAATTAGCTTGGGGTACTAAACAAATATTGACAGCAACAGCAGCTAGTACAATACTTATATATTGGGATAATGATGTAATACTTAGAAGAGGTCTAATAACAAATTCAACATTTAAACCTGGAGAAATATCTAAAAGAGCCATCGAGCAAGAAAGGATGATATCTTTAGTTAATACAGATTTATTTCCCGGTAGTGATGAATTTGATTGTGTCTTAGAAAAACTACCAGCTATTATTATTTATCCTTTATCAAATAGAGGCATAATCATTGTAGGTGGTTGGTCAAAAAGATCTTTTACTAGATCAGATGAAAAATGGATAACTGGATGGTCTGATAAATTAGTAGAGTTACTTGTCACCTAGGAAATTAACTGTAGTTTCTACTTGCTTATTGTTTGATTTAAACTCTAATAAATTATTAGATTTATACCATTTAGCTACATCGGCTTTAATTACTATACGGTATTGCTCCTTCCCATCTATATTGTATATAGTTCTATTTAATTGATTATTATTAATACTAAGAGTACCAGTATCTACATTATAATCTCCACTTGATGATGTTATCCTTGTTTCGTCAAATATTATATCTAATGGTTTATCTAGATCAATATTGGAGGTATTTAGGTTCCAGATAAATGAGTCAGTAATTATATAATATTCTTTAGGCTCAAGAAAAGAAATATTGACATTATTGAATACCTTAATTAGATTTAATGAATTTTCGATTATTGATGAATCTGATGTGACTCTAACAGTATTTACATTGTTATTTACTATTTCAATTAAGCTGTCAATAATTTCAATATCATTATCTATTGGATCTATAATAGCTTTTGGACTTGTAATTCTTAAGGTATTATCATTATTTTGATTCTTTTGTATAAGTTGAAAATCATTAATATAACTATTGTTATCTAATTCTGAAGAGAATTTATTAGATTTCTGACATCCCAAAAGAGGTGATATAGCTAAAATAAATAATAAAAAGATGTACGATTTATTCACTATATCTAGGTCTCATTAAATTCAATTTTTTCCATTACAGGACTTGGATTTTGTAGCCCATTATCGGGATCTAACATACCCCAATGTAATGCTTGCTGAAAATTTATAGTTGAAGAATCAATTTTTAACTGATTTAATATTCTAATACTTAAATCTGGAACAAAGGGATTTAGTAATATTGCAATAATACGACAAGATTCGAGAACACAATAAATATCATGGGCAACAATTTCTTTATTGGCTATATCCTTAATTAGCTTCCATGGTGCACGATCATTTAGATACAGATTCGCGCTATTCGCTAATTCAATAATTGCATTTGCAGAGTTTTTAAAATTACTATCCTTAAATGATTTCATATATTGATTTATTCTTAACTCTGATTGATACTTAAGTGGAGATTCAGCTAATAAAGTAGCGTCAACTGGGATTTTATCATTAAACCATTTTTTTGACATTGTAATTGTTCTATTTAACAAATTACCAATGGTATTACTTAAATCACTATTAACGATATCTACAAATCTTCTCATTTGAAAATCGCCATCCTCACCGAATTCAATATCTCTCAAAAGGTACCATCTCATCGCATCTATACCCCCATATTCTAAGAGTTCAATGGGGTCAAGCACGTTACCGAGTGATTTACCCATTTTTTGACCTTCTCGAGTTAAGAATCCGTGACCAAAGACACTTCGAGGTGTTTCCATTCCAGCAGAAAGTAGCATTGCAGGCCAATAAACTGCATGGAATCTGAGAATATCCTTACCAATTACATGTATATTTGCAGGCCAATTACATAACGATTTATCTGTAAGTTCAGGAGAGGTTTGATCGCAAAGTGATCCACTAACATAACCTAATAGTGCATCGAACCATACATAAAAAGTATGCTCTTTGTTTCCAGGTACATTAATACCCCACTTTAGGTTTATTCTTGAAATTGAGAAATCTTTTAACCCTTTAGAGACGAAATTGATAATTTCATTTTTTCTGCTTTTTGGAGAAATGAAACCATCAATTTGAATTAGTTTTTCAATTTGTTCCTGATATTTTGATAATTTAAAAAACAAATTCTCTTCATCTCTCCATTCTAATTCCTTTTTATGAATTGAACAGATTGGTTTTTTATCATCCTTGTCTACATCTTTATATTCTTCACATCCAACACAATACCAGCCACTTTGCCTACCCATATAAACATCATCAGCTTTCAAAACTTTGGAATAAAATTGATGAACAAGCGCTGAATGTTCTGCAGAAGTTGTTCTTACAAAACGATCATAACTAATATTTAATTTATCCCATAAATACTTATACTTTTCTGTAATTTCATCACAATGTAGTTGAGGCATAAGTTGTTTACTTTCTGCAGTTCGTTCAATTTTTTGACCATGCTCGTCGACACCAGTAAGAAAAAGAACATTATTTCCATTTAGTCTTTGAAATCGAGCTATTGCATCACAAGCGATTGTTGTATAAGAACTACCTAGATGGGGCTTGTCATTAACATAATATAGTGGTGTTGTAATTGTGTATTTCATATTCATAATATATTCCAATTATTATATTATATTTTATAAACTTTTGCACATTTTGATTAAAGTTTATTTTGATGATGAAATTAATTCAAAATGAATTATATCGTCATTATTATGAATTGAATTTTTAACGATAAATTTTTCTCCAATATTTAAATTTAATTTTGACTTTAGATTACATATAGTAGATAAATGATATTCTATAAAGTATAAAATACAAATGTTTTTATATCTGTTTACCCAATTTAGCAATATCACTTGATGTTCTCTAAAAGAATTAATATTGAACCATTTACTTAGCCAATATTTTTGATCTTCTCTATATCTCATAATATTTTGTATTCCTTGATTATTAATCTCATAAATAATTTGTTCCACTTCATCTTTAGATATAAGATCTTTATTATTAAGATATCTTTTTAATTGATAGTTAACTAATAAGTCAGCATATCTTCTAATAGGTGATGTGGCATGTAAATAAGATGTCAATCCTAAACTATTGTGTGGACCTGGATTGATTGAATAATATGACTTACCCATATTTTTTTTAAGTAAGAAATTATGTAGAATATTATCATTTTGTTTTTCTATAATATGTTTACTGACATTATCAATATTTTCTTGAACCCGATACGGAACTGGTATGTTATTTAATTTTGTATAATTAGAAATTGTATTACCAAACAAAATCATAGCTTCACTAATTAATTGTCTAGATAACGTTGGGTCTATTATCTTAATGCTGGGAATATTTTTTTCAACGATAATCTTTCCATATGATTCTAATATTTCCTTGGCACCTGAATTCCTTCTCCAACATCTTCTTCTTTGTAAAATTGCTGAGAGAATGCTTAAGTCTTCTTCTTCTTTTGGAGCGTAATCAATAAGTTCATCAGCTTCTATATAATTTAACCTGTAGTTAACTTTAATAAAACTCTGTACTACTTCTGTAGAGGAAACGCTACCGTCTTCATTAAGAACAACACCTATACTTATTGATTCTCTATTTTCTTTATCACTTAGACTAAAGACATTATTTATTAAAGTCTCGGGAAACATGAAATAAGTATGCGTTGACAAATAAACAGTTGAAATTAGTTTTCTCGCATTCTTATCAATGGCTGATAGATATTCAATGTATGATGTAGGGGATGCAATATGGACCCATAACTTGTACTGACTAGATAATTTTTCTAATGAAATAGCATCATCTATTTCTAGCGCTTGACTATCATCTATAGAATACGTTTTTAGATGTGTAAGGTCTTTAATTACACAATTTAAATTTTTTTTTTGCTTACTTCTATATATTATCTTTTTAATTTCTTTATCTATTATTTCATTGCACATTCTACTATTAATAGAATATTAATTTATCCTTCTGGATTAACAAAGGGCAGTAAAGCAATTATTCTTGCTCTTTTAACAGCTGTGGTTAAATCTCTTTGTTGCTTGGCTGTTAATCCAGTAAGTCTTCTAGGTAAGATTTTACCTCTATCTGTAATAAATTTCTTTAATAATTCTACGTCCTTATAGTCAATAGGATCGCCAGGCTTTATTGGAGAAAGCTTTTGTTTAAATAGTGAATTAGTCATGTTTAAAAAGGTATAAAAGTGAATGATTATTTGATTTCTCTATGAATAGTCATCCTGTTTAATTCAGGACAAAATTTCTTAAGTTCTAGTCTCTCAGTAGTGTTTCTACGATTTTTTTCTGTGGTGTATCTAGACACTCCTGCAGATCGCTTTTCTGAGCTAGGAACTGATCTAGACTCAGTGCATTCTAAAGTGACCACTATTCTGGTACCTTTTTTAGCCATATGAACTTAGCTCAACTTTTGTGAGTCTAGGGGACAAAGTACAATCTTACTAGGCTAAGCACCCTTTTTTATAAATTCATTTGAGCACCTATGTTTAACTCCTGTCAGAGCAAATCATGAAGGTATCAGTTTCCTGGCTAAAAAATCTTGTCGAAATTAACAATGATATTAATGAATTGGCTGAAAAGCTTTCAATGACTGGTTTTGAAGTCGAATCATTAGAAGACTTATCAGCCCAAGCAAAGAATGTTGTTATTGGTTTTGTCGACGAAATTACACCACATCCAAATGCTGAAAAGCTCAAAGTTTGTACTGTTGATGTTGGTTTAGCAAAAAAGCTAAGTATTGTTTGTGGTGCGACAAACGTTAAAGCTGGATATCACGTCCTTGTAGCAAAGGTTGGAGCATATTTATCTTCAAAGTCATTAAAAATTAAATTATCGAATTTACGTGGCGTAGAAAGCGAAGGAATGATTTGTTCATTGGCTGAACTAGGTATTGAAAGTAGTAATGAAGGTATAGAAATTCTTGAAGACAATGAAACAAATATCCCCCCAATTGGGTCAAATGCTATTGATTATCTTGGATTGAATGACACCTTAATTGAATTAGCTATTACAGCTAACAGACCTGATGGTATGTCTATGGTTGGTATAGCACGAGAAATATCAACAATAACTAATTCCAAATTAACACTCCCAACTTTAAATTACGATGAAGACTTTGAAAGATTTTATCCAAATATAAGAGATAAGGAAACGATTGGATCCGAATGTATTTACTCACTTACATATATCGATACTATTGACAATACTGGCAGGATAAATAAATCTATTTATAATAAATTGAGTTCATTAAGACAAAATTGTATTAATCCAGTTGTAGATATAACAAATTATTTAATGCTTGAACAAGGTCAGCCTCTACATGCATTTGATGCAGATCTATTAGATAATTTAGTTGGTAGAAAAGTTATACCAAACGATTTTGGTATTAGGAATGGGAATGAAGGCGAATCATTTGTCGCACTCGATAATAAAGAATATAAGTTAAATGAGAATATAAAGGTAATAACCTGCAATGATTTTCCAATTGCAATAGCTGGAATTATTGGCGGAATAAATAGTTCTGTAAGTTCTAAAACAACTAGAATTTGGCTAGAAGCCGCTGTCTTTACTCCTACATCTATTAGAAATAGTAGTAGAGAAATAGGGCTCAGGACAGATGCAAGTAGTAGATACGAAAAAGGTATATCTCCATACATGACCACAGCAGTTTCAAAAAGAGCTAGTCAACTTATTTCGTTAGAATTAGGTGGGAAAATTAGATCGTTTCATGTTAATAATGAATTTAAGAAAAGAAGTATTAATGTCGATCTTAGAACTGAGAAGATAAACAGCGTCCTTGGGAAATTACGTTGCTCTGATAATAATATATTTGATAAAAGTTCTAATATATATCGTTATCTTAACAAGGATGAGATTGAGCCCCTTCTAAAAAAACTTGGTTGCTTACTTACTTCTAATTCTGATGGTTGGAATGTAGAAATACCTCCTTATAGATCATCTGATTTAACAAGAGAAATTGATTTAATAGAAGAGATAGCAAGACTAATTGGATATGATAATTTTGATTCAAATATGCCTGATCCTCTCGCGCCAGGAGTGCTAACACCTCCTAAATTGGTTGAAAGACGTTTACGAAATTCATTTATCCATAATGGTTTCCAAGAAATAGTTACTTCTTCACTTGTTGGTCCTGATAATACTGATGAAAATGCTGTATTAATCAAAAATCCATTATTATCAGAGACTAGTAGATTAAGAACAAATGTATGGGGTGAACATCTTAAAATTCTTCAGAGAAATGTATCTTTTGGATCTGAAGGTTGTTGGATCTTTGAAATAGCAAAGACATACAAAAAAGAAGAAGAGAGTTTTGTTGAAACTAATTTATTAGCAGGCGCGTTGACTGGTAATAAACGATTTAGTAAATGGGGCACAGCATCCAAACAAATATCATTAGATTATTTTGAAGCAAGAGGAAAACTTAAGCAATCTCTGGAAGTTCTTGGTATTGAAATTATTGATAAGCAAATCACCGAAATAGATCTCATGCATCCTGGACGAACTTCTGAATTATTAGTTGAAGGAAAAAGTATCGGCTTCTTTGGACAAATTCACCCGTCACTTTCTGAGAAATGTGATCTAATTAAAGAGACATACTTGTTTAACCTTGATTTAGATTCCTTAATTAAAGCCGCGACTAGGAAAACAAATTGGACAAGAATATACAAGGATTACCCCACTGTCCCTTTCATGGAAAGAGACATTGCACTTATTCACTCAAAAAAATATAGCTCTTTAGAAATAATAAATCTAATAAAGAAATCCGGAAGACCTCTATTGGAGAAAGTGGAATTGATAGACCGTTACGAGGGATCTTCTATTCCCGATGATTTTGTTAGCCAGGCTTTTAGAATAAAATACAGAGATCCTAAAAAAACTCTAGTAGAAGAAGATATAAATCCAATACACGAAAAAATAAGAAGGCATCTTAAAGAAAAAATAAAAGCGGACCTCAGAAGCTAGTCTCACTTATCTATTATAAGTCCAATTACTGGTCTAATAATTGGACTATTATGATAATATGTAGATTATGTAATTCTTATAAATTAAAAACGTTTTTTACTAGGTTAGTGAATTACTTGATTTACTCAAAGAACGAATAAAAATATAATTTTCATTATTTAGGCGGTTACATCTTAACCAATGAAAATTACTAAGCTGTCTCATAAATCTTAGATATGAAGCATTATTAGACTCATTAAGAGTCTTATAATAGACAAACGAGAGATGTTTATTGACTGGCTTCTGCAGCAATATCTTGATATATAAAATCCGAAAATTTTCCCATTCGAATATGCATAACTGTCTATAAAGCAGTTATGCATAGATACAAAACCTGTCATACCGATAGGTTTCAGAATTAAATAAATTAATGGACAAAGGATGGACATAAATAGGGTCTAGCTACATCAAAAACGAATGAAAATAACTAAACCGCTAATAATAAAAGCAAAATTTTGAGCATTTAAAAATGCAATTGATGGCTTCTTATACCTTTAATGTTTTTTTTATATAAGAAAGCATTAATAATAGTGAGATTTAATGCATCTATTGTTTTCCGATTCTTTGTTTTGTTCATGAATGATCAACTTGCCCCAGGTCTAATCTATTCTATCTAGTACGAGTCTTATAGTTAGACTAATTATAAGACACATACAAGATGTATGAGAATCTAATTCTTATATAAATCCTTGAGTAATTGATAAGCCTCATTCAGTTTTCTCATGGTTTCGTTTGATCCTCCAGCATCAGGATGATTGGAAAGAGCTTTTTCTTTATAGGCATCTCTAATAAAAGAAAGTGTTAGTGATGATCCAGCCTTAGTTGGTAACCCCAATAATTTAAGAGCACCATGAACAGTCATCGTAGACTCAAGCGTTTGGAATGAAGTCACATTTTGACTACGTTTAAATTTATTAACGAATCTACGAATGAGAGTTGGTATTCTACTTCTTAGATTTTTAGCTGAAAAGGGGTCTTCAAGAGCACCTGCCAATATCACCACATCATCAAATGTTACCGAGTCAATTTTCCATTCACTGCAATAGGAGTTAAGCATTTTGCAGGCAGCATTCCAGGTGAAAGGTATGCTTTCTGTGCCATCTACATTAGGCCAGATGTCTCTAGCAAGCCATATCATTGATGCCTCAATCACACTTTCAGTAGGTTTTTGTCCGTAAAGATAGATCCAATGTTTTTCTGCAGCATCTTTCGCCATTAATAGATCATCGATATCAATAGTGGTAATTGAGGTATCTTCCATATTTTTAAAAGTTTTATTTTTACTCAAACTTCTCTTTAGGTTGGTAGTTTGTTTTCTAATAAAACCTGGTAATTCAATGCCTGTGGAGACAGTATCTTTTTTATTACCTACAACATCATTAGCTTTGACATCATTGACAGCAACATTTTTTATTTCAATATTCTTATTACCAACTATCACAAGTGCTTTTTCTTCTTGGTTAATATTTTCTATTCGGTTTTGAGGAGTTGAAGAATCATTATTGCTATTATGATTAAAATCTATTTGTTCATTTTGAATTATTTCATCATCTAAATCGTTAGATAAAATAACTTCTAATAATCTCTCAAAAACTAGTCCTCTAGCCCTAAATCCCCACTCTTTACGAAGTCGATCGACGCCATCAACTAGATCAATTGGTAAATCAATTGATATTCTCTTAACTTCCTTGACTTCCCCTTCCGTCACAAGATCCTTATATCTAATCACATATTAATGCTCTTTTTATTTTCAACACACGTTTAGCTTTGAATTTATATAATTAATCTCTAATTACAAAATATGAAAAATTTTCTAATATTATCTCAAAATTAAATTATGGCCACATAGATCAACATTATTAAGTATTATTTGCGAGTGAATCAAATGTTAATCAGAAATGAACTTCTGCGAATCTTCCAAAAACTGGAGTGAAAGAAAAAAATTTTTTCAAGCTAGAAAGTTAAATTTTTTAATATCCGTTAAAGAATCTTATGAGAGAAAGCTTGCCGCTATCACAGCATCAATATCAAAGCTTGAAGAACAAATGAATTCAAGCACTCCTACTGTAGAAAGCTAAATTAGCCTTAAGCTACTTCTTAAATTACATCTTTTAATATTTTTTCTGGACCAAATTTAATAAGAGTATCAACATCAGATCTTTTTGTACCAAGAAAATAACCAGCGAAACCAAGCGCATTTATACTAAAACCGTTTGATCTATCAGTTTTGCGTGTAATAAGAGCAATCCACTCAGATGTTATAAGTAAATTATATGGTTTTAATGGTTTATTAATTATATCTATATCACCTAAATTCATTTCATCTATCATAGATTTATATGAGCTAAATAAATCATACTCGCTTGAGTTTTTGTTTTTACTTCTTTGTCTAATTGAAATACAATGTGATATTTCAGAGTTAATCCCCTTTGTGTTATTTAATAATGAGCAAAACCAATCAAATCTAGGACAAATGCTCTCATTATAGCGTCTGGGTAATAATTGAAAATGTCTGTGAGGCTGACTAGCACCAGCTTCTTTACTACTGTTAAAGAACCATAAACCTGAGGTATCATTATCAACATTTAGAATAGCTTCAAAATCATTTTTATTTAACCAGCCATTTTGTGGCTTCCAGGTATTAGTTATTAATAACATATGCCCTATTTGTACTGGATATTTATTTAATATTAATGTATGTTTTTCATTTATTGGCTGTATTTGTAATCTAGTATCCCAGGGAATAAATGGATTGCGTTTAGGACCATATTCTGTTAAATACTTTGGTATAGAACTTTTGAGAAAACGAAGCTCAAAATCGCAAGAATCCTCACTAGATTTATATTTTATAGTATTCAATGGAATTACAGCTCCACAATTAACTGCTTTTCGACTAACTTCCAGAGCTTTTGACCATATAGATTCGCTCTTCACCTCAAATAGACCTTTGATATATAATGTTTATATATTATATAATTATTAATCTATAAATTTAAATATAAATTTAAAATTCAAATAAAAGCTTATTAACCAATGCCTAATCAATAAATTAAAAAGCTGAAAGAACGTAGCAAATATTCTACGGGTCATGGAATTTATGCCTTATGAGCCGATCAATGCAGTAATGGTCATTAGGATGCCCAAAAGTGATTCGACGCACTAGAGACGATTTGCGGGCTTCTAGAGACGCCTTGATTGCTTGCAGGTTCTTTTTGATTATTGGATTAAAAATTTCTATTTGAAAACCTATTTATGAATTTTGCAAAAGAGTAAAAGTTTAAAGTCATGAATTAGTAATCAACTCAGTAAACCCCGAGATCGCTTGTACTGGTGTCGTTTTTAGAAAAGATTTGAAAATTCAAATTTATCAATTTGCAAAATAGTTTCAGTTTTTTGGCAAATAAGGTTGACGAAAGCAGGGGGCAAAGAGGTAAAACCTCTTTCAGTAATGTGTCCTCAATGGATTGGGACTTTTCTGAAGACGAAGCCTTTTTATCTCTATGCGATGCGTTTCGCGAGAGTGGGGAAACATCTGCCATGGAATTTTTGGCAACTGGTGAGGGTGCTTTTCACTTTCAGGAATTAACTCAAAATGCTGCCGGAGAGGGTATTGATTTAAGTGACTCAGAATCAATGGCTAAGTTTCAAATGGAAGTATTAGAAACTATCGATGAAATGAATAACTAATTTTCTTAGTTGATTTATAAATTAAGGAAAATATTTAAATACCAAAGTATTTAGCTACAGGATGTAATGCAACAATAGCTGTTGTACTCTGTTCGGGATTAAGTTGCTCACTTTCATCCATAGAGATGTTAATTTTTTTAGCATCAAGCCATAACAATTGTTTTCTAGAATCTGAAACTTCAGGACAAGCTGGATAGCCAAATGAATAACGACATCCTCGATATTTAACATCTAAGATATCTTTTATATTATCTGGTTCACAGTCTTCAAATCCACATTCAATTCTAATAACAGAATGTATGAATTCAGCAAGTGCTTCTGCCAACTGGACTGTCAAACCATGGAAAAATAGATAATCTGAGTAGGAATCTTGACTAAATAATTTATGAGAATATTCACTAGCCGATTCTCCCATTGTTACAGCCTGCATTGGTAAATAATCATTAGGCTGATTGTTATTTAAATCATTATAAAAATCTGCTATACAATATCTTTTTCCAGATCTTTGCCTAGGTAATAAAAAATCACCTAAAAGGCTTTGGTGATCTTTATCATATACTTTTAAATTATTACCAACTCTGCCACAAGGAAAATATCCATACACTAATGAAGGATTAATAAGCTTTTCATTTATTATTTTGTTCATCCAGTAATCTAACTTCGGTTCTGCCTTCCTAAATAAAAAGTCCTTATAATCAGAAGCAGACATCTGCTTGGATCGTTTCATTTGCCATTGCCCTGCAAATAAAGCATTACGATCTAAGAATTTATATACTTTAGTTATGTCTATATCTTTTTCTAATAAAAACCTTGGGCCTAGAAATGGAGGTTTAATAGGATCTATTTGAGATATATCTTTTGATCTAGAGCTATCTTCAATAGGCTTTTCCTTGATTTTATTGATATTAGTTTTTTGATTAGAATTTGTATTTTTATAATTACCAATAGTAATTCCCTCGGGAGCACCTTCTTTAAAGCCTGAGAAATTATCCCAGTTATTAAATTGCTTTGCTTTCATATATGAATCCATAAATTTTAAATCTGTAAAAGCATCTTTACCGTAAATAACTTTTCCCTTATAAACACT
This sequence comes from Prochlorococcus sp. AG-402-M23, assembly GCA_003216575.1. Lineage (GTDB taxonomy): Bacteria > Cyanobacteriota > Cyanobacteriia > PCC-6307 > Cyanobiaceae > Prochlorococcus_B. The sequence continues at coordinate 100,196 of QCIR01000001.1, forward strand.
TGCACAATCCTGATTAACAAATTTTGGAGTCAGAGCTGCTCCACCGAGAATAATAGGCACAGATATATCTTCTTCATTTAATGCTTTAAGATTATCTTTCATAAATGCAGTTGATTTAACTAGTAGTCCGCTCATGGCAATACAATCAGCGTTATGCTCTTTCTGAGCATTAATTATTGAATTGACTTCTTGCTTAATTCCTAAATTAATAACTTCATAACCGTTATTTGATAAAATTATATCTACTAGATTTTTGCCAATATCGTGAACATCACCCTTAACTGTAGCGATAATAAATTTTCCTTTTGATTGATTAACCTCAGATTTATCCATAAAATCCTCTAAATATGAAACAGCAAATTTCATTGTTTCCGCAGATTGGAGAACAAAGGGTAATTGCATTTGTCCCGACCCAAATAATTCACCAACTACTTTCATGCCTTCTAGTAAATATTCATTAATTATTACTAAAGGTTTATATTTCTTTAAAGCAAAGTCAAGATTTAAATGTAAATTAGTCTTTTCACCATCAATAATATGATTCTTTAGTTTTTCTTCTATTGGTAATTTAATATCATCATTATTTGTACTTTTGTTTAAAAGTGTCTTTGAATCATCGAAATAACTAGTTAAGGTTGTTAAAGGATCATATGTGCATACTTTATTTTCAAATATTCTTCTATCATAAATAAGATCCATGCAAATTTTTATCTCTTCTTTACTTATTTTGTTTAGAGGTAAAATCTTGGAGGGAGAAACAATTGCAGAATCAAGACCGGCCTTAATTGCTTCATTAAGAAAGATAGAATTAAGAACAATTCTTGCACTAGAAGATAAACCAAAACTTACATTTGAAATTCCAAGGATTAAATGAACTTCTGGATGTTGATCTTTTATTAACTTAATTGCTTTTATAGTTTCTAAACCATTCTTTCTATCTTCTTCTAATCCTGTTGAGATAGGTAATGCTAGAGGATCATAAAAAAGTTCATAAGATTTTAATCCAGAATCAGTCGCATCCTTATAGGCTCTTGTTGCTATTTCTGCTTTTTTATCAGCAGATCTAGCCATTCCATCTTCGTCAATTGTTCCAATTACGACCGCTGATCCGTATCGTTTAGCAAGATCAATTACTTTATAGAATCTTTCTGGTCCATCCTCATAATTAGTAGAATTTAATATACATTTTCCGCCAGCATGTTTTAACCCACTCTCCATTTTTTCATAATCTGTTGAATCAAGCATCAAAGGCAAATTAATATTATTAACAAGTCTTTTAACTAACATAGACATATCTTCGATGCCATTTCTTCCAACAAAATCTACATTTACGTCTAAAACATGAGCATTTTCCTTGAGTTGAGATTTTGCAATTCCAATAAGTCCATCCCAATCCTCATCGTTTAGGAGTTCTCTTACTTTTTTAGATCCACTAGCATTTAATCTCTCACCTACGATCAAGAAAGAGTTATCTTGCACATACGGAATAGACTCATATATTGATGATGCAGCAGGAATTATAGATCTTTCTTTTGAAAGAGTATTCAATCTTTGCTCAGAAGATAAAAGCTCTTTAGATAAATCTGAAAGTTGCTTAATATGTTCCGGTCTAGTTCCACAACAACCTCCAATTAGTTGAACTCCTAAATCATTAATAAAATGACTAAGTTGGAACTTAAGTTCCATTGGAGTTAATCGATAATGAGCCTTGCCACCTACATTTTCTGGAAGTCCTGCATTTGGTATACAACTTATATGAAATGGTGAATGTTGCGATAAATATTTAATATGATCTTTCATTTCTTCCGGGCCAGTTGCACAATTAAGGCCCAAAATATCAATATTAAATGGCTCCAGTATTGTTGTAATAGAAGAAATATCACTACCAATAAGCATCTGGCCGGTAGTTTCCATGGTTACCGACACCATTAATGGAATTTTCTTTCCAGAACCAATAGCTTCATTTACGCTTTGCAGAGCAGCCTTGATTTGAAGGACATCTTGGCAAGTTTCAATAATAAAAAGATCAATTCCACCTTCAATTAGTGCTTTTGCTTGCTCGAGATAAGAATTTTTTAGCTCGTCAAAACTGATATGACCTAGGGTTGGTAGCTTGGTAGTTGGTCCAATAGATCCAGCTACAAATCGTGGTTTTTCCTCTGATTGATATCTATTTGCAACATTCCTTGCTATTTGTGCTGCTTTTAAATTGATCTCATAAGCTTTATTACCAATTCCATATTCATCAAGAACAATTGATGTAGCACCAAATGTATTTGTTTCGATTACATCACAACCAGCATTTAAAAATGATTCATGTACTTTTTCGACGCTGGAGACTGATGTCAATACAAGGTTTTCATTACAACCTTCTAATGAAGCTCCGCCATAGTCATCTGCATTAAGTTGTTGATCTTGCAGAGACGTGCCGGTAGCGCCATCAAAGACTAATATCGGTCTCTTTTCAGAGTTGAGATAGCCTAAAAAATCAGTCATAAATTATATATTTAACTTATAAAAATAAAAATCATTAATTTAAATAAGTTATATAATCTTATTTTAATCTATATATACACGTGTAACCCAATTTTCATATTCAGGATCTAAACCTTCTGTAATTTTAGTCAACTTCGTTCTCAATGAATTCATAATTGGCATATCTTTGCTCATTGATGTAGTTTCAATCATTTTTATAGGAGTAATTTTTGCCGCCGTTCCTGTAAGGAATACTTCATCAGATATAAACAATTCTGTTTTATCTAATGGTCTTTCAATAACTTTTAAACCATCTTTTTTTGCAAGTTCTATAACACTTGAACGAGTTATACCTTCAAGAATGTCTTGATCAACACCAGGTGTAATTAATTCACCATTACGTACTATAAAAATGTTCATACCACTGGCTTCACTTATTTTTCCTTGACTGTTTAATAATAGTGCTTCATCAAATCCACTTTTTACTGCTTCAGTTTTGGCTAAGGAGCTAGTGATATAAGCCCCACTAATTTTACCTCTTAATGGAAGTGAGTTGTCCTGCTGACGTGTCCAGCTACTAACGCGACAAGTAACTCCATCAGGTGATAGATAATCACCTAGTTCTATTCCATAAATAAAGAAATTAGTTTCTATATTATGTAACCTTGGTGCAATTCCTAAGTCACTAGTATATACAAATGGTCTGATGTATACAGGTTGAGTCGGTTTGTTTTTAACAAGAAATGTTTCAAGAGACTTTAATACAAAATCCTCATCTAATTCAGTCATCAAAAATCTAGCACTTTGACATAATCTTTTTGCGTGTTTGTCTGCTCTAAATAATAAAAATGATTTACTATTATTTGGATCAGGAATAGCCCGCATTCCTCCAAAAGCAGCAGTTCCATAATGAAGTGCATGAGTAGCTATAGATAGCTTCGCCTCATTAAAAGGGATACATTGCCCTTCAAACCAAGCGAATGGAAGAAAATTATGCATTATTAGTTCCAGCTAAGATGAAAACAATCAGCATTTCAGTTTTTACTGCTCTTATTACACATAATAAATGAATGCATAGAATTTCCACCCTTCCGGGGAATGAACCTCAAGAAGAAAATACATTTATCGAACAGCCATCAGCTCCAGTTATCTTCCTAACTAGCGCTACATCTGATATAACCTGTCTATCTACAGTATTAAAGCTTCCAGACAATAATAATTGGAAAAATAAAATAAGAGCATTACCTATAGCTTATTTATCTTCAAATACATCAATTGATCATTATATATCTAATACATGTAATACAGCTGAAATTATTCTTGTTAGGTTTTTAGGGTCAAGATCTTACTGGTCTTATGGGTTTGAACAATTAGGTTTATGGCAATTAGAGAAACCAAATAGACATCTGATAGTAGTCTCTGGAATTGAAAGTACAGCAAATGATGTTCAAGAAATTAGTAGCTTAAATCAAGAGAAAGTTGATTTAATTCAAACACTTTTAAATCAAGGAGGTATAAAAAACTATAATTATATGCTACAAACCTTAGAGAAAATAATTGATGTTGAAGAAATTTATTTAAATTCAGAATTAATTGAATATCATGATGACTTAATAAAATGGAAATGGAATAATAATGATAATCCATCTATAGCCGTATTTCTCTATAAATCACTTTTACAATCGGGTAATTCAGAGTTAGCTGATAAAATAAAAGATATATCTAATAAATACAACCTAAATGCCAAAATAATATGGATTACAAGTTTTAAATCTAAAAATATAGAGAATCAAATTATAAGTTTATTAGAAAAAGAGAACATAAAAGCAATAATAACAACAACCTCATTTTCATCAGTTGAATTTAAACATGATGATGATAAGAATAACTTGTGGGATAAATTAGATATACCTGTATATCAACTACTAATATCTAGCTCATCTGTAACGGAGTGGAATGAATCTACAATAGGTCTTAACCCAATTGACTTATCAATTCAAGTTGTTTTACCAGAAGTAGATGGTCGAATCTGTACAATTCCAGTTGCATTTAAAAACCTTACTTATATAGATAATGAATTATCAATTGCTATACATAAAACGGAGCCATATGAAATACATATTGAATGGTGCATAAAATATATAAAAAATCTAATTTATCTACAACAATCTAAGAATTCAAATAAAAAGATAGCTCTCGTGATAGCAAACTATCCAGTAAAAGACTCAAGAATTGCGAATGGAGTAGGATTAGATACACCCGAAAGCCTATTAAATATTCTGAAATGGCTTAAGGATGAGGGATACTATCTAGGCAATAAAGATATTCCAAATAATAGTAAAGATTTAATAGACTTATTATTAAGTCATAGAACAAATTCTGAAGAGACAATATCAAATAAACCACAATCATATTTAAATATTCAAGATTATTTACTTTATTGGGAAAAACTTGGATCTAAGGTTAAAGATACAATTTCAAATCGATGGGGAGATCCACTTGATTCTATTCAATTAGAAAAGAATGGATTTCCAATTAATGGCATTTCCTTTGGAAATATAACAATTTTAATTCAGTCAAATAGAGGTTATGAGAGCGATAATTTATCTGATTTACATTCTCCCGACTTACCTCCTACACATAAATATATCGCACAATATTTTTGGTTAAATAATTCATTTAAAGCTAATGCAATTGTACATCTAGGTAAACATGGAAGCTTGGAATGGTTACCAGGAAAAGGAGTTGGATTAAGTCATAATTGTTTCCCATTTATTCTTTGTCCTCCGATCCCTAATATATATCCATTTATTGTAAATGATCCTGGTGAAGGCTCTCAAGCAAAAAGAAGAACACATGCAATTATTATAGATCATTTGACTCCTCCATTGTCTCATTCGGGTAGTTTTAATGACCTACTAATAATTGAGAACCTTATAGATGAATATTATGAATCGAAACTAATTAATGATAATAGAAGTGAATTATTAGAAAAGAAGATAGTAGATCTTTTAATTAAAAATTCATGGCCAGGTATTGAATCAAATAAATTAAAAGCAGAAAAAGAAAATTTAAATATACAAGATCTAATAGATAACGCAGAGAGTTATTTATGTGAAATTAAGAATTCCCAGATAAGAACTGGTCTTCATGTTTTTGGAGTCAATCAGAGCATGGATAAATTAATAGAGTTAACATTCACAATTTCTAATGTCCCGACAGGAACTAATCTCGGTCTTACTCAATGCTTAGCAGAAGATTTAGGGTTTACTTTTGACCCTTGGAGTGACGAAGAGAGTGAAAACTTAAAGCAAGTAGACATTGATTTATTTAAATCTTATACAGGAATTAATGCTAGGAAAGTCGGTAAAGTAGTTGACTGGTTGAATGACATTGGAAAATATATAATAGAGTTTCATTGTTTTAAATTTCTTAATTACAAAATAAAATCAAAAAAGAAAATAAAACTTGATAGTAAGATTTTTAATTATCTAGATCATGAAAAACCTAATATTTTTTTAAATCATTTATTAAATAATATTTTACCCAAACTATTAAACAGTTCAGTCAACGAAAAAATTAACTTTCTCAGTGCTTTAGAAGGAAAAAGAATTTCTAGCGGCCCTTCTGGGGCGCCTACAAGAGGGAAATTAGAGGTTTTACCAACAGGTAAGAATTTCTTTTCCGTTGATATAAGAGCAATACCAACAGAAACAGCTTGGGACTTAGGGAAAAGAAGCGCAGATCAAATATTGGAACTTTACCTACAAGAAAATGGAGAACACCTTTCACATCTTGCTATTTCAATTTGGGGAACTTCAACAATGAGAAATGGTGGAGAAGATATTTGTCAGCTTTTTGCTCTAATGGGTTTAAGGCCAATATGGGACGGGACTTTAAGAAGAGTAGTTGACGTAGAAGTCATTCCCATAAGTGTATTGAACAGGCCAAGAGTAGACGTAACTTTAAGAATTTCTGGTTTATTCAGGGATGCATTTCCTCAGATAATTGAATTGATTCGAAGAGGTCAAAACCTTATTGGTAATTTAAAAGAATCCTGTTCTATTAATCCACTTGCTGAGTCATATAGAAATGGAAATACAAAATCAAGAATATATGGTTCAGCTCCTGGATCATACGGAGCAGGATTACAAGAAATAATTAATAGTGGATCTTGGGAGAATCAATCAGAACTCGCTGATGCTTTTATAGAATGGAGTAAATGGAGATATGAAGGTTCAAATAAAATCATAAAAGACAAAAAAGGATTAGAAAATAATTTGTCAAAGGTAAAAGTAGTACTTCATAGTCAGGACAATAGAGAACACGATATCCTTGATTCAGATGATTACTATCAATTTCAAGGTGGATTGATATCAGCGATTAAAAAAACAAGTGGGACAGATCCTCAAGCCTATTTTGCCGATAATTCAAGGTATCAACGTCCAAGAATTCATAAACTCTCAAAAGAAATTGATAAAGTAGTTCGAAGCAGATTATTAAACCCAAAATGGATAGAGGGGATGAAAAAACATGGATATAAAGGTGCTTTCGAAATGTCAGCTAGCCTTGACTATTTGTTCTCTTTTGATGCAACTACAAACTTAGTTCCTAATTGGTGTTATCAATCTATTTTGAATAATTGGCTAAAGAATAATGATACGAAAAATTTTATTAGTGATAACAATCCTTGGGCTTTAAGAGATATCGCTGAAAGATTACTAGAAGCATCTAATAGAAAACTTTGGACAAATCCAACTAATGAAGAAATATCATCTATAAAAACATTATTATCAGATGTAGATAGTAAAATTGAAACCTATTCTTCTAAAAATAATTTATAAATCATTCAACGTCTAAGAAGAGATACTCCGTGGCTATCTGTACCACATGTTGATAATAAAGAATAAGAGTTTGCACAATCAAATATTTTATCGCAGACAAATTCTGAAGGGATCCAATTATTTGCTCTTTCGTAGTTATACCATGTTTCAACAGCGTCAAAATTTAGTTTAGATGCTTCATCAATCAAGATATCAAATGGAAGCTTATATCTTGCGGGATGAGCCAACACAGCAATACCATTAGCTTTATGAATCGAATCTACTACAGTCGAAGCTAATAATTCATTACCAATAGCAGACTTATGGTCAACATAAGGTAATAAGTATTTTGATTTATGGTCAAAACCAATACCTAAAACATGAACCAAGCACCCTTTCAATAAACAAGTAATTTCTATTCCAGTCCAAAGTTTAGGAAAATTTGATCTTTCTTTATATATAGAGTCTTTAATTTTACTTAATTCAATATATGCATCTACTGAATGATGATCAGTAATTGCATAATGATCAATATTAAGTTCAATCGCTTGGTAATAAATTTGTTTAGGAGTCAAACTTCCATCACTATATGTTGAATGCATGTGAAAGTTTATAGAATTTGGACAACTATTCTTAGTAATCGATTTAATTATGTTAATTAATTCAGTAGGATCAATATCAGACATACTAACTAAGTGAGTTGTTTCTTATTTCTTCTCCATTTAGCATAAAACTGTATACTTGCAGCCATAAAAAGAATTAAACCAAATATCAACCAACTTGCTGCACTTGTTGGAAACTGGTTTTTAAATACAACAAGCATTACAACTACTACTAATAATAGTGTAGGCAACTCATTTAAAGCCCGGAGTTGCTGTCCACTATAATTATATTGTTTATTAGTTAATTCATTCATAATTCTATAGCAATAAAAATGATAAATAAGTAAAAAGGCGACAAACAATAATTTAATCTGCATCCATGTTTGTGTAAGATATACAGGCTGCATATATAATAATCCAGATGCCATAATGACAGCCAAGATCATGCCAGGAGTTGTTATAATATTTGCCAGTCTTTTCTCCATTAATGTATATTGCTTATTAAATACATCCCTTATTTCTTCTTTCTCATTCTGCACTTCTACATGATAAATAAACAATCTGACTAAGTAAAATAAGCCAGCAAACCAAACAACAACACCAATAATATGAAAAGATTTAAACCATAAATATGTCTCTGGTGAAAAAATCATATTCTATTAAATGTTTCGTACCTTCATATCACTCTATACATTACTATAATATAGTTTAACTGTCCCAATGTCGTTAATAATTTATCAATAGATTATTTATTTTCATTTGGATGAAAATAATTACGAATAACACCAGCAGTAGATGATCCTAAGCCTGGTGTTGAGGAAAGTTCGGAAAGAGATGCCATTTGAATAGCCTCTATTGATCTAAAATGCTCTAATAACAATCTGATTCTTTGTGGTCCCAAACCGGGTATCTCATTTAATTGTGAGCGTTTCATACGTTGACTTCTTTTTTGTCTGTGAAAGGTAATTGCAAACCTATGAGCTTCATCTCTAAGTCTTCTTAACAAAAGCATTCCTGGTTGGTTAGGTTCAGTGTCTAATGATTGCTTAACATTTGGAATAAATATCTCTTCTTTCTTCTTGGCTAAAGATATAAGATTTATATTTTGATCAAGATTCAACTCCTCTAAAGCCTCTAATACCGAACTTAATTGCCCTTTACCTCCATCTATTACAACTAAATCAGGCCAGTCATTCAAATTATCCTTGTCTAAAACACTAGATTCATTACTTGAGAGTTTATTCATATCACCACCATCTTCTTTATAACGAGCCCATCTTCTAAATCTCCTAGTAATAACTTCAGCCATTGATTCAAAATCGTCACTATGTCCTAGTTTTATATTTGAACTTTTAATTTTATATTTTCTGTAATGTTGCCTAGCCGCAATACCATCAATAAATACTACCTGAGATGCAACAGCATCACTACCTTGAATATGACTAATATCATAACATTCAATTCTTTTTGGAATTTTTACTAACTCAAGTATATTGGTTAAATCGTCGAGCTCAACTAGATTTTTATCATGAGATTGTCTAATTCTTTGCAACTCCATATTTGCATTTTTTTCTACTAATTTTATAATTTCTGCCTTCTTTGATCTTTTTGGGATTGTAATATTAACTTTTTGCTTTTTTAATTCACTTAGCCAATCAGATATTATATCTGTATTTTGTAATTGATGTTGAACTAATATTTCTGAAGGTATTTCAATCGGATCTACATTTGAGTAATGATTTTCTACAACTTTTTGAAGTATTTGCGAAGTACTGAGATTATTATTATCTGAGAAATAGCCAAGTCTTCCAATTAATTTTCCTGATCGCATTTGAAAAATTTGAATAGAAGATATATTCTCCTCTGATGCCAAAGCGATTATATCTCTGCACACAGATGAATCAGGAATAATCATCTTTTGAGATTCATGCAATCTATCTATACCTTTTAGCTGATCTCTTATAGATCCAGCTTCTTCAAACTTCAATGACTCTGAAAAAGAATGCATCTGTTTTTCTAATAATAGTCTCAATTCTTCAGTTCTCCCTTGAAATATCATTTCAACTCTTTTTAGTGTATTTTTATAATCTTCTGAACTTATTTCTTCTTGACAAACGCCTGGACATCTTCCAATTGAATAGTTAAGACACGTTCTATCTTTGTAAAGCGGTATTCTTCTTTGTCTAAGAGGAAAAAGTTTTTTTATATTAAATAGGGTCTGTCTAAGTAAATAAACATCAACGTATGGACCATAATATTTATCTTTTTTCTGTCTTTCTCGTCTTTTCCTAGTTAAAAAGATTCTTGGATATTTATCGCCCCAGGTTATACAAATATAGGGATATTTCTTATCATCTTTTAATAGAACATTAAAATAGGGTTGATTAGATTTTATTAAATTTGATTCTAGAGTTAAGGCTTCACTTTCGGTATCAGTAACTATCAACTCAATATCTACAACTTGCCTAACCATTAAGGAGATTCTTGGACTCAATTCATCACTTGCTCGAAAATAACTTCTAACTCTATTTCTTAACTTTTTTGACTTACCAACATATAGCAATCTATCCTCACGATCTTTCATCAAATAACAACCAGGATCGTTTGGTATATCCTGCAAAAAATTCGAGAGTCTTGACTTGTCCTTAATTAACGGCGTTAATTCCACCGATCATGTCTCGTTAAATTAGCCGCCATAGTTCCAACCTGTACTCGCTAAATTTAAAGCAGATCCATCTTTATTCAATACTGCACTCTTTACCTCGGCGACAAAGACTGTATGGTCGCCGTGTTCTACGCCCGAAATAACTTCACATTCAACTCCACCTATTACATCTTCGATTAAGGGCATACCAAACTCTCCATAAGTGAATTTACAAGCTTCAAAACGTCCACCTAATCCTTTTTGAGGCTTAAAGAACACAGCTGCCAGATCCTTTTGATCTTCTCTCAAAACATTGAGAGAAAACATCTTAGTTCTTTGAATAATTCCATGACTAGATCCATCAGCGCGAACAGCCATTACAACTAATGGTGGCGTAAATGATCCTTGTGTTACCCAGCTAGCAGTAAAACCATTTATTTCATCTCCTTCTCTTACTGCACATATAAATAATCCATGAGGGATTTTGCGCAAAAGAACTTTTTTGGCATCCTGATCAAGAGTCATGCGCTTTGATACGTTTATATATATTTGAGATTCTATGAAAGAAATGGACTTTTTTAAAGTTAAAAAACCATGAAGGCACTTTATCCTGGTAGCTTCGACCCTTTAACGTTTGGACACCTTGATCTAATTCAAAGAGGAAGTGATTTATTTGGAGAAGTTCTCATTGCGGTATTAGAAAATCCTTCGAAAAAGGCAACTTTCTCTTGCGAGAGAAGGATAGAGCAGATTAAAAATGCAACCAGAGATATACCAGGTTGTAGAACAATAGCTTTTAAAGGTCTAACTGTAGATTGTGCTCGTGAACATAATGCGGATCTAATTTTAAGAGGCTTAAGAGCCATGAGTGATTTTGAATATGAACTACAGGTTGCTCATACAAATAGGTCTTTAAATAATCAATACGAAACGATTTTTCTGGCGACAGAAACACATCATAGTTTTTTAAGTAGTTCTGTAGTTAAAGAAGTCGCAAGATTTGGTGGAGAGATTCGTCATATGGTTCCTGAGTTTATAGCCAAAGATCTAATGGCACTAAATACTAATTAATTACAATTATCAGTATTATCTACTATTGATAATATATTCATTATATGTTTTGTCGAATTATCCATATTGTTAACTATAATACTAAAAAATTTGCCTTCTCCTAAAATAACACCAGAAACGGATCTAACATTATTAAGTCTCCCGGATTTAGCCAAAATTCTACCCTTAAGGTTTACTGGAGCTTTTACATTAGCTAACGAGCCCCTAACACCTAATATTGAAAATGATGAGAAATAATAGTCAGAGAATCTATTAAGTTTCATTCTTCTCAAAAACTGAGATAAACCATAAGTGGTTACTCTATTCTTTCTCGATAAGCCACTAGCATCTGCAAAAATAAAATTGTCAGAATTAAAGTTTTGATCTTTTATCCAATTATTGTATTTTAGATTAGGGAAATCATGAGACCAATCACTTATTGAATGTCTGAAAATAACTTCAGCAGTAAAATTGTGGCTCTCAGAATTAACAAGGTTTAGTAAAATATATAAAGGAGCAGAATTAATAACTTTAATTGTCGAAATATAATCAATAGGATAGTTTTCATTCACAGATTTTACAAAATATTTTTTTGATAAATTCTTTTTTCTTAGAGCATTCTCTAGCTCATAAATAAAATTATTAATTGGATTATTTAAAGAATTAATACTTGCATTGCTAGCTATTGAATATTTAGTAATAGGTGCCCCATATTCTTCATTTCTATCGGCGTACGACCAGCTAGAAGGCCACCAATTTTTTGGATTGCTTTTTTTAACGACTATTGGCGTTTTTAAACGTAAATTATAATTAGTATTATTAAGATCACTAATTAACTCTTCTAAATGACTTTTATCAAAATCAGGATCACCTGATGCATCTATATATAAGCTTCCATCATTTATCTCTTTAATAGATGTATTAAGAGTATAATAAGGTCCTAGAATATCTAAAGAGAAAGCACTAGAAAGGATCTTCTGATTAGATGCAGGAATCCTAGGTATTTGACCGTTAATATCTGCAATAAAGTTACCAGAATCATCTAAAATACTAACGCTAATATTAGATTTAAAGTTATAAGTATACTCCTCCAATTCATCTTGCAAAGATTGACATATATTAAACTTTTCAAGACCTATAGTATTAATATTAATTCTTTGTCTTAAATATGAATATAATTTAAATAAATTACCATTTAATATATTTATTGATAATAAAATTACGCCAATATATAAATAATGTCTTTTACTCATAGATTATAAATTTAAGATTATAGTTTCATCATCAGGACGTTTATCAAATGATTTAACAAAAGAATATCCATCAGGGTTTAATTTAAAAAGCTCCCAGTCATTAGGAAATCTTTTCAATAATGCACCCATAGATAATGGTTGTACAAAGTAAAGTACCTTCCATTTTTCAGCAAATCTTTTTCTCATTTCTCTACCGACACTACCGATTCCTACTATTGGATCTTCCAACTTACCGTTAACCATAATTACCGTTGAATTAGTATGAGAACATACTTGCTCAAACATCTCAATATCATATGGTTGAGGAGAACATACTAATAATAAAGAATTCAACGAATCTGTAGAATTAATAAACTCCTTAAATGTAAAAATCTTATTGGCCAATTCAGGGTAATCTCTTTTAGCTAGAGCCGCTCCACCAGCATCGGCCCATAATAAAACATTATCTAATTTAATTTCAGTTAGTTTGTTAGATAAACGAAAAATTATTGGATTGATTCGTAATCCTTCAAATTTAAAGTTGATAGAAAGAAAAGATTGTTCAGAATTACTTAAAAAATAACTTTGAATTGATTCAAATACATTTGTTTCAGCTTCTCTAAGATCTGAGGGTAGGATATTCATAATTTGATGATCATTGTTTTTTGAGTTCTAAAGATTGCAATAATTCATATATTATATTTGAAACTGAATTAATATCATCATTTGAAATCCATGGACCAATAGTTATTCTTAATCCAGATTCTTGGAGTGGTTTATCAATATTAATTGCTACCAGTATTGGATTTGGTCCTTGACTAGATGATGAGCAAGCACTACCACTGCTTATATAGACGCCATGTTGTGACAATAATCGAACAATTTCTCTACCATTAATTGGAACCATAGATTTTGTATGACAGAGAAATGAGAGATTATTCGGTAATCGTTCTTTAGGATGACCAGTAAATGTAAGTTGTTTATTCTTAACTAGATTATTTTTTAAAATAGAAGTCATTTTAGAAACATTATTCTCAGGAAATAAAGTTTCATTAGCACTAATTTCTATATATTCATTTAGTAGGCCAATTGCTGTCGAAAAACCTGCAATAAGCGGAACTGACTCAGTACCAGATCTTATAGAGCCATTCTTAAAACCATAGGAAGGATCATTTATCAATAAATCTCGAACGCCATTTCGCAACATTAATAATCCAATTCCTTTAGGGCCTTGAAGTTTATGCGCAGAAGCACTAAGCATATCAACATTTAAATTACTCCAATCAAAAAGACCGCTAGGGAGGACCTGTGTCGCATCAGTATGAAAAAGTATATTTCGTTTTTTACATTCCATTCCTATAAGATTTATGGGCTGAATGGACCCAATCTCACTTTGCCCCCAGATTATCGAAACAATTTTTGTCGGAGGAGATAACATTTCATCCAACAGATCTAAGTCAATAATTCCATAATTATCTACAGGCCAGTATTTAATATCCCAGCCATCATTACGCAATTGATTGGCTATTAAAGTAATAGAAGGATGTTCAACACTACTTATAACAAGTCTTCCTTTATCAATATTTTTAGATACAGATTTAAGAGCAAGATAATTCGATTCGGTTGCTCCAGAAGTGAAAAATATATCGTCAGATGAAGCTTTTAATTTATAAGCTATTGATAATCTAGATCTTTCTAAAATTTCTCTTGCAATAACCCCAACTTTATGAATACTTGATGGATTACCCCAGCATTCAGATTGTATATCCTGTAATTTATTAATAACATCAATATGTGGCGGAGTAGTCGCTGATGCATCGAGATAAATATTTTTCATATAGAAGAGTGATTAAATATCTATCTCTCCACTAAAAACTTTTAATGCAGGCCCCTGCATTAAAACTGGACCTGTTTGATTGGGCCATTCAATTTCTAACTTTCCACCTGGTAAATAGACATTAGCTTTATTTAAAGTTTTACCTAGATTAGCTGTTACGACAAGACAAGCACAAGCTCCAGTTCCACAAGCAAGTGTGGGCCCACATCCTCTCTCCCATACTTTAACTTTAATATTTGATTTATCAATTAATTCTACAAAGTGAACATTGGTATAATTGGGAAATGTATTGTGTTTTTCAAGGTATCTTCCCCAATCTTCAAATGGTATATTGTCAATTTTATCAACAAATACGATCATATGAGGATTTCCCATACTAGCAGCATAGACATTTAAAGTTTGATCATTTATTGTAATCTTTCCATTGGGAATAGTTAAATTATTCATTAACAATTTAGTAGGTATATCTTCAGGAGAAAGGATAGGTTCTCCCATATTTACTTTGATATTATTATTACCATCAATAGAGGTAATAATCAGACCAGCTTTAGTTTCAATTCGGATCTCAGACTTATCTTTAATTTCAAAATTATCATTTAAAAAAGCAATCAAGCATCTTATACCGTTTCCACACATTTCTGGTTCAGATCCATCAGAATTAAATATCTTCATTCTCACAAAACATTTATTATTGGAATCTAATACAAGAATAATTCCATCAGCTCCAATGCCAAAATTTCTATTACATAGATGTTCAATAAAATTATCTTTATTTTCAGTAAACAAATTATCTAAGTTATTCCCACGAGCATCAAAGATAATAAAGTCGTTACCAAGTCCTTGATATTTTGAGAAATTATTTTTCATGATTTAAAGTTTGTTTAACTATGTTCGTAGAACATAAAGCTTTCTTGGTTGTAATTTCAGTACTAATCGCGTATTGGGCATCAATTTATGAGAACATTATTTGATTGGCAAATCAACTACTGAAGGAGATCTTCCTTGAATAATACTACTTCAGAGATTATTGACCAGCGTTACGAGCCTCGTGATATAGAAGCTTATTGGCAAAAAGAGTGGGCTAATAAAGGGCTCTATAGAACAAATACGGATGTAAACAAAGACAATACTTTTTACGCCTTGTCAATGTTCCCATACCCTTCCGGTTCATTACATATGGGGCACGTGAGGAATTATGTCATTACAGATGTACTCGCTAGATATAAAAGGATGCAAGGTTATAACGTTCTTCATCCGATGGGATGGGATGCTTTCGGTTTACCGGCTGAAAATGCAGCAATAGAGAGAGACACAATTCCATCTACCTGGACAGATAAAAATATTTCACAAATGAAAGATCAATTAGATCGACTTGGATTATCAATAGATTGGGCTAAAGAAGTTACTACTTGCAAAGAAGATTATTACAAATGGACTCAATATATATTTAATCAATTACATAAAAATAATCTTGCTTATCAAAAAAAAGCAACAGTGAATTGGGATCCAATTGATCAAACTGTTCTTGCAAATGAACAAGTAGATGCTGAAGGTAAATCTTGGAGATCTGGAGCAAAAGTTGAGAAAAAGGAATTAAACCAGTGGTTTCTAAGAATTACTAGTTTTGCCGAAGATCTAAATAAGGATTTAGTTAAGCTCAAAGACTGGCCAGAAAGAGTCAGGGTTATGCAAAAGAATTGGATTGGAAAATCAATTGGTGCAGAAATAACATTTGATATCAAAAATCATAACCAAAAAATAACAGCTTTCACCACAAGAATAGATACAGTCTATGGAGTAAGTTATCTTGTCTTAGCATCAAATCATCCATTAATTGATCAATTAATAAATGATAAAGATATTGATCAATTAATTGAGTTCAGGAATACACAAGAAAAGTTAAGTGATCTAGAACGTAATTCAGATAGTAGAAAGAAACTTGGAATGTATCTAGGAGTAAATGCAATTAATCCAGCAAATAATAAAGAGATACCTATTTGGATTGGCGATTATGTGATTATGGAATATGGAACTGGAGCTGTCATGGGTGTTCCAGCTCATGATAGTAGAGATTATAAGTTTGCTAAATCATATAATTTACCAATTAATTATGTCATAAGACCCAATAATGATGAAGATGATAGTTATTTAAATGCTGAGTACGTAGATAAGGGAATCATGATCAATTCAGATACATTCAATGGAATTGAATCTGATATTGCAAAAACAAAAATACTTGAGTTAGGTTCTAATTCTAATTGGGCAAAACCAAAAATTACGTATAAATTAAGGGATTGGCTTATATCTAGACAAAGATATTGGGGCTGCCCGATTCCGATAATTAATTGTAAGAAGTGTGGTCAAGTAAGAGTCCCAGATGAGGATCTACCTGTTTCTCTACCTATTGATATTAAATTAACTGGTAAAGGAAAGTCACCTTTAACCACAAAATCAGAATGGATCAATACTTGTTGTCCTAAATGTGGAAATGAAGCAAAAAGAGAAACTGATACAATGGACACTTTTATGTGTTCATCCTGGTACTTTTTAAGATATATAAACCCTGAAAATGAGCAAAATCCATTTATAAAAAGCGAAATAGATAAATGGCTTCCTGTTAAACAATACGTTGGTGGTATTGAGCATGCAATCCTTCATTTACTTTATTCACGATTTTTAACCAAAGCTCTAAAAAGCTGCGGATTATTAAATATTGATGAACCCTTTAAGAAACTATTAACTCAGGGAATGGTTCAAGCTATTACTTATAAAAATTCAAATAATAATAAATATTTTTCAAAAGATCAAATTAAAGATATTAATGATCCTAAAGATCCAATTACTGGAGAAAATATTGATATTATTTATGAAAAGATGTCAAAGTCTAAATATAATGGTGTAGACCCATCATTAGTCATAGATAAATATGGTGCTGACACAGCTAGAATGTTTATTCTTTTTAAAGCTCCTCCTGAAAAAGATTTAGAATGGGATGACTCAGATGTTGAAGGTCAATATCGATTTATACAGAGGCTCTGGAAATTTGTTTTTAATACTTTAGAACTAACAAAAAGTAATTCCAGATTAAATATAGAAAAAGAAAAGTCTCAAGATGATGAAGCTTTACGTCTAATTAATATTGCTATTAAAGAAATTACTGATGATCTAGACAATCTTCAATTTAATACAGCAATATCTGAACTTATGAAAGCTGTGAATGGCTTAAGTTCAATAGTTAATAACTGTAGTAATGAAACTCTA
Source organism: Prochlorococcus sp. AG-402-M23 (assembly GCA_003216575.1). Taxonomy (GTDB): domain Bacteria; phylum Cyanobacteriota; class Cyanobacteriia; order PCC-6307; family Cyanobiaceae; genus Prochlorococcus_B. Next base: position 118,120 of record QCIR01000001.1, read on the forward strand.
ACTAATGTTGTTTCAATATTAGTTAAAATAACTTCTCCATTTTCTCCTCATATTGCAGAGGAGCTTTGGAAGACAATTGGAAATACCCAAAGTATTCATCTTCAGTCATGGCCAAAATTCGATGCAAGTGCAATTGAACAAGATACATTTAAACTTATGATTCAAATCAATGGAAAAGTAAGAGGATCAATCGATGTTAGTAAGAATCTATCTAAAGAGCAATTAGAAGATATAGCTGTTAGAAGTGAAGCTGCTCAGAAATGGCTAGATGGAAGAGAACCAAAACGGATAATTGCTGTTCCAAATAAATTAGTGAATATAGTTATTTAGAAATCAATTCTTCGAAATAATTAATTGATCTGGATTTGATTGATTACCAGTCATTGAGTAATGATCAGAATTTTCTGAAAGTTTTCTCAGAATTAAATAAATCGACTCTGTTGTGTCGGTAGACAATGCATCATTGATTTGACTTAAAGTTCTTTCTTTTCCATCTTCCAAAAGTTCTTCAATTTCTTTTTGTAGATTAATTATGTTTGTAGCGGCTTTTTTCCCAGCTTCAACTCCTGGTTGATTGTAAGCATTAACATTGATCAATTCAGCATATAGACTTACGGCGCGCTCAAATAATGCAATTAAAGCCCCAAGACTTGACTCATCAAATGACTTAAATGTGATTGTCAAATTCTGTCTCCCACCTTCAGTTAATGCTGCGCGAGTTCCTTGAAGGAATCCAGACAAGTAGTCCCCAGGTCGTTTATTTTTTACTTCAACTATCTCTGCTGGATCGTGCAGAATTTCAATGAAATTAACAAAGAAATTATCAATACCATCTCTTAATTGCTGTACATATGCATGCTGATCAGTAGAACCTTTATTTCCATAAACTGCAATACCTTGATTAACTTTATTTCCATCTCTATCTAACTTCTTGCCTAAGGATTCCATCACAAGTTGTTGAAGATATCTACTGAAAACTTCTAATCTGTCTCTATAGGGAAGTACAACCATATCTCGTAAACCTTTTCCATTACCAGATTTATACCAAGCTAACGATAAAAGTGCCGCTGGATTATTTTTAATGTCTTTTTCTCTTGTTAGAGAATCCATTTGAGATGCTCCATCTAAAAACTTATTAATGTCAGCGCCAATTAGGGAGGCAGGTAATAATCCAACAGCACCAGTAATGCTTGTCCTTCCACCAACCCAATCAGGTAAATCAAAAATATCTAGCCAATTTTCGCTTGTAGCTAAGGCATCTAACTTACTACCTTTTGTAGTAATTGCTATCGCTCGAGATGACCAGTTCTGGTTGTTATCGTTGACGAACTTCATAGCTTGCTCCATTCCTATCAAAGGTTCAGGAGTGCCACCAGATTTACTAACAACCACAAACAAAGTTGATTCAATATTAGGTAGAACGGAATTTAATTTATGGAAAATCCCCTCGGGGTCTACATTGTCTAGAAAATGTAGATTCAATCCAATTGACTCTCTCTTAAATGACTCTTTAATAAGTAAGGGACCTAACCCACTACCACCTATACCTATCCAAAAAACATCTGTATATTTTTTTCCATCGCTGTTAGTTATTTCACCATTTAATATTGATGCTCCAAACCTTGTTATGTCTTGAATTTCTTTGGTGATAGAGTCTGAAATTTCTTGAGTTGGAGCAATCTTCGGATTTCGAAGCCAGTAATGACCAACTTGCCTGCTTTCATCAATATTGGCAATAGATCCATTCTCAAGACTTTCTAAAGAATCAAAAGCTTTGGAATAAATGTCCTTAAATTCTTCAAAATCACTCTTCTCGACATTCATTCTGCTTATATCTAGCCAAAAACCTAATGAATCATCGCTAAATAAAAGATCACAGTACCTTAACCATTTATCGTTGTTATTCATCTGGAAGATGTCAGTTATTGCCATTATTGATATGAGAATACTCCTTAATGAGATCTGTTAGCAGGTATTCTAAAAAGAGAACCATTAAACAAATTGATTTAATTTATATTAGTCAAGAATGGTTTTCAAATGGTGAATGTTTAGTAATTGACAAATAGGAATGTATATAAGCTTAATAGTTATGTTTATCTAACCTTTGGTTTATCTAAATGTTGAATTAACTTTCAGTACTATTAAATATGTCTTTATATTTAGATATTGTAATTTCTTCTAAAGGTCATATATTTAGTTGTACATAATCAGTGTTTGATGGAACAAGATAATAAAAAATATATGGAGAACAATATATCTTATGATTTAAATGAACAGAGCCTGATTAGCCCATTAGATTTAGGAAGCCCTTTATTTGAACCTAAAATAAGATTAGGTGTCCTTGCTTCTGGAAATGGCTCTAATTTTGAGTACATTATTAAATCAATTCAAAATAACCAACTTAATGCAGAAATTTCTATATTAATTGTCAATAATCCTGGTTGCTTAGCAATAAGCAAGGCTATCAAATACAAAATACCTTATGTAATTATTAACCATAGAGATTGTCAATCAAGATTAGAACACGATATGTTGGTCATGAAAAAGCTAGATGAACTATCTGTAGAGCTTGTAATTATGGCAGGATGGATGAGAATTGTTGGTGAAGAAATAATTAATGGGTATAAAAACCGATTAATTAATATTCATCCTTCACTTTTACCATCATTTAAAGGAGTTGATGCAATACAGCAGGCAATAGACAAAAGAGTAACTATTACTGGATGTACAGTTCACTATGTTCAAAAGGAAGTTGATTCTGGATCGATAATTATTCAAGCAGCAGTCCCTATTAAAGAACAAGATAGTAAAGAGACTTTAAAAAAAAGAATTCAAGACATGGAGCATATAATATTACCTTTAGCTATAGCAAAAGTAGCAAAGAATATAAGAACTGGCTTCAAGGATAATAAGTAAACATAGGAAGACCAATATCTGATTCAAGTCCATGCATAATATTAAGATTTTGTATAGCCTGACCAGCTTGACCTTTTATAAGATTATCAATAACACTCATTAAGACTATTCTTCCATTACGTTTATCTACTTCAACTGAAATCATAACTTTATTTGTATTTTTAACCCATTTAGTAGCTGGATAAGTTCCTACAGGCAAAATATCAATAAATGGTTGATTTTTGTAAAAAGCTTCAATTACAATTTTGCAGTCATCTGCTGTTAATCCAGGATCTCTTAAACGAGCATAAACTGTCGATAAAATACCTCTAACCATCGGCACCAAATGAGGCGTAAATTGCAAATTGACTTCATGACCAGCAAAGTGACTAGCGACCCCTTCTATCTCTGCAGTATGCCTATGCCCAATGACTCCATAGGGCTTAATTGATTCAGAGCACTCAGACATCAAAAGTTGTTCACTCGGATTTCGCCCACCTCCAGATGTACCAGATTTTGCATCAATAATTATTCCCTCACTTTCTATTAATCCTTGTTTTAAAAATGGAATAAGTACGGCAAGAGATGATGTTGGGTAGCAACCTGGACAAGCAATTAACCTAGACTTTGAGATTTCACTACTAAACTCTTCTGAAAAGCCATAAATAGCTTCTTCACATAAATCGTAGTCATATCTTTGATATCTTGCAGCTTCTTTGGCATATACTTCCTTCCATTTATCTAATGATTTGAATCTATAATCTGCTGATAAATCGAGGACTTTAATACCTTTTTCTAATAGTAAAGGAGTTAATTGTGATGATAGTCCGTTTGGCAGGCTTAATATTGCATAATCAGAATCCTTAGCGATTTGATCAATATTGCTTTTAGTTATCTCTTTATCCCCCAAAAGTTTCATAAAAGGATTTATTTCATTCCAGCTTTTACCAACTGATCGCTCTCCATTTAAAGACGAAATCTCAAAATTTGGATGCTCATTAATCAACTTAACGAGTTGAAGTCCTCCATATCCAGATGCTCCAATAATTGCGATACTCCCTGCTTTCAATGTACTAATTGCCATAACATCAAGGTTATTTCGTAGAATGATGGGATATTCATTTGAGAATAATTAGCAAAGAACCATTTCACCACAAACACGAGGAATAAGTTGAAATCAGAAGATTGTTATGAAATTGAATTTGATGATATAGCGGATGCTCTTGCTGCTATTAGAAACGGTGAATGTGTTGTTGTAGTTGATGATGAAAAGAGAGAAAACGAAGGAGATTTAATCTGTGCTGCTCAATTTGCGACTCCTCAGCAAATAAATTTCATGGCAACTGAAGCTAGGGGTTTGATATGTCTAGCAATGCAAGGGGAACGACTAGACCAATTAGATCTGCCATTAATGGTCGACAGAAATACCGATTCAAACCAGACAGCATTCACTGTAAGCATCGATGCAGGTCCTGAATTTGGGGTTTCAACTGGTATATCGGCTGAGGATCGAGCTAAAACAATTCAAGTTGCTCTTAATAGTCAAACAAAACCAATTGATTTGAGGAGACCAGGTCATATCTTTCCGTTGAGAGCAAAAATAGGTGGGGTATTAAAAAGAGCTGGACATACTGAAGCAGCAGTAGATTTATCATTGTTAGCTGGTCTTTCTCCTGCAGGCGTTATCTGTGAAATCCAAAATCTGGATGGCTCAATGGCCAGACTTCCAGAGTTAAAAAAATATGCCAAGGAAAAAAATTTAAAGTTGATAAGTATTGCGGATTTAATTCATTACAGACTTGAAAATGAGAGATTTGTATACAGACAAGCAATAGCAAAGTTGCCAAGCCTATTTGGAGATTTCAAGGCAATTGGTTATAAAAACGAATTGGATGGATCAGAACATGTTGCGATAATAAAAGGAGATCCAGAAAATTTAAAAGAACCAGTATTAGTTCGAATGCACTCAGAGTGTCTAACTGGAGATGCCTTCGGATCATTAAGATGCGATTGCAGACCCCAATTAGAGGCGGCCTTGTCAAGAATTTCAGAAGAAGGGGAAGGAGTTGTTGTGTATCTAAGGCAAGAAGGGAGAGGTATAGGTTTAGTTAACAAATTAAAAGCCTATAACCTTCAAGATGGAGGATTAGATACGGTTGAAGCTAATGAGAAGTTGGGTTTTCCTGCCGACTTAAGAAATTATGGAGTAGGGGCACAAATACTGACAGATTTAGGAATAAACAGACTTAAGTTGTTAACAAATAATCCAAGAAAGATAGCTGGACTTGGAGGATACGGACTCCAAGTTGAATCACGAGTACCGCTTGTGATATGTCCTGGAGATCACAATGCAGCATACCTGGAGGTTAAAAGAGAAAAACTTGGACACTTATTTGATAATAATATTCAAGCAAATTTAAGTAATGAAAGACAAAATATTGTTGTTTACTGGGATGGTAAAGTTAACAATAATGAATTAAAACATTTTGAAGATAAAGCAAATAGATGGTCAGAAAATCATTTTTTAAATATTTCTATTCAAAACTCTCCTAGGTTGCTAGCTCTATGTAAAAACCCATTATTTATTTGGAATATTAGACATAGAGATATTAAAACTCATTTAGAAGGTAACATAATAGATAAAAGGTTACTTGAGTTATTACTTAAAGAGCTATGTAACTGGAAAAATACAGAGAGAATTGGAATAATCAAAACAGATAATTATGAAAGACTTTTACATCCTTCATCAAATTTATTAATTGAAGAGAAAAAAATTAGCGAACTTTCAAACATTGAAAATTCGCCTTTGTTTGATTGGGATTTAAAAGATAAAACTAGTACTATTGAATGGTATTAAAATTACTATTAAATGAAAATATAATTAAAGAATACTTACACTATTAATTTTTGTACCATTAGTAATAGATAGAAGAATTTTCATGTCATCAGTTTTACCAAAAACTGTATGTACTCCATCTAAATGAGGTTGTGGAGCATGAACTAAAAAAAATTGACTACCGCCTGTATCTTTTCCTGCGTGCGCCATAGAGAGAGAACCAGCGATATGCTTGTTTGAATTAATTTCACAATTAATGGAGTATCCAGGGCCTCCAGTTCCAGGCATACCTCTTGATCCTTCTCTAGTGTTTGGACATCCGCCTTGCGCCATAAACCCATTAATAACTCTGTGGAAAGAAAGGCCATCGTAAAAACCCTTTTTAACAAGCTTCAAAAAGTTTTCTACTGTTTTGGGTGCATCATTATCAAATAGGTCAATAGTCAATTGGCCTTTATCTGTATCCATCAACACTTTTGACATAGCTCAAATTAATTTTTTTTATAATAACTGTTTTTAAAATTTAATGCAGAAAGTATATTCTTGAATATAAAAAGTTTAATTAAATTATAATTCAATAACTTTTAACCGTAATTAGTGCTGTTCTTAAATTGCCCTCTGAATCATTAAGTAATTGCTTAGCCTCAATAACATCCATCCCAGTCAAAGCTATTAATAATGATAATTTTACGGATCCATTTGTCTTCTTTAAAAGTTGAAGAGCTGTTTTTTTATCAACTGAACCAATATCAAATAAAATTCCAATTGCTCTATCCATTAATTTATCGTTGCTTACTGATAAATCAATCATTCTATTGCCATAAACCTTACCTAATTGAATCATCACAGATGTAGAAATAATATTGAGAGCCATTTTTGTAGCTGTACCAGCTTTTAATCTTGTAGAACCAGCTAAAATCTCTGGGCCTGTAATCAACCTAATATCGACATCATTAGACAAAGTCGAATCAGACTCTGGAACAGATGAAATAGAAATGGTTAGTGCATTTATGGATTTTGAAAAGTCTAATGCCGCCAGGACATATGGAGTTCTGCCACTAGCTGTTATACCAATTAAGGCATCTCTATTTGAAAAATTTCTGTTTTTAAGATCAGTAATTGCAAGCTCAGAAATATCCTCTAGAGATTCAGAACTTTTTGTAAGTGCTGTTACACCTCCAGCGATTATTCCTTGAACTAAATCTGAATTTGTGCAAAAAGTTGGTGGACATTCTGAAGCATCAAGTACACCTAATCTTCCTGACGTACCAGTGCCAATATAAAACAATCTACCATTCAATTTAAGTCTTGATGTAATTTTATCAATAGCATTAATTATTTCTGGAATAGAATTTTCAACTGCCTTTTGAGGTTCTTTATCGGCTTCAGAAAAAAGCTTAACTATTTCATATGTCGATTTAATATCTAAATCTATTGAAGTTGAATTAATCTGCTCAGTTAATATTCGATAGTTATTATCAGGTAACTTATTATTTGAATAAATCATAAAAGATTTTCCAATCGTTTCTTTATATCTTCGAGTTGATCATTAGTAGATAAATTATCATTTAGTCTATCCTGATCTTTCCAATTTCCAACTTCTAAATTTGAGAGAGGTGGGGAAATCATTAAACGTTCTTCATCAGTACTTGGAATAAAACCTTTCTCAACATAACGAGCTTCATAGCCAGCTTCGACACAAAAAGCCTCGATATCGATCCTAGTCAAAACCTCAACGGATGGTGTAGGGAAATCCTGAGCTTCAAGTAGACCACAATACCTTTCAGCATCGTCCTTATCTTCGAACATAAGGATAACTGTTTTACCCTTAAGTTCTAGGGAATGTATGCCCTCGCTTTCAGTCCCTGGTTCATATAAAAGGACATTCACTAACATAGGAATCAAACAATCAAATTCATTATAAATCGATAAAATAATTACACAATATATTTCTAATAATTCTCCATAGATATTTCATTTAGACGCTGATATAATGCAAGTTCAGAATCACTTAAATTATCCGGTAAAACAATAATTATTTCAACAATTTGATCACCTCGATATTCTTCGTACTTCAATCCACGACCTCTAAGTCGTAACAACCTTCCTGTAGAAGAATTAGGAGGAACTTGTAAAGTCACTGATCCATTTAGTGTTGGTATATCAACAGCACACCCCAACAAAGCATCATGAGGGAATAATTCAAGACGATACATGACTCTTAATCCGTCGATTCTCAACCCATCATCGGTTTGGACCTTTAATTGAACAAAATGATCTCGGCAACCAATTGCTGCACCTTCTATTCTTAATCTCCAACCATCGCCAGCGAATGGAGGTGTTAAAAGTTCTACAAAAGTTCCATCTTGCAACTGAATTTCAACTGACGAACCATAAAGAGCTTGATCTGGTGTGATTTCAACAATTGATTCTTGGTCTTCATAAATTAATGTTGGTGGTGGTGATGGATCACTTTTAGTTGGAATATATTCATTAAAATTAGAAACTTCATGATCTTCATGATCTTCATATTCATCCTCCGAAAGATCAGCATATTGATAGTTAATATCATCATTATCTTTTTTTATATTAGATTTAATTCCTAATACAACATCTAAATATTCCTCATAAGTTGGGAATCTATTTTCAAAGATATCTTTATTTTTATTATTTAATTTCTCCCACTCTTTTCTCTTTATTGGATCACTTAAAATTGCGTAGGCTTCATTGATTAATTTGAATCTTTCTTCAGCATTAATATCATTTTTATTTAAATCAGGATGCCACTTCCTAGCCTCTTTTCTAAAGGCTAATTTAAGTTCAGTAGAATCACAATCTGGTGAGACACCTAATAGGGACCAATAATTAGGATCAACGGTAGTAGTCATTATCCCAAGGATCTATATCCCTTCGTCCATAATTATTTTCACCATTTCTATTTTGACCTCGTTGAGAATAATCCCAGGGATCATCATCCCAGTAGTCATCGGAAAATAATTCGTCCTTTAAAGATCCAAAAGTATTTTTTATCCCTTGTATGGGATTAGATTCTGTTTTTCTCTCTGCTGATAAGCGACGATTCAAGCCAAACAATGCTTCTTGCAAAGAGCCAACTGCATATTCAAGTTCTTGTAAATCATTATCTTCTAGCAAATCTTCAACGTCCCTCATTGCAACTTCAACTGATCTTTGCTGCCTTTCTGCTCCATAAGGCCCCAGTTCAAGAGAAGCATCTCTTAGTCGTCTTTCAGCTTGAGCAACAAGTGTTAAAGCGTTATTCTTCTGATCAATAGAAGCTCGTTTTTTTCTATCCTCAGATGCTTTAATTTTTGACTCCTCAATCAATTTATTAACTTCATTTTGATTCAGGTTTGAACCACCAGTAACACTTACAGACTGTTTCCTTCCAGTAGTCCTATCAGTTGCACTGACTTCTAACAAACCATTTGCATCAATATCAAAAGCAACTTGAACTTGAGGAACCCCTCTAGGCGCTGGAGGTATACCAGACAATCTGAATTTACCCAATGATTTGTTATCTGAGGCCATTTGCCTCTCTCCTTGCCATATATGAATTTCTACGGATGATTGGTTGGAGGCCGATGTACTAAAAACATCTGATTGTCTTACTGGTATAGATGTATTTCGAGGAATTAAAACTTTCATTAAACCTCCGACAGTTTCAAGCCCTAGTGAAAGAGGAGTGACATCATTTAATAAGAGGTCTCTCAACTCTCCTGAAAGGATTCCGCCTTGAATTGCAGCACCAATAGCGACAACTTCATCTGGGTTGACAGATTGACAAGGTGGATTTGGTACTAAGGTCTTAACTAATTGCTTTACCATTGGCATCCGAGTACTGCCTCCTACAAGCACAACCTCATCAATTTCATCAGGGTTCCATCCTGAATCATCAATAACAGTATTAACAGGATCAAATAATCTATCTAAAAGATCACTGCAAAGACTCTCGTACATTTTTCTACTTAGAGTCGTCTCTATATGTAATGGACCATCTTTTCCTGTAGAAATAAAAGGAAGTGATATTGGTGTAGCTTGTACACCAGAAAGTTCTTGTTTAGCTTTTTCGGCTGCTTCAGTAAGTCTTTGTAAAGATTGCCTGTCTCTTCTTAGATCTATTTTATTTTTTTCTAAAAAATCCTCAGCTAGCCAATCAACAATTCTTTGATCAAAATCATTACCTCCTAATTGTGTATCACCTGAAGTTGCCTTTACATCAAAAACACCATTGGAAATTGACATTAAAGAAACATCAAATGTCCCACCACCTAAATCAAAGACTAATACTTTTCTAGAAGAACTTTTATCGAATCCATAAGCAAGAGCAGCTGATGTTGGCTCATTCAGTATCCTTTCAACGGAAATACCAGCCAATATTGCAGCATCTCTAGTTGCTTGTCTTTGTGAATCGTTGAAATAAGCGGGAACAGTGATTACAGCAGAATCAACATTTTCACCTAAATAGGTTTCTGCGTCATCTATTAACTTTCTAATAATATTTCCAATCAATTCTTCTGGGGCATATTCTCTTTTTGTTACTGGAGAAGTAATACGAACATTTCCCTGATCATTTGAGCGAACGCTATAAGGGACAGAGAGACTTACCTCTTCAAGCTCATCCCAAGCTCTGCCAACAAATCTTTTTAAATTTGAGAAAGTATTTTTTGGATTAAGAACTAATTGTCTTCTAGCTAGTTGACCAACTAATAATTCAGATTCCTTTGTAAAGCCAACCACTGACGGAGTAGTTCTGGCACCTTCAGCACTAGAAATAACAACAGGCCTACCAGCCTCTAACACCGCAACAACGGAATTAGTCGTTCCCAAGTCAATGCCAACGATTCTCCCCATGGCAATACTTATTTGAGCCCCACAGTAACTAGCATTCAAGGGTATTCAATACTTATTATGTACCCTTCAACACTTAAAGCCAATGATTAACCTACTGTTAGTGAAAAATTTGAAATTAGATATAGATTCATAATGTAAATGCTTTTGCGCGTGGACAAAGCAACTACATCAAAATTTTTACTGAGAAGAAGACCAACTTCAGAGAAGTTGGTAGATATAGGCTTTAAAAATATTGTTGTTGCCATGGCTTCAATGGTAGCCGTCGTACTTTTTTCGATATTTGCAGTTGTTTACTATGAATCAACCGAATCGATTTCAAGATATGGATTGAGGTTTCTTTTTAGCTCAGCGTGGAATCCTGTTACAGATGAGTATGGGGCATTCACTGCTATATATGGAACCCTTTTTACATCAATTTCTTCATTGTTAATTGCCATTCCATTGGGCGTCGGCACTGCAATATTTATAACTGAAAATATAATTCCCGAATATATAAGAAATATAATTGGAATAATGGTTGAGCTTTTAGCTGCTATTCCATCAGTAGTTTTAGGACTATGGGCAGTATTTATTATGGAACCTTTTATTAGACCATTTTTGAACATAATCTACAAAATATTTGGATTTATACCATTTTTCAGCACCCAACCTTTGGGCGCTGGAATGATGCCAGCAATTTTAATACTTGTGGTAATGATATTACCTATAATTACATCAATTTCAAAAGATTCTCTCAAACAAGTTCCATCAAAACTTAGGCAAGCTGCCTATGGAATTGGAGCATCAAGATGGACTACTATTTTTAAAGTTATTATTCCAGCCGCAATTTCTGGGATAACTGGAGGAGTTTTACTTGCTCTAGGAAGAGCCATGGGTGAAACAATGGCAGTTACAATGATTATTGGCAATTCAAATAACTTTAGTTGGTCAATATTTGCTCCTTCATATACAATTTCATCCATGCTTGCCAATCAATTTGGTGAAGCAGATGGAAGCCAAGTCTCTTCTCTAATGTATGCAGCCTTAATCCTAATGATATTAACCTTATTGGTTAATGTATTTGCCCAGTGGATTGTAAAAAAATTAAGCTTAAAATATCAATAAATGAATTACACATCACAAAAATCTCTAACTTATAATCCCTCTCTAACTAGAAATATTGGGAATAAAGCCTTAACTATTATTTCTGCTCTTTTTGCCATTATTTCTGTACTTCCTTTAATATTAGTCATAAGCTATGTATTAATTAAAGGCGGAAGTTATATAAACTTTGATACCTTAATACTTGAACCCGAGCCACCCGGAGATGATCTTCTCTCAGCTGGAGGAATAGGACCCGCAATAACTGGAACTTTTATAATGGCAGCTATTGCTTCAATAATATCAATACCTGTTGGAGTGGGAGGTGGAATATATCTTGCCGAATATTCAAAATCAGGAAAATTTGCAAAGTTTATAAGGTTTGGATCAAATGTACTTGCAGGGGTTCCTTCTATAATTGCAGGTGTATTTATATATGCAATTATTGTCTCTACCAAAATATTATTTGGTTCAATGTTCAGCGGTATTGCAGGCGGAATATCACTTTCAATTTTAATGCTTCCAACAATAATTAAAACTACTGATGAAGCACTTAAATTAGTTCCAAATGACATGAGAAGAGCTGCATTTGGAGTTGGCGCCTCAAAATTCACAATGATAACAAATATCACATTACCAGCTGCATTTAGTTCAATTTCTACAGGCGTATTATTAGCACTCGCAAGGGCCGCTGGAGAAACAGCTCCCTTAATATTTACAGCTCTTTTCTCCCGTTACTACATTACAAGTTTTGATGATCTTTTCTATGAAATGGGTTCATTGTCAGTGTTAATTTACAATTTCGCTCTTGAACCATATGAAGCTCAAAACCAACTAGCATGGGCAGCATCATTTATATTAGTTATTGTACTTTTAACCCTTAATATCCTTTCAAGATGGATAGGCACACTTGGTACTTTTTCAAAAAATAAAGTATAATTATGAGCAAAACAAATGATAAAATAAGTTAATGAATAAAAAAAATATAAAATCTACATCTTCAGTCTCATTAGATAATGTATCAATTACATATGGCAATTCAGTTGCTGTTAAAAATGTGTTTTGTGATATTGAAAAGAATCAAGTTACTTCATTTATAGGTCCATCAGGATGCGGTAAATCAACCGTCATTAGAGCAATCAACCGAATGAACGATTTAATAGAAGGTTGCAAATTATCAGGAAGTGTTATTTTTGAAGGGATTGATATATATGCAGAGGATATAGATCCAGTTGAAGTTAGAAGGAGAATTGGAATGGTTTTTCAACAACCCAATCCTTTTCCTAAGAGTATTTACGAAAATATTGCCTTTGGCGCAAGAGTTAATGGATATAAAGGTAATATGGATCAACTGGTAGAAGAATCTCTTATAAAGGCAGCTGTTTGGGATGAGTGCAAGGATAAATTAAACGATAGTGGTTATTCATTATCTGGTGGTCAACAACAAAGATTATGCATAGCAAGGACAATTGCTATTGAACCTGATGTGATATTAATGGATGAGCCATGCTCAGCACTAGATCCATTATCTACATTAAAAATTGAAGAGACAATTCATGAATTAAAGAAGAATTTTACAATCATTATTGTTACGCACAATATGCAACAAGCCAATAGAGTCAGTGATTACACAGCTTTTTTCAATACAGAGAAAAAAAATAAGGATTTAGGTGGGAAAATTGGATTTTTAGTTGAGTTTGATAAAACAAAAAACATGTTCAATTCACCAAAGCAAAAATCAACTCAAGACTATATCTCTGGAAAATTTGGTTAATCACTAAAGAGTTGTAATTTTAAAGCGACCTTAAGGAACGGAGAGAGAGGGATTCGAACCCTCGATAGGGTTGCCCCTATACAGCATTTCCAGTGCTGCGCCTTCAACCACTCGGCCACCTCTCCTTAAATCCAGCAAAGAAGAACTTTTGCATTTGCTTAATTTAAATATATACCACAATAGAGCTTTTGTTAAAAATTAAAATGTCGTATTTATTTATTAAATATTTTGTTGATATATAAGGTCCTAGTAATAATTAATTAAATAATTAAAATAAATTGATTTAAAGATAAATAGACTCTTCCAATAGCTGCACATTATTATAAATAAAAACTATAGCTATGATTATACCTTCCTGTAAAACTGCAGCCTTGAATGCAGGTCTAACTAATGATGAAATTAATAAATTATTAGTTATTGCCAAGCAGGCTGCAGAAAGAGGTGGAGTATCACTAATGAATAATTTTGGAAGGATTAAAACAATAAATTGTAAGGGAACTGCTGGAGATCTTGTTACTAATGCAGATATAGAATGTGAAAAAATAATAATAGACTATTTAGAAAAAGAGACTCCTTATATTTCTATTCTTGCTGAAGAAAGTGGATATAAGTTGAAAGATGGAGAATTAAAATGGTGTATAGACCCTCTTGATGGAACAACTAACTATGCACATGGCTATCCATTTTTTGCAACTTCAATAGGTTTAATTTGGAATAGCAATCCAATTTTAGGAGCAATATCAGTACCTTCCTTAAATGAAATTTATTATGCCTCTCCAGAAGATGGATCATTTTGTAATGGTGAAAAGATACATGTCTCGGACACCAATTCCTTATCTGATTCTCTCTTAGTTACCGGTTTTGCATATGACAGACGAGAAATATTAGATAATAATTATTCAGAATTTTGTTGGCTAACACATCGTACCCATGGCGTCAGAAGAGGAGGAGCAGCCGCAGTAGATCTAGCATTTGTAGCCTCAGGCAAAGTGGATGGTTTTTGGGAACGCGGGCTTGCGAAATGGGATATGGCTGCTGGAGTCCCACTAGTTGAAATGGCAGGCGGAATTGTTTCTAACTATCCTTCCGGCGATTTTGATCTGAATACCGGCAGAATACTTGCTTGTAATCCAAAGATACAAAATCAACTCATTAAAGAACTTGAAAAAATTAGACCATTAACTCCTAACTCTTATGGTGGAAAATAGTCCTAATTTATGTGATCCTTAAGTAATAAAAAGATTCAAATAATGACATTGCAACCTGCCTCGGGTGCGCGCGACTTAAATCCTCAGCAAGTAAGAAAGAACCACCTCATTGCATCAAAACTTTCAAATTTATATCAACTATGGGGATATGAGCGCATATCACCGCCACATATTGAACGTCTAGACACACTTATGGCAGCTGGTGGAATTTCTAACAATGAAATATTAAAAATCGTTTCTGATGAACCTCTTGGATTAAGACCTGAAATAACAGCGTCAATTGTTCGTGCTGCATCAACTAGATTTAATGAATATGAAAGACCACTTCGTTTCTGGTCTACAGGTACTTCATTTAAATGCAATCAAAGCATTGATGGTGGTATTGATATCGAGGAGTCATTCCAAAGCGGAGTAGAATTGATAGGAACTAAGGCTATTAATGCAGAGATAGAACTTCTATCTTTGCTAATTGAATCATTAAAAATAATTGAACTAGATCAGGAATATAAAATGACATTGCTTATTGGCAATACATATCTATTGGAACTTATTTTAAGCTCATTTGATTCAACCATAATAGACCAAATAAAAAATATTCTGATCGATCTAGATTACATAGCATTGAGTAAACTTGATGTAAAAGATGAACAAAGAATGTTTATACAAAAGATCTTGAACATGAGAGGAACACCAGAAAGAATATTAACCGATCTAAAAAATATCTATGGATCGAATTCTTACATTGAGAACCTAACGGAATTATTTAATATTATTGAACCATTAGCTAAAGAGAAGGGAATAGAGGTACAGCTAGACCCTACATTAGGGACTAAATATAAATTATATAGTGGTTTAACCTTTTCACTAGTTTCATCAACCCCAAGTGCTCCAGTTATTATTGCGAAAGGCGGTAGATATGATGATTTAGTAAAGAAATTTAGTTCTAGCGATCATAATTGCTTCGGAATTGGATTTAGTATCAGCATTGATAAAATAAGAGAATTAGTCTCCCCAAGTGCAGAAATGAACGGCAATAATGAAAAAGTATTAGTAGCATATAAGCAAAGTGCAAGTTTATATAAAGCATTAAAACAACAAAAGGAATGGCACAACAAGGGAATTATTTCTGTAATTTCACATGAACCTCTAAAGACTATTGATGCAACAAATCAACTTTTAAAATCCAATAGATGCACAAAAATTGAATGGATAGATTAATATGAATTAGCTATATCTTATTAATAATTGTCAGGGATCGCAAACTATTGAGCTGTAATCAATAATACTTTTGCTTTTAACACCTAAATGGAAATTTGTATCGCTATGATGATAGAAATTATGATAAGTCATGCCTGTTAAAGAAGAAGGAACGATTCTTATTCACACAGAAAATATATTTCCGATAATAAAGAAAGCAGTCTATTCAGATCATGAAATATTCATTAGAGAGCTAATAAGTAACTCCGTAGATGCAATCAAGAAAAGGAAAATGGCCGCCTTTGCAGGAGATTGTATCGCTGCTGAAGATGAAAAGATAAAAATCTCAATTGACAGAGAAAACAAGACATTGACCATTACTGACAATGGAATAGGAATGACTAGTGATGAAATAAAGAAATATATTAATCAAGTAGCATTCTCAAGCGCAGAAGAATTTCTTGAAAAATATAAACAACCCGATGATGGTTTTATAGGACATTTTGGACTAGGTTTTTATTCAAGTTTTATGGTTGCAGAAGAAGTTGAAATAATAACCAAATCAGCAAATAAAGATTCACAAGCTATTAAATGGAAATGTAATGGTTCACCTCAATATTCACTTGATGAATCTGATAAAGAAGAGATTGGTACAGATATAATTTTACATTTAATGGAAGAAGAAATTGAATACATTGAACCAAGCAGGATTAAATCATTGATTAAAAAATATTGTGATTTCATGCCTATTGAAATCTCGCTTGAAGAAGAAGTTATCAACAAAATGAATCCACCATGGAGAGAAAGCAAACAAAATCTTAAAGATGAAGATTATATTGAACTCTATAAATATCTATATCCTTTTCAAGGAGATCCTCTTTTATGGGTTCATTTAAACACTGACTATCCATATAATTTGCAAGGTATATTATATTTCCCAAAGTTAAGTGGGAGAGCCGATTGGGAAAGTGGTGAAATTAAACTATTCTGCAATCAGGTTTTTGTTAGCGACTCAATTAAAGAAATTGTACCTAGATACTTGTTACCTTTGAGGGGAGTAATAGATTCGCCAGATATTCCCTTAAATGTCAGCAGAAGCGCATTACAGTCAGACAGAAGAGTTAAATCTATCGGTAACTTTATTGCAAAGAAGTTAGCCGATAAGCTTAAAACATTAAAGAAAGATGAAACCCAATTCTATGGAGATATTTGGGACTCTATATCTCCCTTTATAAAAATAGGAGCTATGGAAGATGAGAAATTTGCTGAGCAAGTAAAAGAAATAATTTTATATTCAACAACTAAAAACTCTGCTGATATTGAAGACACAAATGAACTAATAAAATCTGGTTCTAAGACTTTTACCACCCTTGAAGGTTATAAGAATAGGCTAACTGATCAAAACAAAAAGGTTTTATATTCCACGGATGAAGTCTCTCAATCAACAGCTCTCAACATGTGGACCTCGCAAGGTAAAGAAGTTTTAAAACTTGATACTGTTATTGATACCCAATTTATTCCTTGGTTAGAAGACAAAAACAAAGAAATAAATTTTGTCAGAGTAGATTCCGAACTTGATGAAAGCATTAAAGATGATTCACCTGAAATCGCAGATAAAGATGGAAATACAAAGTCAGAAACACTTAAAAAGATTATTAGTTCAGCGCTAAACAATGAAAAAGTGACTGTACAAGTGCAGAGTCTTAAAGGTGAGAGTTCCCCACCTTCATTAATATTATTACCAGAACAAATGAGAAGAATTAATGATATAACAGCATTAATGGAACAGAAACTTCCTGGTCTACCTGAATATCATAATTTAATAGTCAATTCTAACCATCCACTTATTCAAGGATTACTCAAGTTAAATTCCAACCCAATAGTTATTGAAGGATCTAGCAAATCAGAGGAAGGTCAATTAGCCAGTGACATCGCTATCCATGTTTATGAGATGGCAAAACTGTCAATTGGAGGTCTCGAGAATAAAGATATCGCAGCTTTTCAATCTAGGAATGCAGAGGTGTTAGGGAAATTAATGCAAAAATTCGTTTAATCTCAACCTCATTTGATAGAATAATGAAACGATTAAGTTTGAAAAATGTCTAGGGTTTGCCAACTTACAGGCACAAGAGCTAACAATGGAATGTCAGTAAGCCATTCCCATATTAGAACCAAAAAATTGCAGCAAGCAAATTTGCAGCAGCGAAGATTATGGTGGGAAGAAGAAAACAAATGGATCAATATAAGAGTATCGACAAGAGCACTAAAAACTATTCAGAAGAAGGGATTAGGAAAGTATGCGAAATCATTAGGGATAGATTTAAATAAACTTTGAATTTGATTTATTAATCAAATGAAAAGAAGACAATTTATAAAATCTTTTATTTTATTTTCTATTATTTTATTTATTAAACCTTCAAGATTATTTGCAAGTATAAATTCGGTCAAGCTTGGTAAAAAAGGACCTAATTTTTTATTAAATGGTTACAACAAAAACAACCCGAATAAAAAAGAATGGTCGCTAGATGATTTTTCAGGCGAATGGTTAATTTTATATTTTTATCCTAAGGATTTCTCAAGTGGTTGTACATTACAAGCCAAAGCATTTCAAGATAATCTTTATAATTTTAAAAAACTTAATTCCTACATAGTTGGAATCTCTGCTGACAATGAAGAAGAACATGAATCATTTTGTACATCCGCGAAACTTGGATACACCCTACTTTCAGATACAACAGGAGAAATAAGTAAATCATATGATTCATGGTTAGATCCCTATTCAAAAAGAAATACATTTATGCTCAATCCAGAGGGTATAGTTGTATATAAATGGATAGGAGTAAGACCCATAGGACATGCTCAAGAAGTTCTAGAAGAGCTTATTAAACAGCAAAAAATATATGCATGAACTTTCCTTAGGAACATGGTTTATTCACATTGCAACTTTATTTGAGTGGTGTATTGCAATAATAATAATTGACTATATTTCGTCAATATCCAATAACAAGGCATTGGCTTATTTTGCTTTAGCAATGTTGCCAAATCTAGCTAGTGCTATGGCCGCAATTACTTGGCATATATTTGACAACAGTATTGAATTAAAAGGATTAGTTGTTCTACAGGCAGCTCTTACAACAATAGGAAATATATGTCTTGCATTTGCTGCTTGGAACCTGTTTAGATCTGAGTCATCACAACCAAACCAATGAATATTTCAATTCTTAGTCTTGAGTCAATTGCAAGAATTGATCCTAGTCCATTTTTCATCCTTTCACTAATTCCTTATCTAGTATTCCTGAATTACGCGGGCAAAACAAAAGCGATACCCAAAGAATCATTTTTAGGTTTTAAATTAACTCTCTTATTTGTATTTATGACAATAGTTTTTGCTGTAATAGCACAAATTTATTTTGGGGATGAATTAACAAATGTAGATATACTGCACGGACTAGCAGAGTCATTTTTAACCATTAGCGATGCTTTTGTTGTTTATGGTTTTGTTTTGACGCTGCAGTCAATCAAAACTAAAAAGGAAGTAAAAAACTCTTAAGAGGTGAGTAACATTTGACGCAAAAGCATTCTTTATGGTCGATAATGAAATTATTCAATAGGGGTAAAAGATGTTCACAACATTATTAGCTGCAGCTGATCCAGTGACATTTCAGTGGTCTCCAAAATGTGCCGTTGTGATGATCATTTGCAATTTGCTTGCATATGCAATAGCAAGATCAAATATTGAAAAACCAAACGAAGGTTTCCCTATGCCTAATGCTCAGTTTTATGGAGGACTAAGTCATGGTTCTTTTGTTGCTGCAAACTGCTTAGGTCATGTTTTGGGAATAGGTTCAATTTTGGGTCTTGCTGCTAGAGGTGTTTTATAAAATTAGTTTTTAAAAGTTTCTAAATTAAAAAAAAAAAAAAAAAAAAAATATTTTTTATAAAAATAATATTTTTTTTTTTAAAGGATTATATTTGATATCAATAATCTTTTTTTTTGTAAAAAATTAATTAAAATTAAATTTATTTCTAATTTGATCAGCCATCATTTGTGGCGTTAAGCCAAGGGATTCTTTACTTTGCTGTGGAGTTGCATGATCTACTAATTTATCTGGTATTCCAATTCTTAATGTAGGAACAAAAATATCATTATCATTAAAAGATTCAACGACTGCTGATCCAAATCCACCCAACAATGTACCTTCTTCCATTGTTACTACTTTACCAATCCTTTTAGCAGCATTGTGAATAGTTTCCTCATCTAATGGTCTTATGAAGCGAGCATTAACAACTGTACTGCTCACTCCATACTCTTTAAGGATTGCCGCTGTTTTGATTGCTGGGCAAACCATAGAGCCATAACCAATTATTAATAAATTATCTCCCTCTTCTATTATCTCAGCTTTACCAATTTCTAGAGACTCCCATCCTTCCTCCATCAACGCTGCTCCTTCACCAGAGCCTCTGGGTATTCTTAGAGCCGATGGACCATTATGATTGATACATGTAACTAACATCTGCTGCAATTCTGACTCATCCTTTGGAGCCATAACAGTAAAATTAGGTACACATCTTAAATAACTAATATCATATTGTCCTTGATGAGTTGGGCCGTCAGCACCAACGATTCCAGCTCTATCTAATACAAAAGTTACAGGTAAATTCTGTATTCCAATATCATGAATTAACTGATCATATGCCCTTTGTAAGAAAGTACTGTAAATAGCTACTACTGGTTTCAGGCCTTCGCAAGCCATTCCACCAGCAAGAGTTACAGCATGTTGTTCAGCGATACCAACATCAACATATTGATCTGGAATAGCTTTCTGTAAAAGGTTTAAAGCAGTTCCCTCTGCCATCGCAGCAGTAATCCCAATAATCTTGCCGTCTTGCTCGCAAAGTTTAACTAATGTTTGACCAAACACCTTACTAAAACTTGGTGGTTTGGGAGTTTTAGAAGGAATAGATTTTCCTGTTGTCAAGTCAAAGGAAGACTGTGCATGGTAACCAACTTGATCAGCCTCCGCATATGGATAACCCTTTCCCTTTGTAGTAGCAACATGGACCATTACTGGACCGCCAACTTTATGTGCAGCATTAAAGGTCCTTATCAATTCAGAAATATCATGCCCATCAACTGGACCCATATAAGTAAAGCCCAATTCCTCAAAGACAGCTCCAACCTTAGGAACAGCCAAACGTCTTACACTCCCAGTAAGAGATTTAAATTCTTCTTGTATGGCATCTCCCATAAAAGGAAGATTTTTAACACTTTCTTGAACACTGTCAGAAATAAATTGAACAGGTGGGCTATGACGCATGCGATTTAAATAAGTCGACAATGCTCCAACAGGAGGAGAAATAGACATGTCATTGTCATTTAAAACAACCAAAAGTGGTGTTTTGGGCAAGTGTCCAGCATGATTTATTGCTTCTAAAGCCATTCCACCAGTCAAGGCGCCATCACCAATAACTGCAACGCATTTATAATCTTCCCCTTTTCGATCTCTAGCAATAGCCATACCAAGAGCAGCTGAAATAGAAGTACTCGCATGCCCAGCACCAAAATGATCGAATTTGCTTTCAGTTCTTTTTAAGTACCCAGCTACTCCTTTTTGCTGTCTTAGTGAATCAAAGCGCTCATATCTTCCAGTTAGTAACTTGTGTGGGTAGGCTTGATGCCCAACATCCCAAATAACTTTATCAACATCTAAATCTAAAGTTTGATACAAGGCAATTGTTAACTCAACAACACCAAGACCTGGACCTAAGTGCCCACCACTAGTAGAAACTACTTGAAGATGCCTTTCTCTAATTTGGCAAGCAACATCTTCCAATTCACTAATGGCTAAGCCATGAAGCTCATTCGGATGACTTAACTGGCTCAGACGCATATAACTCTGAGGTGTAATCCATCCAATCTACGAGGTCTACCCTACATTTTGATAAAACTTGCACAAGAACAAATGGAATGTAGAAAATACAAAAACCAAAAATCGGTGAAAAACTAGATATGGAGGACTATCTACAGAAAATACTAAGAGCTCGTGTTTATGACGTTGCTAAGGAAACCCCATTAGA
This sequence comes from Prochlorococcus sp. AG-402-M23, assembly GCA_003216575.1. Taxonomy (GTDB): domain Bacteria; phylum Cyanobacteriota; class Cyanobacteriia; order PCC-6307; family Cyanobiaceae; genus Prochlorococcus_B. Next base: position 140,060 of record QCIR01000001.1, read on the forward strand.
AAGGGCAAAAAACTTAAGTAAAAAATTCAAAAACGACATCTGGTTTAAAAGAGAAGACCTTCAACCTGTCTTTTCATTCAAGTTAAGAGGGGCATTTAACTGCATGTCTCAGCTAACCAAGGAAGAGCTATCGAAAGGTGTTATTGCATCAAGTGCTGGGAACCATGCACAGGGAGTTGCTTTAAGCGCATCATTCCTAAAATGCAGATCAGTGATCGTAATGCCTCTAACAACTCCCATAATGAAAGTAAGGGCTGTTGAGTCGCATAAAGCTGAAGTTATTCTTTTTGGTGAAACTTATGATGAATGTTATGAAAAAGCACTTGAAATTTCTAAAAAAGAAAATCTAACTTTTATTCATCCATTTGATGATCCTGAAGTTATCGCGGGACAGGGAACAATAGGTCTTGAAATTCTTAGACAAAGTCAAACACCACCTGACGCTATTTACATCGCAGTAGGAGGAGGAGGACTAATAGCCGGAGTTAGTGCATATGTAAAAGCAATATGGCCAGACACAAAGATTATTGGCGTTGAACCTGAAGATGCATGTGCAATGACACTTTCAATAAAAGCCAACAAACCTATTGAGCTTGAAAGTGTTGGCTTGTTTGCAGACGGTGTTGCAGTAAGAAAGGTAGGAGAAAAGACTTTCTCGATCTGCAAGAAAAATGTTGATGAAATGGTTACTGTAAATACTGACGAAATCTGTGCTGCTATAAAAGATGTTTTCGAGGATACACGATCAATTCTTGAACCAGCTGGAGCATTATCTATTGCTGGTTTAAAAAAACATATTGTAAATAATCAGCTAAAAGACAACAACCTAGTTGCTATAGCTTGTGGTGCAAATATGAATTTTGAACGACTGAGGTTTGTTGCAGAAAGGGCAGAATTAGGAGAAGAAAAAGAAGCTATGTTTGCAGTCGGAATTCCAGAAAAAGCTGGAAGTTTAAAACTTCTATGTAAAACACTTGGATCACGAAGCTTAACTGAATTCAGTTACAGAATGTCAGAAGGTAAAACAGCTCAAATATTTATGGGTGTAGAAGTTTTTAATATTAGTGATAGAGAGTTCTTAATTTCTGAGATCAAAAGTAAGGGTTTTGATTGTCATGATTTAAGTAATGATGAATTATCAAAAGTTCATCTCAGACATATGGTTGGAGGGAGGTTGCCACGATCAATAAATCAAATATCTAAGGGAGAATACAAAGAATTGCTATATCGATTTGAATTTCCAGAAAGGCCTGGAGCTTTAATGAGATTTGTTAACTCAATGAGACCTGAGTGGTCAATAAGCATTTTTCATTATCGAAACCATGGCGCTGATACTGGAAGGATAGTCATAGGGGTGCTAGTCAACGATTCCGACGTACCAGCTTGGAATGAATTTGTAAAAGAAATAGGTTATAAAAGTTGGAAAGAGACAGATAATCCAGCATATAAATTATTTTTAGGTGCAGAGTTTAAATAGACGCGGTAATTTTGGATATCAAGAAAAATATTTTTTTTTCAAAGTTATGAGTGAGAGCATACAAATTTCATTACCTGCGAAGATTGAGGCGATCCTTTATCTCAAAGGGAGGCCAACATCATCAAAAGAAATGGCTGAATTATTGGAAAAAGATATTGTTGAAATAGAAAAAGCACTTTGGGAACTTAAAGCTGGATATGCTCAACGTGACACTTCTTTAGAAATAAACGAAAACAAAAATTATTACAGCTTGGAATTAAGGCAAGGACTAGGTGAATTGGTTCAGGATCTTCTGCCAGCAGATTTATCGATTGCGACACTAAGAACATTAGCGACTGTTGCACTAAAGAAAAAAATACTTCAATCAGAATTGGTTGATCTCAGAGGATCTGGTGCATACGATCACATTAAAGAGCTAGTAGATAAGAACTTCGTTGAAAGAAGGCGGCAAAAGGATGGACGTTCTTTCTGGTTAACACTTTCAGAAAAATTTCATCAAACATTTTCAGTTTTACCTGAACCCGATCTAGCAGAAGACAAAAAGGCAGCGTAATATAATACAAAAAATAAAACACTAATGGGTTACGAAATTATTCCAACAATTCTGCTTGTACTTTTAAAAACACTTGGCATTTATTCAACAATATTGATCATTAGGGTTTTACTGACCTGGTTCCCAAATCTTGATATGAGTAACCCAATACTTGTAAATTTATGTGCTATCACTGATCCCTACCTAAATTTTTTCAGAGGAATCATACCTCCATTAGGAGGCTTAGATTTATCTCCTATCTTAGCTTTTGTAGTTATCAGAGTTGTTCAAGGAATTCTTGGAAATGCAGCCGCACTAGCGATGGGAGGATTTCAAATGTATTGATAATTGAATATCACCGATTATCGCCACTACCTTGGATTTTACCTCGAGATTTACGGCTGTTGAGCTTTTGTAAGTTTGCATTAGCGACCTCTTCCAATTCATATCCCAGTTCGCTAGAAAGTTGTGATATGTACCAAAGGACATCACCAAGTTCAAATTTAATTGCATCCTTACTATCTTTATCAAAAACACCTTTTTTATCTCTTAGAATTTTCTTTACTTTGTCAGCAACCTCACCTGCTTCACCTACAAGTCCTAATGTGGGATAAATAACATTGGATCCAACATCAGGATAAAGAGCTGTCTTTCGAGATTCTCTTTGATAATCATTTAAATCCATGTTTATTTTCTTAAAAAAGCAAAGTTAACAATTCAAACACAACCAGATGTTAGTTTTTTGTAGTCACAAGTCACATAAATGACAATACTCGACCTCGCTAGAAGGACCAAAATAGTAGCCACAATAGGCCCCGCAACAGAGAGTGCGAGCCAAATAACTAAATTAGTAGAAGCAGGCGCTTCTACTTTCCGACTAAACTTTAGCCATGGGGATCATGATGAACATGCGCAAAGAATAAAAACAATTAGACAAGTTTCAGATAATTTAGGCATTCACATAGGAATCCTTCAAGATCTTCAAGGCCCAAAAATCAGGCTTGGAAGATTTAAAAATGGTCCAGTTAATGTAAAAAATGGAGATAAATTTATACTTACTTCAAAAAATATTGACTGTGATAAAAATCAAGCAAATGTAACCTATGACAAGTTAGCAGAAGAAGTTTCAGTTGGAAATAGAATTTTATTGGATGATGGAAGGGTAGAGATGAAAGTTGAGGAAGTCGATCTGAAAGATCAAAGACTAATTTGCTCAATTACAGTAGGGGGCGTACTTTCTAATAACAAAGGTGTAAATTTTCCTGATGTTCAATTATCAATTAGAGCATTAACAGATAAAGATAAGGAAGATCTTGCTTTTGGCTTAGCACAAGGTGTTGATTGGGTAGCTCTTAGTTTCGTGAGGAATCCATCAGATTTAATAGAAATTAAAGATTTAATTAGAAATCACGGCTTTGATACACCAGTAGTTGCCAAAATTGAAAAATTTGAAGCCATTGATCAAATCGATGCAGTTTTAAAACTATGTGACGGAGTTATGGTTGCCAGAGGAGATCTAGGAGTGGAGATGCCCGCAGAAGAAGTTCCTCTGTTGCAAAAACAATTAATCAAGAAGGCCAACAGTCTCGGTATCCCAATTATTACAGCGACACAAATGCTTGATTCAATGGCCTCAAGCCCAAGGCCTACTAGAGCTGAGGTAAGTGATGTCGCAAATGCCATCCTGGATGGAACTGACGCCGTAATGCTTTCTAATGAAACCGCAGTAGGTGATTACCCAATTCAAGCCGTAGAGACTATGGCCACCATTGCTAAAAGGATCGAAAGAGATTATCCACAAAGAGCACTTGAGAGTCATCTCCCAAGCACAATTCCAAATGCAATAAGCGCCGCTGTAAGTAGTATCGCTAGACAAATAAATGCAGCGGCAATTATTCCTTTAACCAAAAGTGGTGCAACTGCAAAAAATGTAAGTAAATTTAGACCTGCTACTCCTGTATTAGCAGTAACAAATGAGAAAAGTGTTGCAAGTACTCTTCAACTTGTTTGGGGTGTCACTCCACTTCTGATAGAAAATCAAACCAGTACATCTAAAACTTTTGACGACGCAATGAATATGGCAAAAAGGATGAAAATCTTAAAACAAGGAGATCTTGTAGTAGAGACTGCAGGCACATTATCTGGAGTTAGTGGTTCAACTGATTTAGTAAAGGTTGGAATAGTTGGATCAGAAGAAGAAACTAAAACTCCATTCATTTAACGGACATGAAACGGAAACTCCCGTTAGCTGAAACATCGGGAATGGCATTTAAGAATCTTAAATCTAATAAGTTTAGGAGCTTATTAACTATGCTTGGAATAGTCATAGGGAATGCATCGGTAATAACTCTTGTGGGAGTAGGGAGAGGTGCACAAAATCTTGCAGAAAATCAATTAAGCAATCTTGGTGCAAACGTGTTATTTGTCGTCCCAGGAAATAATGATACAAGAAGACGAGGAGTAGCTTTTCCTAAAAATCTTGTTCTTAAAGATGCCATAGCAATAGAGAAACAAGTACCAACAGTAAAAAGAGTAGCTCCACAAATTTCTTCAAATGAAGTTATTCAAGCAGGATCTAAAAGTACTAGTAGTTCAATTTCTGGAGTAACAAATGATTTTCTAATTGTAAGAAGCTTCGAAATTGCAAAAGGACGTTTTATCAGTTCTCAAGATTCAAAAGGTGCAAAAAATGTTGTAGTGATAGGTCCGGATCTTGAAGATAAACTCTTTAATAAAAAAGAAGGATTAGGGGAAAGAATAAGAATAAAAGACCAGTCTTTTGAAGTCATCGGAGTAATGAAGCCTAAAGGGGCGGTATTTGGCAACAATCAAGACGAAAATGCATACATCCCTCTATCAACTATGGTCAGTCGAATTACTGGCAAAGACCCAACATATGGCACAACACTTAGTTTCATAAGCGTTGAAGCAATAAATGAAAAATCCACAAAGGCTGCAAAATTCCAAATAACAAATTTATTGCGACAAAGACATAAAATAATTAGAGATGATGACTTCGCTGTTAGATCTCAAAAAGATGCCTTACAGATAGTATCAAATATCACAGGTGGACTAACACTAATGTTAGCGGCAATAGGAGGTATATCTTTACTAGTTGGAGGAATAGGAATTATGAATATTATGTTGGTATCTGTAAGTGAGAGAACTGAAGAAATTGGTCTTAGGAAAGCTTTAGGAGCTAGAAGACTTGATATTTCAACTCAATTTTTAATTGAGTCATTAATTTTATCAAGCCTAGGAGGATTAGTCGGAACAGGCTTAGGACTTACAACTGTAAGATTGGTAGCTTTATTAACACCTTTACCTGCAACAATTGGATTGGGAACAGTCTTTATAACCGTTATGATTTCAGGTACAATTGGATTAACTTTTGGCGTATTACCAGCCAAGAGAGCTGCAAGACTTGATCCAATTACAGCACTAAGAAGTTTATAAATATTTTATTGAATATAATAACTAGTTAAGAAATTTCGATTCCTGAAATCTTTTTTCTTAATTTTTTGGAAAAACTGCTGAAATCATTCAACAGAAAGGGGCGTTACCCCATTAGAATCTCCGAAAAGTTTTAAATTCATGGATAAAAAATGGAAAGTAATAGCACTATGGGTTCTTCCAATAACAATAGTAATTTTAATTAGCTGGCAAATTTTAGGCTCTGCAAGCAATACTCAAGTTAATCAGAGCGGATCAGCTGCTTCATCACGAAATGTACCAGTAACGAGAATCAGCTATGGAAGATTTTTAGATTATGTAAAAGCGGGGCGTGTAACTTCTGTAGATATTTATGAAGGAGGAAGAAATGCAATTGTTGAATCAATTGATCCAGAATTTGATAACAGAGTTCAGCGATTAAGAGTAGATCTTCCAGGACTTGCTCCCGAATTAGTTAATTCGCTGAAAGAAGAGGGAATAAGTTTTGATATTCATCCCCCCAAAACAGCTCCGGCAGGAATTGGAATACTTGGAAATCTGTTATTCCCATTAATTCTTATTGGAGGATTAATTTTACTTTCTAGAAGATCAAATTCCATGCCTGGAGGCCCAGGGCAAGCAATGCAATTTGGAAAAACAAAGGCAAGATTTGCTATGGAAGCCGAAACTGGTGTCAAATTCGATGATGTTGCTGGAGTAAACGAAGCCAAGCAGGACTTAGAAGAAGTTGTTACTTTTTTAAAGCAACCTGAAAGGTTTACATCTGTTGGCGCTCAAATTCCAAGAGGTGTTTTGCTAGTTGGTCCTCCAGGAACTGGTAAAACACTATTAGCCAAGGCAATTGCCGGAGAAGCAGGAGTCCCTTTTTTCTCTCTTTCAGGTTCAGAATTTGTAGAGATGTTTGTTGGGGTTGGGGCTAGCCGTGTAAGGGATTTATTTAAAAGAGCAAAAGAAAACAGCCCTTGTTTAATTTTTATAGATGAAATTGATGCAGTTGGTAGACAGAGAGGTGCTGGGATAGGAGGAGGAAATGATGAAAGGGAGCAAACACTAAATCAACTATTAACTGAGATGGATGGATTTGAGGGGAATAGTGGAATCATTATCATTGCCGCTACTAATAGACCAGATGTATTGGATTCAGCATTGATGAGACCAGGCAGATTTGATAGACAGGTAACAGTTGATGCCCCTGACATAACTGGTAGATTATCTATTCTCAAAGTTCATTCTAGAAATAAAAAATTAGAAAAAGATCTAACCTTAGAAAGTATTGCCAGAAGAACTCCAGGTTTTACAGGTGCTGATTTGGCAAATTTACTCAATGAAGCTGCCATTCTTACAGCCAGAAGAAGAAAGAATCATATAGGTCTATCTGAAATTGATGACGCAGTCGATCGAATAATTGCAGGGATGGAAGGTCAACCTCTGGTCGACGGGAGGAGTAAAAGACTAATTGCCTATCATGAAGTTGGTCATGCGTTAATAGGTTCATTGGTCAAAGATCATGATCCCGTTCAAAAGGTTACTGTCATTCCAAGGGGACAAGCTAAAGGATTGACTTGGTTCTCACCTGATGATGATCAAACATTAATTAGCAGATCACAATTAAAAGCAAGAATAATGGGAGCGCTGGGTGGGAGAGCTGCCGAAGATATAATTTTCGGAAGAGAAGAAGTAACAACCGGTGCAGGAGGCGACGTACAACAAGTGGCCTCAATGGCAAGGCAGATGGTTACTAGATTTGGAATGAGCAGCTTGGGTCCAGTTTCTTTAGAAGGAGATAGTCAAGAAGTTTTTGTAGGAAGAAGCTTAATGAATACATCTGACATATCAGATGAAATTTCAAAACAAATTGATGAGCAGGTTAGAAAAATAGTTAAGCAGTGTTATAAAGAGACACTAGAATTAGTAGGTAAAAATAGACCTGCTATGGATAAATTGGTAGAAATTTTAATCGAAAAAGAAACAATGGACGGTGAAGAATTCTGCAAAGTATTATCTGATTTTACAGTCATTCCAGATAAAGACAGATTTATACCAGTACTTCAAGATCCAAAATAAAAAAAACGAAATCAAACTGAATTTATAGGCCTTTTATTAAATACGTTATCAATAAGTCCATATTCCACAGCTTCTTCAGGAGACATATAAAAATCTCTATCAGTATCCTCTCTTATTCTCTGTATTGGTTGTCCAGTTCTTTCTGATAATTCATTATTTAACTTGTCCTTAATAAATAATATTTCATCTGCTTGAATTCTTATATCACTTGCCTGTCCTCTTGCACCACCCAAAGGTTGGTGAATCATTATCCTTGAATGAAGTAAACTACTTCTCTTTCCTTTTGCTCCAGCACAAAGCAAAAAAGCTCCCATACTTGCAGCCAGCCCAACACATACAGTATGAATATCTGGTTTGACGTGCTGCATAGTATCAAAGATCCCCAGACCGTCATAAACAGACCCACCTGGGGAATTTATATAGAGAAAAATGTCTTTATCTGGATCATCAGCCTCAAGAAAAAGTAGTTGGGCAACAATTCTGTTAGCAGAATCACTAGTTACTGGTTCTCCTAAAAAAACTATTCTTTCTCTTAAAAGCCTTGAATAAATATCAAAAGCTCTTTCTCCTCTCCCAGATTCTTCAATAACTATTGGAATCATTAAACTATGATGTTGGACGGTTTTCATGATCTTAGCCAAGTAGCGGGGTAAGCTAAGGTCTCTTAAGAATTATCTAGGTTTGGCATTGAGCGTTAGAGCAACAATTTCAGACAGCAAATCTGATTTCCATAAGGAATTTCCTTATGTCATCCCACCTATTTACAGGAAGCTTGCAGATGAATTGCTTGTGGAATTACACTTACTAAGTCATCAGAAAAATTTTAAAAATAATTCCATTTTTGCAACTGGATTAAAAGAAATATTTGAAAAATTCACTACTGGATATAAACCCACTGATCATACTAGTAAACTTTTTAATGCGATTTGTAATTGCAATGGATTTAATCCAGAAGAAATAAATAACTTGTCAGAACAATTAATTAGGGAGACAAGTGCTTTAAAAAAAGATAATTTAAATAACTATCTATCACAAATAAAAGATAAGACTTTAGAACATGATTATTACAGTCGTATCAACGCTATAGGAATATACAAACTTGTGACTGAATTAGATTATTGTAAGGACATTAAAAATGATGACTTAAATAACGAGATAAAAAGGGTTACAGAATTTCTATCATACCAATATGAAAGAGTAGAGAAAGATATAAGTATGTACAAGTCAAATATCGACAAAATGAAACAGGCATTTGAAATAATTGAACTAAACACATCTTCAAATAAAAAGTAAAGCGCAAAGTTACATTCTTTTCTTATCCTTCCAATCTATATAGCTAATATAAACAACACCAATTGTGATAAATGACAAAAGGAAAATTGAAAAAAATGATAAAAAGCTATAGAGGGTAAAGTCTATAGTCATCGCCAACATTAAATATCAATAGAACCATCACCATTTCTTCCCCATACAACCATTGCTATAGAAAAAGTAAAAATAGCAGCTAAGGAAGCCCAACCTAACGTAAAAATCATTACTATGAATATTTTTCCAAATTATAACTTATTAAAAAGGTATAAATTATGTAAATTTTAAAAGAAATGAGAAAATTTAAAAAAAACTTAGCGTAGGTAATAAAAAACCATGGGAAGACTAGTTCAAAATCACAGCACACATATAGAGGGATTAATTAAATGGTTGAAGAAAATAGCTCAAAATAAAGAAATCAAAACCATCACTCCAGCTTCACTATCGAAAACAAACGGGCGAGGAGAAAAACTTGCTCTAAAAATAACAATAAAAACAAATGAGGGTTTTAAGCTACTAGCAAGAAAAGGGAAACTCGTACAAGAAGTCTTTGTAGTAACAAATACGGATGAGAGGCAACTCAAAGAAATAATTCATAAAACTAATCCATACTTTTCTCGGAAAAAGAGAGGTTACTATTCGAAGGATCTTTGATATATAATTGATTATTTTGCTTAGAAACAGATTCAGAAAGCTCCCTAATAATGTCCTCCTTAATCATATTCATAGCAGTATCAATTTCAATTGGATTATCAGCCATTAAATATCCTTAAAAATGTTATTCTAATGTTAACAATTTAAAAGCCAGAATAATTAATAAAAAAAACAGATTTATATAAAGAAAAAATAATTAATGAATTAAAAAATTGCGAATAATAATATTATAAGTCTAATAAAATAAATAAATTATACTTCATATTCGCCCTTAAATTTATCTAGATACGACAAATAAAGCTGATAAAGTTTCGAAGTATCATCATTATACCCTACCTCAGTATACATTTTGTCTAGAGACATATAGGCACTCATTACTGGTAAAAAGGCTGATTTATATTCTTCCTGTATATCTTCCTCATCAATATCATGTATTATAGCTGTAATTAATTCAGTTTGTTTTTTAGCTAATGAAATATTTTTCTCAAGCTCGGGACTAAGCTTTCGTCTTTTTTTTGCCATAGAATACATTTCATCCACGAAAATAATACACTATTTTTAATCTAAAAATCAATCAGAGGAAGAAAGGGAAGAAAAAAAAAGAAGAATAAGAGTAAATACTCATAAATCGAACATATGAGTGTTCCATTTTTATAAATATGGGATATATTTTAGTTGCTACAATATATATGTGATAAAAGCCCAAAAATAATTATTTGAGGGCAATCAAAACTAACTATCACTATGAAAAGTAATTCAGATAAAAATCAAAAAATGCTTCCATGGTGGGTTGAACTTTTGTTTGTTCAAATTGGATTGCCTGACTCATGGCTTTCAAAATACCTGAAGAAGAGAAAAGAGACGTTGAGTTTTATTGATCAAAATAAAAAATATATAGCTTATTGCGTAATAGTAATAGCTGGAATATTATACATATATCCAATTGTAAAATATACCTCCTCAAGCTCATCGTGCATAGAAAAGACAACAAAATATTTAAAATCTATCCAAGTAAATAAATCCCAAAATGAACTTGATATTAATTCACTAGCTGTTGGATATTGCCATGGTGGATCACTCCCAGAATAATCACCTAATCTTTATTTGATTTTTTATCTCCATCAATGTCATAAGTTGGTGTTTTGACTGGAGGCTTACCTTCTAAGAGAGGGATTAATGAAGAAATAAGTCTTCCCATAACAGGAACCCAAAATTTTTTATATGCATTTCTAAGCATTTTAATTTTTTTATAATTATAATTAATTCTAGTTATAAATGAAATTATTTACTAATTTTCATTAATAGCATATGATTATCGAATTTTTTAATTGATTTATAGACTTGATAATTTTTAAAATAAATATCTTCAGAAGTTATTATGTAATCATTTCTATTAACATCAAAAGAGGATTTTACAATTTTAGATGAAGGTAAGTAATATAATAATAAAGTTTGAATCTTACTATCGACGTTAAACAAATGTATAGTATTTGATTTAATAATCGAAGAGACATCAACATCGTTTAAAAATAACTTTGTTTTATAGTTTGGACTTCCTAGAAATCCAAAATTAAATAAAAGCGATAGTGAAATATATTGAGGTATGAAGATATTGTAAAAGAATCTAATTAAATAGGTATTACCGCTCTTAGAGTTAAATAGGACCCTGATTGAGAATACATAAGATAAAATAATTATAATTAAAAGAACATATAAAAGAAAAACTCTTCCATGAGAATAAACCATTAACTGTTGATTAAAAAATAATATAAAAGCAAAGACCATACAAATCATTAATACCATAATGGTAGTCAAAAAATATTTAATGATTAGATTAGAAGAACTAAATCGAGTTGAAAAACATTGTATTTTATAAGCAAATACAAGAGACAATGAAGGTAGCAAAAATAAGTAATAATGTGGATATGAAGTAGACATACATAATAAAATTAATAAGGATAAAATAGGGTAGATATAGATTAATAAGGGAAATTTTATAGAATTATTTGATGAGGTAAAAACAAGCAGAAGAAGAAATAAGAGTCCAATAGGAAATGTAAGGTAAAAATAATTTAGAGGAATTATCAATAAATTACCAACGTCAATTACACCTATTGCTTGCTTTTTAGCAAAATGGAAAAGCGCTGTAATTCCAACAAGCCCATAATCCTTATATGAATAAAAGAGATTTAAGAAAGTGGGGATAAATCCAACTATAATTCCAATAGAGAAAGTTAATTTGAATTTATAATTTGACCTTAGTAGCTGATAAAAGAAGAACGGTGTTAGACCTATAAGAGGAACAAATGCCATATAACTTCTAATGAAAAATGCAGTAGATACAAAAAGGCCAGAAGAAAAGATATACAGAAATTTATGGATTTGATCCTTGGAGTCTAAAAATTGCAGGAAGAAAAATATAACTAAAAGAACACATAAAACAAATGGTAAGTCTGGACTGGCATATCTAGAATATTGGATCCATAATGGCATTGATGATAGTGATAAAAGTGATATCAATGCCGTACTCTTATTTGATACCTTTAATGCAATAAAATATGAAATAAATAAGCAAACAAAAGAAGATAGAATACTTGGAAGTCTTAATGATAATTCACTATTTCCAAATAACCTTATAGATAACGCAATTAACCAATAACTACCGAGTGTCTTATGATGAGGAGTTGAAAATGGGGATGAAAACCAATTAATTGATTCTTCAATCAATCTAGATCTTCTAGCATAAAGGCCTTCATCATGAGCTACTAGACTTAGTGACGAAAGATCTATAATGAAATAGAATAAGGCTAAAAAAAGAATAATAAATAATAGTATGATTAAATTTGTTTTCTTTAATTGGAAATAATTTATAGTTGTTTGCTTATTATTCATATAATTAACAGCTTTAGAGTGAATAATTTTTCGCATAATGGTATATAACTAGAAAAACATTAGTTCACTAAGGCAAAAACATACTTTAAATCAAATTATATCCAGAGTAATTTGATTTGGGAATCAAAGGAATTGAATTAATAACATCATGTATAATACTAATAATTTAAGGATTATAAAGATGGCAACTGCTAAGGAAAAGAAGGAGGAAGTAAAAGCCTCTTTAAAAATCCTACGTGCTGAACTAAGGAAGATGCATTTAGGGGTAACGGAAGAACTATCACTGCCAGAACCTACAGAAGTCAAGAAATTAATGACTCAAATGGAAGAACTATTGGTAGTAATTGAACCCAAGTCATCAAGGAAATCAAAAAAGTAATTTAAAAAGTTAATTTCAGCTGCTAGATATAGAAAAAGAGAAATTATAAATATTTATTTTATTATTTTAGATTAATTCTTTTTGCATTAAATAGAGTTGGGATTGTTATTAATACTGTAATGGCCAAGGGGTGTTCAGAAATAGTATAAAAAAGTGTAGAGAATGTAAAGAAGTCAAATAGAAGTCGTAAATCAATTCTTAAGTCATAAAATGAAAGTATAATTAAAATTATTTTTTTCCAATTATATTTTAAATAATTAATTAACCTTATTGTATAACTGTAATTCATATTTCATAAATCAAAGTCATTCTTACTTGTTATTGATAATAAAGAAGGTGCTAAAGCAATACTTGACCAAGATCCAGTTATAACTCCAACAACTAATGCGAAAGCAAACCAGTACAATGTAGATCCACCCCAAACTAATATGCAAATCAAAGGTAGTAATGTTGTAAAGCTTGTATATAGGGTTCTTGTTAAAGTTGCACCAACTGCCTTATCGATTTGATATTTAAAACTCGATTTATTATCTATTGAGCTTTTTTCCCTGATCCGGTCAAAAACCACAACAGTATTATTTACTGAATAACCTGCAATAGTTAAAAGAGAAACAGCAAATAATGAATCTACTTCTACATTATAAAAATATCCTAACCAGGAAAATACACCGCAAACAATAAGTACATCATGAAGAAGTGCCAACAATGCAAGAAATGAATACCTCCGATCGTATCTAAAATTTATGTACAAAGCTATTCCAAGGAAAGCAAATAATAATGATATCAAACTACTTTTAAGTAATTGTTTGCCAAGACTTGGGCCAATTATTTCTACTGAAGTATTCTCATTTATAAATGGTCCAAAAGATTTAGTAACTTGATTGACTACAGCATCAGATTGAGCAGAAGATAAAAAAGGTAGTCTAATTGATATTAATTTTGAGTTATCAAGCAATTGTATTTGTGGACTAGTTAAATTAGGAGAAGTATTCGTACTAAAATTTTTATCCTGATTCTTTAAAGCTACTATATTGTATGAAATATCACTTGTATTTATATCAATACAATCATCATCACAACTCCTTTCTAAAGTTATTTGCGTTCCTCCGGTATAATCTAAACCAAGGTTTAAAGGGGCCTTGATAGAAGTACTTTTAAGGCAAATTAGCATTCCAATTATTGATATTAAAGATAAAGAGAATGAAACAAGCCAAACAATTTTTCTATTTTTATAGAGTTGAACATTAAAATTAGCTTTCATAATTTATGTGATTTTAATTTGTTGCTATTGAACATTGGTTGATGGTGAAGGAATCTGATTAGGATTTATAAAGTTTGAAATTTTCCTAAGGCCTTGATAACTCATTAAAAACTTTAATATTGCTTTTGTACATGTTAAGGCAGTAAATAAGCTCAATACAACCCCAATACCCAATGTAGCTGCAAAACCTTTTACAAATCCAGTACCTAAATAAAATAATGTAATGCAGCTTATTAAAGTAGTTATATGACCATCAATTATTGATGAAAAAGCGTTTTTAAAACTTGCATCTATTGAACGAATCAAAGTATTTCCATTGCGTAATTCTTCCTTTAATCTTTCAAAAATAAGAACATTAGCATCAACAGCCATTCCTATGCTTAATATAAATCCAGCAATACCTGGAAGAGTAAGTGTTACGGGTAGTAGTGCATAAATAGAAAGGGTGAATAGCGAATAAAAAGACAATGCCAGGACAGCAACAAAACCAGCTAGCTTATAGATGAAGATCATAAAAATAGCGACAAAAAGCAATCCTGTTAGAGCTGCAAAAAGACTAAGACGAATATTTTGAATCCCCAGAGAAGGTCCTATTGTTCTTATTTGGATAATATCAATTGGTAGAGGCAAAGCTCCGCCCCTTAATTGAACTTCTAAATTTCTAGCATCATCAGCCGTAAAGTTTCCGCTGATAGTAGCGGCACCACCAGTTATACCGGCAGCTTCAAATTGTTTACCCACACTTGCCTCGCTATATGAAATCCCATCAATAACAATTCCAAGCAATCGAGAGGTACCCGCGATAGATTTAGTAAGATCCGCAAATAATTCACCTCCCTCACTATTGAAGCTTAAAGTGACCTCCCAATTGTTGGTGTTTTGATCTTGCCGTCTACCTGCATTTGTCAAATATTGTCCAGTTAATGATGTTGGCTCAAATAGAGCTGCTATGTCGGTACTTATTCTATTCCTTAGAATATTGAATTGAACGATATCTAAAATCTGGTCGGATTGAATGTTATATTTTTCGAATAACTGATTAATTTTATTATTAATATTAATCTCCTTTATCAATTGAGCTGAATTATTATTTTCTTCTAATAATTTAATAACAGATTCAACATTATTTCGTTGAGTTTGTAAATCTTTTAATTGAGCTTCTGTACCATTTTTCTGAATTCTGAATTCTAATAGAGCAGTTTCACCTAATACTTTTGCTGCTCCAGAAGGATCTTGTTCCCCTGGAAGTTCTAATAACAATTGATTTGTTCCTACAGTTTGAAGTTGAGAATCTGCAACGCCTAATCCGTTTACTCTCTTATCAAGAACAGCCTTAACTCCTTCGATTTCATTGGAGGTGATTTTTGTGATTTCCTTAACAGGCTGAACCTCTAGAGTTAATTGACTACCACCTCGTAGATCCAATCCTAATTGAAAAGGTATACTAGTGCATATAAAAATACTTAATACTGCAAAAATAACAACCAAAAAAAACCAATAATTATTTTTGCGCATTATTAATCGACTCCACCATTATTAATAATTTTTTCAGCAGCATCAACTATTTGATGAGGTTGAATAATAGTTAAATTTTCTAAGTTTCCATTATAAGGAGTCGGAATATCCTGGCTGCTTAAACGTACAGGAGGAGAATCTAAATCATCGAAGCAATTCTCTGTAATTAAAGACATCAATTCTGCAGCAATACCGCCTGTTTTCATACATTCTTCAACAATAATTACTCTATGTGTTTTTTTGATAGATTTAGAAATTGTTTCCATATCAAAAGGCTTAAGACTTATTAAATCAATCAATTCAACATCAATTCCTTTTCCTTCAAGAAGTTCGACTGCTTTTAAACAATGGTGACGCATTCTTGAATAAGTCAAAATTGTAATGTCTCTTCCTGGCTTTACAAGATCTGCTTGATCTAGGGCACAGATATAATCACCATCAGGTAGCTCTTCTGTAAGGTTATACAAAAGAACATGCTCAAAGAAAAGAACAGGATTATTGTCCCTAATTGCAGCTTTCATTAGGCCCTTAGCATTTGTAGGAGTACTACAAGCCACAATTTTTATACCAGGAACAGCATGAAAATAAGCTTCAAGTCTTTGACTGTGTTCAGCGCCTAATTGCCTTCCAACACCACCAGGGCCACGCACAACTGTTGGAATAGTAAAATTTCCGCCACTTGTATATCTAAGCATCCCCATATTGTTGGAAATTTGATTAAAAGCAAGCAATAAAAAACCCATATTCATGCCTTCCACAATTGGTCTTAAACCTGTCATAGCTGCACCAACAGCCATACCAGTAAAACTATTTTCAGCAATTGGTGTATCTAAGACTCTGAACTCTCCATATTTTTCATATAAATCTTTAGTAACTTTATAAGACCCGCCATATTGTCCAACATCCTCACCCATTACACAGACCAAGGGATCTCTAGCCATTTCTTCATCAATTGCTTCACGAAGAGCATTAAATAAAAGAGTCCCTTTCACAGCATTAACAGATGGTCCGGATTACCGGTTTGTTATTCCAAGCTATCTCAAACAGTGCCTAATTACCCACCTGCGGCAAAAGTCGATAACAGCAATATAGAAAGCAACATCCCAGGAGATAGCAATAAAACCAGAAGACCTAAATCATGAAGAGTCATAGAAAGATCCAAATATGACAATTTAATAGTTAAATACTAGTCTGTTTTTTCCTTATTGCCTTCTATCAAACTTCGAATAAATACTAAAAACAAACCTATTCCAATAAAACCAAACGTAAAAGTTGCAAGAAAGCTAATTCCAATAATTAGTGTT
This sequence comes from Prochlorococcus sp. AG-402-M23, assembly GCA_003216575.1. Classification (GTDB taxonomy): domain Bacteria; phylum Cyanobacteriota; class Cyanobacteriia; order PCC-6307; family Cyanobiaceae; genus Prochlorococcus_B. The sequence continues at coordinate 156,899 of QCIR01000001.1, forward strand.
TTAAAACCGGAAGCAATACTCTGAGCAATTGGTGAAGAATAATTAGGAGTATGAATAGAAAAATATAAAACTATTTTTTTACTAATAAAAAGGCTTAGCAGGCTAAAAGATAAACTGGTAACCGAGCCTGAAAGAAAGCTTAAAGGGCCTTTCTTTTTATCAGAACTAGCGGTATCTAAAGGACCTGATGAGGGAATAGCTAATTCATCAGAATCATTTTTAAACCCATTACTAGGTGAATTCATCACTTAATTGAACTCCATTAGACATCATTGAACATGCCCAAGCTGATAAACCAGCTCTTTCAAATTCAATAACATGTTCTTTTAGTACTTTATTTGCTTGGTCATAATTTTTAAACAAGGCAAAACAACTTGGGCCAGAACCACTCATTGAAACTAAAAAGCAATCAGGTAAACGAGACAATATCTTCAATGACTTTTCAACTTCTGGTGTCATAGGGAGAACGCTTTTTTGTAAATCATTTTGTAATTCTTTTCGATTATCTAATAGCGACTGATCAGACCAGTCATTAGATCTAACAATATTTCTCTTGATTTCAAAATCCCTATCATCTTCAAGATAGCTATCACCATAATGTTCTTTATATTTTTTATATGCAACTGGAGTAGAAACTTGTATTGAAGGGTCTTTAACCAAAATAAGACCCAACTGAAATTGATCAAATTTTAATTTTTCTAAAATTTCACCTCTACCAAAACATATCTGCCTACCTCCTGATATGCAAAAAGGGATATCTGATCCTATTTCTTTTGATAATTTCTCTAATTCCTCAGTCTTAAGGTTTAACCTCCAGAGTTTATTTAATCCAACCAATGTTGCTGCTGCATCTGTAGAACCCCCTGCCAATCCTGCTCCAATAGGGATATTTTTTTCAAGTTCAATATCAACACCTAATTTTGTATTTCCTACTTTATTTCTCAATAGCTTAGCAGCTTTTATTATTAGATTGTCCTCACCATTACTAATCTCGTTATTATTAGATTTAAGAGTTATTTTATTATCTGAACTTTTTATCATTTTCAATTGATCACTTAAATTAATACTTTGCATGACCATTGCTAATTCATGAAAGCCATCGTTACGAATACCTAAAACCTCTAAATGTAAATTAATTTTTGCATGTGCTTTTGCAATAAGAAAATCTTCATTTGCTTTGGAAGGGACCATTTTTAATAACACAAGTTTCTTTTAAAGCTTTTGCCAAGGCGAACCAATTGGAAGGTGAGATTTCCTGTGGTCTTTGATCAAGACTAATACCTCTGTAGGCGAAAAAATCCTTTATCTGATCATTGGAAGTAACAAAACTTCCAATCGTGTTTCTTAATTTCTTTCTTCTACCAGCAAAAGCATGTTTCAAAAGTTTCTCTAATAAATCACCTATCTCATAAAAATCTGGCTCAATAGAAACAAAGGGCTTAATCATGACTACTTTAGAATCCACCTTGGGTGCCGGTTGAAAACATTTAGAAGGCACATCGCATACATCCTGACATTTTGCTAATAGCTGAATCCGTACACTTAAAGCACTAAAATTACTAGTTCCAGGTAGAGCCACAAGTCTTTGTGCAACTTCTTTTTGCATAAGTAAAACTAAAGTTTCAAAACTATTATCAGGTGCTTTTCTTAATTCACCAATCAATCTTTTTAATAGTGGACCCGTAATGTTATAGGGAATATTAGCTACAACCTTGTTAAGAACTAGTCCGTTTTCAGTCTCCAGTGGAGCAGTTAGAATATCTCCCTCTCTCAAACTAAATTTATTTTGATGTCTAAAACGTTTTTTCAAACCAACGACTAAATCTCTATCTAGCTCAATTGCTTGGATGAATCTTGCTTGGGATTCAATTAATTTTTCAGTTAAAACACCTTTGCCTGGACCAACTTCTAATACGCAATCTTCAGAATTCAATTCGGCAGCCTTAACTATTTGATCCAGGACGCCCTGATCTCTCAACCAATGTTGTCCAAAGCGTTTTCTAGGAATATGCCTAAAATCATTCAAAGTTTTTTCAACCATACGCACAATCACCAAACCAGATTAGAAATGATCACATATTTCACTCAAATAAAAATAAATTATTTAAAATATACTCACAAGAACATCTTCAATCAATATACATTTTCTAAAATGACTTTTGACAGCCATAGCCTTGAACGATTAAAAAAGCTAGGACGAAAACTACCTAAAGAGATATCAAAACCTCAATCAAATCAATTAAAAAATCAAAAAGACAGAAAAAAGCATAAGTTACACCCAGTAGAAATCGAAACCAATCCTGAACAACTTTTTAGAGAGTTAATGGAAATAAGTCCAGATGGAAACATACCACCTCATTTATTAGAAAGACTAAAAGAACTAGAATCAAATAATGTGAAAATTCCTTCCAATGCAGATTCATCCATTAACGAAAAGTCTAAAGACCTTTCAACTGAAGATTCTCTAAACCTATATACCCAATTTCAACAATTTCTACTAGAAGATGATATCGATTAGAAATATATTTTTATGCTTAATATTTCACACTACAAAATCATTGCTATTGGGAAAATAAAAAAAAAATGGGTTCAAGAAGGTATAGAAATTTACTTAAAAAGATTACCTGGCTTAGAAGTTATAGAGATAAAAGACAACAAGCACATGAAAGAAGTACATATGATCAAAGAAATCATTCGCAAGAATGAAATTCTCGTAACTCTTAATGAAAATGGTCAATCTTTCACATCAAAGCAATTAGCAACAAAACTTTTAAATTCTCACAATCAAAATATCATTTTTGTTATTGGAGGTGCTTCAGGTCTTCACCCTTCTCTCAATAACTTGGCCTCTTGGCAACTAAGTCTTTCACCATTAACTTTTCCTCATGAAATCGCTCGTCTTTTACTAATAGAACAACTCTACCGAGCAAAAACCATTACCCAAGGATCTCCTTACCACAAGGAATAAGACACAAACAAAACGACAAGTAGTTCTTTTGTACTATACTAAATTATACTGATCTGGGTCTATGGATTCAAATAGCTCCTACTCTTCCTCAAAGGAAGATTCTCTTCCGCTATTAATTCCATTAGCAAAAGCAACAATATCTGCCGGTTTTCCATCCCCTGCAGAAGAATCTATGGAGTTAGGTATCGATCTAAATAAATATTTAATCAAGAATACAATCAGTACTTTCTTTCTTCGCGTAAGTGGTAATTCAATGAATAATGCAGGAATTTATGATAATGACTTATTAATAATAGATCGCAGTATAAATCCATATCCTGGACATATTGTAGTTGCTATCATTGATGGAGAATTCACATTAAAGAGACTTATAAAAGAGAAAGATAATTATTATCTAAAAGCAGAAAAAGAAAATTATCCAGCAATAAGTTTATGCGAATATTTAGATATTCATATATGGGGAGTCGCAATTTATTCGATACATGAACTAAAAAGAAAAAAGACATAAGTATGAGAAAAGCAATAGTACACATTGATGGAAATAATTTCTATGCTTCATGTGAACAAATGATCGATCCTTCTTTAATAGGAAAGAGATTAGTAATACTTTCAAATAATGATGGGTGCATAATAGCCCGCAGTGCAGAGGCAAGAAAAATAGGAATTCCAATGGGAATACCATATTTCAAATTAAAAAATAAATTAAATCAACTAAACATAAAAGTAAGAAGCTCAAATTACGCTCTTTACGGTGATATAAGTAATCGATTAATGCAACTACTAAAAAGGAATTGTGAAGAGCTAGAAATCTATTCTATAGATGAAGCATTTGGAACGATAAAACGACCAAAAGACAAATATCTATATCAATGGGGAAAAGATTTAAGATCATTAGTTTACCAAAACATAGGAATAGCAATATCAATTGGTATTGGTGAAACAAAAATTTTATCAAAAATTTCAAATCATATAGCAAAGAAAATAGAAACAAATTCAGGTATATTTGATATAGGTGTTGTTGATAATAAGGATAATTATCTTAATCAGATTAAAGTAGATAAAGTTTGGGGTGTAGGTAGAAAAATGTCAACATGGCTAAAAAAAAGCGGAGTAACTAATGCTAGAGAACTTAGAGATATATCAAGCAAACAAATCAAAGAAAAATATGGCATAGTTGGTCTACGAATAAAAAATGAGTTAAAAGGTAACCTCTGCATCCCAATCAAAGAAACATCTTCAGACAGAAAAGAGATCTGCGTAAGTAGAAGTTTTGGTTATCCAATAGATAATTTACAAGAGTTGAATCAAGCAATAGGTAAGTATATTCTAATTGCAAGTTCTAAGCTTAGAGAAAACAAGCAATTAACTTCAGCTATTACGGTTTTTATCGCCACAAGTAATCATACAAAAGATTATTTTAAAAGTGAACTAACAGAGAAGTTAAATATACCAACCTCTGACTCGAGAGTTTTACTAAAAGAAAGTTTAACGTTAACTAAAAAGATATTTAGGCCTTATAGAAATCTCGTAAAGGCAGGTATAATATTACATAAACTCCAGAGCAGTCAATATAAACAAAATATAATTTTTCCAAAGCAAAATATTCAAGAAGAATTAAATATAGAAAGACTAAATAATCTAATCGATAATATTAATCAGAGAAATGGAAAAAATATATTAGGTTGGGGATCCTCTACAATTGAAGAAAGTTGGAAGCCACGTCGAGAGAAGCTGTCTTATTTAAAAATAACAGATATAGAATATCTTCCAACAGTATCAGCTAATTAGAATTTATTATAAGTTAAATCCATTTATAATTAGACTTTATGTTAAATTAGATCAAACAAAAATCATAGAAAATAAAAATGGAGTTTATTGAGTTTTTAGATCAAAAAGAAATTGAAATAATAAGGATTATTGAAAAAGCTGGTTATTCAACAACAGAAAATACATCTCTATGTTTATTAAGTGAGAAATTCGTAGGTTTTTTCAAAAAAAAAGAAAAAAAAATCATTATTTGTACAGCTAATGCAAAAAAGAAAGAAGCTTATTCACTTATAAGAAGCAAAAATAATAGTGATCAATTTGAAAGAACATCAATACATATAAAAAAGGCATTAAGACATGAAGCTGTTCATGTAGCACAAGAATGTAATGGTGGAAACTTATTAGATATAAAAAGAAAGTTATCAATGAACCCGGCAAAGAATGAGGCTTTAAAAGGTTCTATAAATATATCTGGAGAGGAAGCAAAAGAAAGACAGGCATATATCTTAGAAGACAAACCAAAATTACTAAAAAAAGAACTAGAAAAATATTGTCTATAATATTTTATTAATAATAATTATCTTTAATCAACTGAATGGAGTTTAACTTATTGCTGTAGATCAAAAGCATTCCTTTTTCAATATATGTCAAACCAATATGAGTTTTAATAACATGAGAATTAACAAGGGCTGTTCCACATGTTTCCAGTATAAGAACAGGCAAAGTAGAACTTGTTCCTTGCATAATTTGCAGATCTAGAGCTTGGCGAACAGCTACTTTAGCTTTAAAAATACCAATTTTATTGATGAAATCAGACCAAAGATCATTTGATAAAAAACATTTATCAAAATTTAGAAAAGAAGAGTTCTTCATTTATAAATATAGAGTATAAAAATTATTTAAAACATCTCTGTTGATCTAGATATAATATATGTTTTCTTTCAGCATAATAAAGTTCCTGAAAATTTATAGCGTCATTATTTAACTCTTCAAACATTTTAACCACACGTTCTTCCATATCAGAGGAAATACTTGGTTCGGAATTTTCTTGGACAATAAGTGAAGCAATACAGTTCTCAAGGGTTTGTAATCGCTGCGAACTCCAAGCATCAATTAAATGTCTACAACGTTTTAAAGATTTTTGTTTTTCAAGAACTGCTAAAGCCCCTCGAATTTCAGACTCAGGTTCACTTAAAGTTGCTTGGCGAAGCTCATTAATCTCAAGAAAAGGATTCAATTTAGGTAAGAATTCACTATTAGAAACAAGAAAGATATCAAACAGATTTTTAATTAAATCGACATCTGCTAAAACATTACTTAAATCGCTACCACGGTTTATAGCCTCAACAGTTTCAGAACCAAATTTTTTTTCCTCTATGTTACTAATTGTAGACCAAATTGCTCGATGATAATTAATAGCAAAATCATCTAGGTCTCTTAGGCAAAGTTCATGGCGTATAAATGCCCTAGAGTTTGGACAATGAATATATATAAATAATATATCTGCCTCACTTCTTTCTCTATGACTGATTTCTTGAGGTTTCTCATATTTCTTAGAGCGACCATGCCATCTTTGACCACGAATTTGATTACGTAAATCCTCCTCCAGTTGAAGAGCAAATCTGCCTTGACCGCCACTAAGACGCTGTGCAACTTTCTGAAGATAATGAGTTCTTATTGCAGTTTGAGGAAGCTTTCCAAGAAGACTTACTAAATCACTTACAGCAACCTGAAATTGATCAGATTTGCTTAAATCTAAATCTTTTAAGGATTGGTCTATTTGCCAGTCCATCCAAAGAGGAGATTTAGCTGCTAATACCTCATATTCGGAAGGCGAATTATCCTTAAGAAATTCATCTGGATCCTTACCAGATGGTAGTTGTAGAACCCGTAAGTCTAGTTGGCCTTGAATGGCAAGATTTTCCACCTCACTAATAGCACGATTAGCCGCACGAATTCCTGCATTATCTGAATCAAAATTCAAAAGGATCTTTTTACTATCTATGGCCCGCGAGAGAAGGGTTATTTGATTACGACTTAATGCTGTTCCTAATGAGGCAACAACATTGGTGATGCCAGAATTATGAAGTGCCATCACATCAAAATATCCTTCGACTACGACTGCATAATCTTTCTTCCTTATTGAATTGACTGCTTTATCTAAACCAAAAAGATTTTTTCCTTTTTCAAAGATTTCGGTCTCAGGAGAATTTAAATATTTTGGCTCAGAGCCATCAAGACTTCTGCCTCCAAAACCAATAACTCTTTTTTGTCTATCATGAATGGGAATAATAATACGATTACGAAATCTGTCATAGAAACCATTACCTCCCTTCCTAGGAACGATCAATCCAGCGGCCTCAAGAACTTCAACATTTTGTTTTTCAATATCTACAAGATATCGAAGCAATGAGTCCCAATTATCAGGTGCATATCCAAGCTCAAAATTAATTAGAGTTCCATCACTTAAATGACGTTTATTCTTAAGGTAATTAAGAGCATTTTGACCACATTTAGAATTTAATTGATTTCGAAACCAACCTGTAGCAAGTTTTAAAACACGGTACAAAGTATCACGACGTGATATTTGTTCCTTTAGTCTTTCCTGTTGTGGACCTTCAACTGTATCAACAGGAACTTGATATTTTTTTGCAAGTTCAAGAACAACATCACTAAAACTTTGACGTTGAAACTCCATTAAAAATTTAATTGCATTACCTCCTGCACCGCATGAGAAACAATAATAAAATTGTTTGCCAGGGATTACTGACATAGAAGGCTTACTATCATCATGAAAAGGACATATCCCAACAAATTCTTTTCCTTTTTTCTTTAAAACAACGTGTTCACCAATAACATCAACTATGTCAACACGCTCTTTAACAGATTCTATTGTCCGTGAATGTAGTCGAGCTGAAGCCATATGATAATTTTAATTGATCCTGAAATATTTAGTTAAGAGTTTTAGAAATTGAGAGAAAAACAAATTCTATATAAATTTAATAATTATAGAAATTTAAAAGGAATAAAGTTTTTGTTAGGAAGTGGACTTGCATTTAGTCTCATGAGTGTTTGTGTAAAAGCAATTGGAGGAAGAATACCAGTTTCAGAATTAGTTTTTGCTAGAGCTTTTATTAGCTTAATAATGACGAGATTATTACTATTTAAAAACAACATTAATCCATGGGGATATCAAAAGAAATTGTTATTATTAAGAGGAATTCTAGGTACACTAGCTCTCTTTTGTATATTTAAAGCTCTAACAATTTTACCTATAGCAACAGCTACAGTAATACAATATATTTATCCAACTTTTACAGTTATATGTGCGTACTTTATTTTAAACGAGTATATATTCAAAAGAATAATTTACTCTATCATTATTGGTTGGGTCGGAATAATATTGGTTAGTCAACCAGAATGGACTTCAAATACAGATATTAAAGAAACAGTAATAGTCATTATAATTGCAATAACAGGAGCCCTCCTGACTTCACTTGCGTATATATGCGTAAGAAAATTATCTGCCAAAGAGCATCCCCTTGTTATAATTTACTATTTTCCTTTAGTTTCAATTCCATTTTCGATACCTCTATTAATTAACAATTTTGTATTTCCAAATGGAATTGAATGGATTTGTATATTAGGTATTGGATTATTCACACAAATTGGGCAAGTATGCATAACCGAAGGCCTTAGGGTCATTCCAGCTGGTCAGGCTACTTCACTAAATTATTCACAAGTAATCTTTTCAAGCATATGGGGGATTTTTATTTTTAAAGAAGCAATATCAATTACAGTTTATTTGGGTGGTATTTGCGTGCTGATATCCACTATTATTAGTATGAGTGCAATTAAAAGCTCACAAGCGTAAATTCACATATGAACGTCAAATCTGCAATTTTATCAACCCTTTTTGTTTGTGCTGGATCAACATCGATTCTTGCAGATGAATATCAACGCGGGTTTTCTTCAAGCAGAACATGTACAAGAAACGAATATAGAGAGGAGTATGTCCCAGGGACAAGAAAGGATCCTGGATATGTCAAAAAATGGGAAGAGACTGTGGAAGTACCTTGTCCAGGAATGAACTCAGCTGACGATAAAAATGAATTTGATAATAATGATTGCTCTGAAGGCACAATCGCTGGAGGAATATTAGGAGGTGGATTAGCAACAGCAATATCTAGAGGGAAAGATCGCTGGTGGGCTATTCCTGCTGGAGTTATCGGAGGATCAATGGTGGGATGTGAAATAGATGGTGGCTAAATTTATATTTACTCATAAATTATTTAAACAAATTTATAAATAATGATTAGTTGGTTAAAAGGTGAAATAATACAAAAATGGCATATTTCATCAAAAAATGGCGTTGTACTAAATGTTGGCGGCGTTGGTTATGAAGTACAAATCTTATCAAAACAAAAAGATATAATAGAAAATGCCGATTTGAAGGAATTTTGGATCCACCAAATAAATCGGGAAGATTATACAAATTTATATGGTTTTAACGAGATTAATCAAAGAGATCTATTTCGCAAAATCATTAGTGTAAATGGTATTGGTCCACAAATTGCAATGTCCTTATTAGAGGACCTTGAGGTCAATCAATTAGTTAATGCTATTGAATCAAATGACTCCAAATTGTTAACCAACTCGTCTGGTATAGGTAAACGCATCGCTGAAAGGTTAATAGTAGAACTCAAAAATAAACTTCAACAATTCTCAGAGAATACAAATTCAAATGTTAACAATCAAAAATCTAAAATAGCTAATAGCATTGGTCTCTATCTTGAAGAAATCAAATCAATTCTAAATTCACTGGGTTATATTGATAGTGAAATAAATGATTCAATTAAGTTTATAACCACAAAGGAGAATGAAGATACATTATTAATAAGTTCCCTATCACCAGAAGAAAAAAAAGAGCAAATGGATAAGCATCTTAAAGAGATTCTTATAAGATTAAGTCAAAAGAGCACTTGATAGAAGGCTAGGGATTAAATTAGAATTAATTTCATAAGAGAAACTCAAAGAAGATGTCACTTGGCACAGAAGAGAAACAACAGCTAATCAACACCCATCAAATTCATCCCACTGATACAGGATCTGTAGAAGTCCAAGTTGCAATGCTGACAACAAGAATCTCAAAGTTAAGCAAACACCTTCAAGGGAATATCCATGATTTTTCATCAAGACAAGGCTTGCTTAAAATGATTGGTCAGCGCAAAAGACTTTTGGGTTATGTTCGAAATAAAAGTGAAAAAAGATATACACAGCTAATAGAAAAATTAGCTATTAGAGGATAATGATTGGTATTACATAGTTAAAAGCTAATGAAAGGAGCGAAAAAAACCCAACAATCACAATCGAAAGAACTAAGTATTGGATTTTCTGCTAATAACTCTGCTCCAAAGATAGAAAAAAAAATTTCTTCAAAAGACAAAAGAAAGCAATCTGGCATCCCTAAATATGTAGCAAACAGGATGGCGAGGAGAATCGCATTTACTACAGGAATTCCTACGTTAAGTGGCATGGGTGTTTTTATTGGAAGTTATTTTTTAATAAGCAGAGGAATTGCAGAAATATCACCTACTGTTACGCTCGTCAGTTCAGCGATATGTTTTCTTGTTGGTTTATTGGGATTAAGTTATGGAATCCTTTCTGCTAGTTGGGATTTTGCCGCTGGCAGTTTTCTAGGTTTTGAAAACATAAAGCCTAATATCAATCGGATGAAGGATGCTTTTAAGAGTAGTAAGAAAGAAACTACTAATTAATATTCAAATTTAATTTACAAGACTATTACTCGCTCTTGCTATGAAGGAATTCTTAGATAAAGCACTCAAAGCTAGCTCCGTGTCTTTGACACAAAATTGATCACCTAATCTTACATACCTAGTATTATCATTATCCTTAAGACAAGCTACAACAGGGGTACGAACACCTAATTCATTTCTAGCAGGTCTATTTTTCGAAAGACATTCTCTTAATTTATGCTGAACATTTATGTCAGTAGCTTGATCAGGACGTAAATCTATCAAGAGAAATCTTAAGTCATCAATTTCACGACAATCATCAATAATTAATTGTACAGTTTCATCTCTTTTATCTACGCTGCCCCAAATTAATAACCTTGTTTCAACCATTAAGTGATCAGACAATCTTTCATAACTTTTGGGAAATACTATGGCTTCACAAGAACCAGTTAAATCCTCTAGTTGAATAATCGCCATCCTGTCACCTTTTCTAGTTGTTACTTCTCTCATCTCTGGAATCATTGCAATCACACTGACCTTTGACTTATCCGTCTGCTCTTCTAAAGAACCAAGACTGATAGGAGCTATCAACCTGGCAGGCTCGGAGAGCTGCTTCAAAGGATGATCAGATAGATAGAAGCCAACATGTTCTTTTTCTAATTTAAGTTTGTCTGAAGGAGGATATTCATTGACTGGTTTTGCCTTAGGAGCTGAAGAATACTCATCAATTAATGATTCATTATTTGATGAGGAGGAAGTTAGATCAAAAAGATTACCTTGTCCGCTATTTCTATCCTTTGCCCTTGAAGAAGCCCAATCAATAACCAAATCTAGATCTGCAATAAGCTGAGCGCGATTTGCATTTTCTTCAAGACAATCAAAAGCTCCACAATGTATCAAAGCTTCGAGGCCTCTTCTGTTAACAGCACTCAGGGAAATTCGATCGCAGAATTGAGACAAAGAGGTGAATTCACCATCTTCATCTCTAGAAATAATGATTTTTCTAATCGCGCTATCACCTAAATTTTTCACAGCCGAAAAACCAAAAAGAATTGAATTATCTTTTGGAGTAAAATCAACACCAGAAGTATTTATATTTGGTGGCATTACATTTATGCCCATTGAATTACAGTTAGATATATAACGTTGAACTTTGTCAGTCGAACCAGCATTAACTGTAAGCAATGCCGCCATATAAGCGACTGGATAATGTGCTTTTAAATAAGCAGTCTGATAAGTAACTGCACCATAAGCAGTTGAATGACTTTTATTAAAGCAATACTCAGCAAATAACACCATTTGATCAAATAACTTTTCAGCAATTTTGTCTGAAACGCCATTCTTAACTGCACCATCAACGAAAAGTGTTCTATGACGCTGCATTTCAGATACTTTTTTCTTACCCATTGCTCTTCTTAATAAATCCGCTTGACCAAGCGAATATCCCGCCAAATCCTGAGCGATTTTCATGATCTGCTCTTGATAAACCATTATTCCATAAGTCTCACTTAAAATAGGCTTAAGTGATTTATGTTGAAAATCAATACTTTCCTTTCCATGTTTTCTATTAATAAATTTAGGAATTAATCCTGCATCAAGAGGTCCAGGACGATAAAGGGCAAGAATTGATGAAATATCTTCAAGAGATGAGGGTTTTAGATCTTTTACTATTTGTCTCATTCCACTAGATTCAAGTTGAAAAATACCTTCTAAATCACCCCTAGAAAGTAATTCAAATGTTTTTTCATCTGTGAAAGGCAATGCATCTGGATCTAATCTCTTACCTATTGATTTCTCAACTAAATTAATTGTCTTTTCGATCATTGTAAGGTTTCTAAGTCCTAAAAAATCCATCTTCAATAGACCTAATGATTCAATATCCTCCATAAAGTATTGAGTGATTATTTGACCATCATTGTTTCTTTGAAGAGGAACTAAATTATCAAGTGAATTCGCAGCTATAACGACACCTGCTGCGTGCACACCAAAAGTTTTATTTGTTCCTTCTATCCTAATAGCCATATCAACCCATTTCTTAACTTTTGAATCATTATTGTATTTTTCATAGAATTCCTTATTTGGTGATTCCTTTGAAATCATAGATGACAATTTCGCAGGCTTACCCCTTACAACAGGAATTAATTTCGCTAAACGATCAGCATCTCCATAGGGAATATCTAGTACTCGAGCAACATCTTTTAAAACGGCTTTAGATGTCATTCTGTTGAAAGTTATTATCTGCGCAACTTTATCTTCACCATACTTCTTAGTAACATAATCTATAACCTCTCCACGCCTCTCAATACAAAAATCAGTATCAATATCAGGCATTGATTTCCTTTCTGGATTGAGAAATCTTTCAAATAATAATCCATTTTCAACTGGATTAATATTAGTTATATGAAGAGAAAAAGCGACTAAAGAACCAGCAGCAGATCCTCTACCAGGACCTACAGGAATGTTTTTTTCTCTTGCAAATCTTATATAGTCCCAAACGACAAGAAAATATGTAGGAAATCCCATTTGTTCAATAACGTTTAACTCATAATCAAGTCTTTCTTTATATTCATCTGGAAAATCTTCAAATTGATCAATAGATAATATTTGTTTCAAACCATTAATAGTTATCTCTTTCAGATAGTCAATGGGTTTATATCCATTAGGAATAGGAAAATTTGGCATCTTATATGTTCCTAATATCGTATATTCCTCTACCTTGCTTGATAATTTTACAGTATTTTCAATTGCACTATTTATTACATCTTTATCTAAGTGATCTACAAACAAACTTCTCATTTCCTCCTCAGATTTAATATATTCAGTTCCTGTATATCTTAATCTCTTATGATCACTAATTAATTTTCCAGTCAACACACAAATCAATGCATCATGTGCTTCAATATCATTCTTTGATACATAATGTGCATCATTAGTAGCTATGATTTGAATATCAAGTTCTTCAGAAATTTTTACTATTTCACTATTTACAATTCTATCCTCAATTGATCCATGATCTTGAATTTCAAGATAAAAATCATCACCCAAAATTTCTTTATACCAAGCGGCTACATCTCTAGCTACATCATTTCTTCCTTTTAATATTGCTTGTGGAATTTCACCACCTAGGCAAGCTGTTGAACAAATTAATCCCTCACTATATTTTTTAAATAAAGATTTATCTATACATGGTCTAGAAAATATACCTCTTCCGCGAACACCCTTTAAATGACTAAGTGTAGTTAATTTTACGAGGTTTTCATAACCTATTTGGTTTTTCGCAACAACAACAAGATGATATCTTTTCTCTTTTTTGAGCTGAGGGTCATCTATTGAACCATTAATGACATACATCTCATTACCAATTATTGGCTTTATATTTTCAGCCTTACATAACTTCAATAATTCAATCGCACCATACATTACACCATGGTCAGTTAGAGCTAGAGCAGGCATTCCCAATTGTTTAGCCCTTGCAACCATTGAAGGTAGCTGACTGGCTCCATCAAGAAGACTGTAATCACTATGATTATGGATTGGGACAAAAGCCATTAATATTGAACAAAGCTACGCTGCATGTAGTGTAGCGAAAATCAAAAGCTCCACATAAAGTGGTTAAAGCTTTACAATGTAAAATCTGTTTTAGGCCTACTTTTATAAACTTCAGCAGCTCTCTCGAATTGATTAGCTACTTGAAGCAGCTTCCCTTCTTCGAAGACATTACCTATCAGCTGTAAACCTATTGGCAATCCAGATTTATCAAAGCCACATGGAAGGCTGATAGCGGGTAATCCAGCTAAATTGGCTGGAATCGTTAATAAATCAGATAAGTACATAGCCATAGGGTTGTCAATATTTTCTCCAGAGCCAAAAGCAGTAGTGGGAGATGTAGGAGCTAGCAAAATATCTACTTTTTCGAAAGCATCATCAAAATCTTTACGTATCAAAGTTCGAACTTGCTGGGCCTTCTTGTAGTAAGCATCAACATAACCAGCGGATAAGGCGTAAGTTCCTATAAGAATTCTTCGTTTAACCTCACTTCCAAAACCAAGTGCACGACTTTTGGAGGTCATTTCAATGAGAGTTTGTTCATCTTCAGAGCGGAATCCATATTTGACACCGTCATATCTTGCTAAATTTGCTGAAGCTTCAGATGGGGCAATCACGTAATAAGTAGCAATTCCATCATTAAACCGAGGACAGGAAATATTGATAATCTCGACACCCAATGTTTCGAGCAGCGAGGCAGCACTAAGAACCGACTCCTTTACATCAGAGGACAATCCCTTATGCTCAAAACAATTATCAATTAAACCAATTTTCATTCCCTTAATTGACTTCGTAAGTATGTCTAAATAATTAGGAACAGGTCTATCAACAGTTGTTGAATCAAACTCATCTTTACCTGATATAACTTGAAGGATTTCAGCTACATCAGAAACATTATTCGCAAAAGGACCAACCTGATCTAAGGAACTAGCAAAAGCTATTAACCCCCATCTACTTACGCGACCATAAGTTGGCTTCATTCCAACAACACCACAGAATGAAGCTGGTTGTCTGATTGATCCGCCAGTGTCAGAACCAAGAGATCCATAACATAATTCAGCAGCAACAGAAGCTGCACTACCACCTGAGCTTCCTCCAGGAACCTTTCTTATGTTCCATGGATTTAAAGTTGGTCCAAATGCCGAGGTTTCAGTAGAGCTCCCCATCGCAAATTCGTCCATATTTGTCTTGCCAATCATTATTGATCCAGCGTTTAAAAGCTTTTTTGTGACTGTTGACTCATATGGAGGAACAAAATTACCTAAAATCTTGCTTGCACAAGTTGTCTTAATTCCTTTTGTACAAAGGTTGTCTTTAATAGCCAATGGAATTCCAGCTAAAGAAGGAAGATCATTTCCAGAAGAACGTTGATTATCAATATCTTCTGCAATTTTTAGAGCTTGGTGGCCGTTGACAGTTAAAAAAGTATTGAGGGTCTGATCTAATTCGTTTATCCTAGAAATTTTTTCTTGAACAAGTTCCTTGGCAGATACTTCACCACTTTTCAATTTTTGGCGCAAGTCTGCAAAAGTCATTATTGAATTATAAAAACGTTATCCAGCTTATGACGTTAGAGGCTCATTACGGCGACACCTGACTAAACTATGATTTATTTCCTGAGGAGACTCTGCATAGAGATCTTCTACAAATCCGTTTAAACTCACTTTCAAGCTACGGCGAGTCAGAAAAGGACCAAACCAATAAGTAACGTTAGGCTGATTTGTCTCAACCTTAGCCCACCAGGCCAAGCCAAAACTATTACCTAAGCTTCGAAGAGCCCTAATGGGACCCATAAGTAAAATGCATTTAATTTATTATACTTTCTTAACCAGATGTTTATCAAAAAAACAAGGAATATTATGTTCACTTGATGATGAAACATATATTTGAAAGCAAACAATATTGAGTATAAAAAACTTTAGGTGATGTTATTAATAATCTAATTGGATTATGATCTTTAAAAAATCATATTAAAACTATAAAAAATATACGCTTATTTTCTAGGTTAAATTTAAGGAGATTAGTTATTATTTTGAGTTGAAATCTGAGGTTTCAATAATCTAGGAGATGGGTCTTGTCCAGAGATTGTGCGCATCCATCTGGATCTCGCCACTTCGTATAAGAAAATAGAAGTGGCGACTGAAGCGTTAAGGCTTGTAGTTACTCCCTTAAGGGGAATCCTGACTAACTGATCACACAACCTTCTAGTTATTAGAGAAATTCCTTTATCTTCAGACCCAACTACTACTACTAAGGGACCTTGGAATTTTATTTCAGACAAAGTTGAACGTCCTTCCTCAGCAAGGCCAACAACGGTATAACCTGCATCTTTCAATTTCTCCAAAGACCTATTTAAATTAACAACTCTTGCCACAGGCAAATGTTCCAGCGCTCCAGCAGCAACTTTTGCAACGGATCCGGTTAAACCTGCACTGCGTCTTTGTGGAAGAATCAATCCCTGAGCACCAAGGGCTTCGGCAGATCGAATTATTGCTCCAAGATTCTGAGGATCAGTTAACCCATCTAAAGCCAGGAGCAATGATGAATCACCAAAAGCTTTACAAGCATCTATTAAATTCTTCAAATCATGTGTTTTTGATGCGGCAATTTGTAAAACTATTCCTTGATGAACTGCTCCATTTGTGAGCTGGCCAAGCCTGGACCAAGAAACTTCTTCAACCAAGACACCCGAAGCTTTTGAATCTTTGAGAAGTTGAAAAAACTTTGGTGTACTTCTTAATTCAGATGTACACCAAATCCTATGAATTGCCCTGCCACCCATAAGAGCTGCCTCAGTAGAATGACGTCCCCAAATCAAATCATCACTTAACTTTTTGGTAAAACTTTCGGAATATGAAAGTGGTTCTTTTCTTTCTGGTCTTCTGTAATTATTAGCTTCATTAGAATTTTGATTTCTATATGAAGGGTTAGTCGATTTTCTTTCAAATCGACTAGATCCTCTATAATTTGGAGTCAACTTATTATTGCTTCTTGATCTTTCGGAGGATTTTGATTCATAAAATGGCTGATTAGATTTATCAGAAGAAAGGCGAGTATTTTTATTCGTACTTCTTCTATCATTAAAGCTGGACTTCTTAGAATCATTATCTTGCCGATAAGAAATGCTATTTCGCTTATTAAAAGAAGAGTTTTTGGAACTCTTTGTCTCTTTGTTGAATCGATAACTCATTTTAAATGAACTATTTTCTAGTTAATAGGGCGATCAAGTAGATCGAATAAATCCGCAAGGCGGGTAGGATTTTTTAAAAAGAGCCACCCAACAATAGTCTCAAATCCCGTAGCAATACCATATGTGGCTGCATCTACATTTTTAGGACCTTTTCCAGCTCTATTTCTACCTTTTCTGAAAAAGTCCTTTTCAAGATCAGTTAGAAATGGTTCGATTTTTGTAATTGCTATAGCCTGGCTGGAAGCATTTACCTCATTAACTACAGCTTTGTGTAAATCCTTTGAGCGTCTGGGGCTTTTACAATAACGCAACCTTTGATGCATTTCCCAGACTGCATCACCTAACCATGCTAATTGCAATGGTCCCAAACCATCTGGTGAAATGGTTGATTTGTAAGAGCGAATCCAATCAGTCAAGCTGATAATTTACCAAACGCAGTACTCAGATCTGGGGCCAAATGAAGAAACTCCTCTAGTCGAACAAGTTTTATAGTTTGAACAACTCGTGGATTTCCAACAACATTAAAAGCTCTTTTCGACTCATTACATTTTTTTGCCGCTTGAACCATTGCCCCTAGTCCAGAGGAATCAATAAAGTCGATGTTAGTTAAATCAATAACTACTGAAAGTTGATTTGAAGCTAAAACTTCATTGATATATGTAGTGAATTGCTTCTCTGAATATGCATCTAGTTGACCAGTGAAATTTAACACCAAGCAACCATTTTGCTGGTTAAAACCACCTCTAAGAGAAACAGTAAGTCGTTGTAATTCAGCTATGGGATCAATCCCCTATTACTTCATGATGGAAGTGTAGTTATAGAAACCAAATTAATCCACGATTCTTCTTCGATCTTCTATTAAGGTTACGAAATGATTAAAATGATGGTCAGCGTCATGAGGGCCCGGGCTTGCCTCAGGGTGATATTGAACTCCAAAGAACGGTCTATCAATAACTGAAATTGCAGCAACTGTTTGATCATTTAAATTGAATTTGGTGATTTTTATTTTTTCTGAATTTAAAGACTCTGAACTTAAAGCGAAACCATGGTTCTGACTTGTTATTTCAACTTGTCCATTCAAGCCACAAGGATGATTAAGTCCTCTATGTCCATAAGATAATTTAAAAGTTTCACCTCCAAGAGCCAATCCAAGAATCTGATGACCCAAGCAAATCCCAAAAACAGGCAATCTATCTAATGCAATTAAATCTTTAGCCAATTTAATACCACTATCAACTGTGGCTGGGTCGCCAGGTCCATTAGAAAGAAAGACACCCTCAGGAGATAAATCTAAAACATCAGAAATAGAAGCATTCGCAGGCAAAATAGTAACTTCACAACCATGAGCCACTAAGCGATCCAAGATCGATTGCTTTATTCCAAAATCTATAGCAACAACTTTGTAAGGGTTTGTTTTAATAATTTTAATTCTTTTATCAAATGAAACAGGACATGCTGAATTAACTTTAAATGCGTACTTAGTGGATACTTTATCAACAAGATTAAGTCCACTCATTGAAGGAGATTTCTTTAATATTGAAAATAATTCCTCTAACGAATAGCTTGATTCAGAAGAAATTATTCCATTCAAAGTCCCAGAATCCCTGAGATGTCTAACCAGTCCTCTTGTATCAATTCCATGAATTCCAACCACATTTTCATATTTTAACCATTTTTCTAAAGATTTTTCTTGCCTCCAATTACTAGCAACTTCCGATATTTGGCGAGTTATCACACCTTTTACAGAAGGATGTGAGGATTCACTATCCTCAGAATTAATACCGGTATTTCCAATCTCAGGGTAGGTAAAAGTAATAAGCTGACCAAAATAACTTGGATCAGTTACAACCTCTTGATATCCAGTCATTCCAGTATTAAATACGACTTCTCCTGAAACAGTGCCTATTGCACCAAACGAAATCCCTTCAAAATACGAACCATCTTCTAATAACAATATTGCAGAACAATCAGTATCAAAAAACATTAGAGAGAGTATATAAAGTTAAAGTATTAGATGGCTAGAAAATCTCTTAACTGCTTAAAAATAAGCCAAGATTTATTTGTATTTAAGCAATCTAATGATAATTTGACACCTAAAGATAAATTATCTTCGTATCCTGAGACCCATAAGACCAAAGCAGTATTTAAGGCCACGACTTCCTTATGGTATTTGTCTCCTTCACCATTGAATAAAGCCTTTAAAATCTGAGTATTAGTTTGCAAATCATCGCCCTTTAAACTTTCATTAGAAATTTCACTAAGTCCGAGGTCACTGGGATGAATAATTTCAGTTCTTATAGAGTCGTTATCTAAGAACCGAAATTGATTAGCACCAGCCAAAGATGCCTCGTCTAACCCCCCTGCTCCATGAACAACTACAGCTCTTTTAAGATCCATCCTTTTTAAAGCTAAGGCCATTGGATCAAGTAAGTTAGCATTAGCCACTCCTAATACTTGAGCCTTCGGGTTAAGTGGATTAACTAACGGTCCAAGCAAATTAAAAATAGTTCTAACTCCCAAGCTTTTTCTCAATGGTGCAAGACCTACTAAAGAAGGATGCCAAGAAGGTGCAAAAAGAAATGTAATCCCGAAATTCATTAAGGCTTCAATAGCTTTTTCGGAAGAAACTTTTAAAGGTAGCCCAAGACTTTCTAAGACATCAGCAGAACCAACTTTGCCGCTAGCACTTCGATTTCCGTGTTTAGCAATTTTCACACCTAAAGCAGCTGAAACGAAAGCTACTGCGGTAGAAATATTGAATGTGTTTGCCCCATCGCCACCAGTTCCACAGGTGTCAACTAAATCAAAAGATGGGAGGATGCATGGAGTAGATGAAGCATTTTGAAGAATTTTTGCCATTACTGAAAGTTCTTCACCAGAGATCCCTTTAGCTCTAAATGCCGCTAAAAATGCTCCAGTTTGAACTGGCTCAATTTTATTTCCCAGCCATGCATTCATTAAGAATTTAGATTGCTCCTCCGTTAAATCCTTTGCCGAAAGAAGTGATTCAAGTATTACTGAAAAAGTTATAGGGTTTGATGAGGTCATTTATCAGAAAAAGGCTATTTGCTTTGCATTACAGGCTGAATATAAATATTAACTTAGTAATATATAAGTCTATTGCAGAAGTTTTAAATAAAAAAATAATTTTCTAACTTTAAGCTTGAGAAGAATCTGACGTATCAAATCCTGAACCAACGTTATCAGTGCCTGAAGAGCTATTAGGACGAAAGCCCTCTGACCAAATTGTTCTTGTTATTTCCTCTAACTTTTCACGATTAAGTCCCCATTTTTTTAATAGTTTGTTCATGTCTGCATTTAGATCTTCTGCGCCATTAAAGTCCTGATAGCGTATTAATAATCTGGCGAGCTCAACAAACTCACGAGATGTTGGAGAATCTATAGAGCATAAACGATCAATATTTTCTCTATCTGTTGAATAAAGTGGGTGATTTTGGGCCTCATTCATAAAACACTTAAATTTAGTTTTTGCTCACGTCCATTGGCTTATATTGCCTAGGTTAATGAGCATATTAATAAAAGAATGGCTGCATTAAGACTAGATCTAATAAAAAACTATCTGAGACCCCACAAAAAGGAGTTATTGATAGGGGGAGTATGTCTGATTTTTGTAAATATTTTGAGCGTCGCTATTCCTATGGAAGTCAGAAACATAGTCGATGATCTAAAAAAAGGTTTTACTTTTTCTGATGTCTTCAATAAGTCCATATGGCTAATACTTTTAGCGACGGTAATGGGTTCAGTAAGATTGCTATCTAGGCAATTAGTTTTTGGAGTTGGCAGACAAGTAGAGGTCTCATTAAGACAGAAATTATTTGATCACATGCTCGAACAAGATCCAGGCTGGGTTCAAACGATAGGAACTGGAGAAGTTATCACTAGAGCTACTAGTGATTTAGAAAATATAAGAAGATTACTGGGCTTTACGGTCCTTAGTCTTACTAATACTTTTTTGGCATATGCATTCACATTGCCAGCAATGCTAACAATCGATCCGCTTCTAACTTTTTTTGCTATTTCCATTTACCCAATATTGCTTGGAACAGTTGGTTTGTTTGGTGGAAGAATGGTTAAGCAACGAAAAAGACAACAAAAAGCATTATCTGAATTAAGTGAATTGATACAAGAAGATCTTTCTGGAATAAGCGCAATAAAAATTTATGGTCAAGAGCAAGCTGAGCAAAAAGCATTCAATAAATTAAACATTAGATATAGAGATGCTGCTATTAACCTTGCTAGAACTGCTAGTACATTGTTCCCATTACTTCAAGGTTTATCCTCAATATCATTACTACTCCTGATTGCAATTGGTAGTGGACAACTTTCAAGGGGTAGCCTTACTGTAGGTGGTCTAGTTGCATTAATTCTTTATGTTGAAAGACTCGTTTTCCCAACAGCCTTATTAGGTTTTACACTCAATACTTTTCAATTAGGTCAGGTAAGCTTAGAAAGAGTCGAAGAGATATTAAATCATGAACCTACAATAAAAGATAGAGACAACACAATAACTATAGAAAAGCCTATATCAGGTAAATTAGAAGCTAAAAATCTAACAATAAAGTATGAAGCCTCTACAAGAAAAATACTTGATGAGATCTCATTTAAAATAAACCCAGGTGAAATTGTTGCATTAGTAGGGCCTGTTGGATGTGGCAAAACAACATTAGCTAGAGCATTAGGAAGGATGATAAATATTGATCAGGGGAGATTATTCTTAGATGATTATGATATTACTGAATTGAAATTGAAAGATTTAAGAAGCAATATTACCCTAGTACCGCAAGAAGGTTATCTTTTTACTGAAACTCTGACTGAAAATATTAGATACGGGAATCCTGAAGCTTCAATAAATAAAGTTGAGGAGTCAGCCTATGAAGCTCGAATGTCAGATGATATTAAAGGTTTTCCAGATGGATTAAACACCCTTGTAGGGGAAAGAGGCATAACTCTAAGTGGAGGTCAAAGGCAACGAACAGCCCTTAGTAGAGCATTATTAGTAGATTCAAAAATAATAGTTTTAGATGACGCATTAGCTAGTGTTGACAATAAAACTGCCTCCGCAATACTCCAAACAATAAAAAAACAATTTAATAAGACTGTTTTAATGATTAGCCATCAATTATCTGCTGCAGCGGCCTGTGATCGCATCTTAGTTATGAATGAGGGTAAAATCATACAAGAAGGATCACATCAAATCTTAATTAATAAAAACGGTTTGTATAAAAGCATGTGGGAAAGGGAAAAAGCTAAAGAGCAAATACAAGAAGAGTATTAAGGAATACTTATTAAAGTTTTTTAATCAATTCAATTTAAATTAGATAAAAGCTAGAAAAACAATTATGTTCAATAAATTAATTATGATTTCATGAACACATTTTCAAATTATAAACTTATTTGCGACCTTGAATTTGGTGATATCTATATTCAAATCCTTTCATGGATGGGAGTAATTTTTGTAAGTCTTGCTGCAGGGCTTGCACTTATGGGGTCATCAAGACCAATTTTTGCCCTTTTAGGCGTAGGTTTGATTCTAGTACTGAGCCTTCCATTCTTATTATTTGCCTTTGTTACAACACTAATAAATCATATTAAAATAGAAACTATAAATTAAATTATGATTAAAAGAATAATCCAAGATATATTATCAAAATTAAATCAGCTATATTCAAATAAAAATCCTATAAATCAGAGTAAAAAAGTGCTCCTCCACACAATATTAAAAAGTGATCTTAAGGCAGAGATGAAAGATAATGAGGAAGAAATTCTTTTTGGATGTGGTTGCTTTTGGGGAGCAGAAAAAGGTTTTTGGAGACTCCCAGGTGTAATTTCAACATCCGTAGGCTATGCAGGTGGAAGAAGAGAGAATCCAACCTATGGAGAAGTATGCACTGGTTTAACAGGGCATACAGAAGTAGTAAGAGTTGTATGGAATAAGAATCAAATAGATCAAAGTGATTTATTAAAATTATTTTGGGAGTGTCATGACCCAACACAAGGCAATCGTCAAGGTAATGACACAGGAAGTCAATACAGATCTGCTATTTATACGAGTACGAAGGATCAATTAATTAAAGCTAAAGAAAGCAAAAAGAGTTATCAACAAGAACTAAGCAAGAATGGATTTGGTGAAATAACAACAGAGATTGAAAATGACATTAAATTCTTTTTTGCGGAGGATTATCACCAACAATATTTAACAAAGCCAGGTAGCAGGCCATATTGCTCAGCTATGCCAACAAAAGTTGAATTCAAAGATTATGTCGGGTCAAACTTTAAACTTACTCAAAAAATATGGGCAAATTATAATTGGGATATAAGTCATTGTATTCTAAGAGGAGAAAATACACCAATTCATTCTGATTAATAATGAATGACCAATTACCAGACAAGACAGTTTTACTAATTATTCTAGCAACGTTATTATTAGTATTTTTTTTAATATTTAGTTTTAAATCTAATAAGATTGAACAAGAAAGAACAATTCAGTGGATGGATAGTTCATCTAGAACTGAACCTGTATTAACAAAACAAAGCAATGAAGATTTTATCTGATGATTAAGATTTAACAAATGAAAAACGATGAAATTCAAAAAAATATCGAAAAAACAAGAATCAATATATATAATATTCTTGCGATTATAATTGTAATTATTCCTGAATATATTGCAGAAATAATTTATGCGCTTGAAGTCTCACAACATAAAAGCATATTAGCCTATGAAGGTGAAGAATGGAATAAGAATACTGAATTAAAGCTTTCCAAAATGAATATTTTTGAGTTAAGGATAGCCGCTAAAAAACTTCGAATTCATGGCTATTCTAGTGATAACAGGGATACACTTATTAGACGAATAACAAGAAAGACAAATAGAAGAATTAAATGAAAACCATTAAATAATTTAATCATTAGGAAGTACTTGTGATACCTTACGAATACGGGACGTAGCGCAGCTTGGTAGCGCACCACTTTGGGGTAGTGGGGGTCGTGGGTTCAAATCCCGCCGTTCCGATAAAATCAATTAATTATTAATCAGAGTCATTCACCAAAGATTGAATAAGTTTAGTTGTAGTAATCAAAACAGCCAAAAAGACAAAAAGAGTTAAAAATATAATAAGACCAAAGACCAAAGGCGATATTTCAATTTCGCCAAAAGAGACTAAGAATAAAAGATTAAAAAAACTCATAAATACTAAGAACCTAATACAATAACTAATATTAAAGCAATATGTAAATAATTTTGAATTTATAAAGTAGACAAAACAAACACACCAAAGGCTAAACGGTAATATACAAAAATAAAAGTATTATTTCGTTTCAAGAATTTAATAAACATATCAATGGCAATCATTGAAGAGAAGAAAGATGAAATAACACCTATAATTGTTGGGAGAATATCTATAGTAGATGATGTTCTAAATAAGTTAAAAAGTTCAATAAATCCTGATATTGAAATAGCAGGAATCCCAATAAGAAAAGAAAGTCTAGCAGCTGTTTGTCTTTCAATACCAGAAAATAATGCAGATGTTAAAGTAATCCCAGATCTAGAGACACCAGGAAATATTGCTAGAGATTGTGAAATACCTAACCATATAATGTCTATCAGTTTAATGTCTGAAAATAACTTTTTCTTTTGACCATGAACTTCAGAAATAGCAAGTAAACAAGACATAACAATAGAAACTATGGCGATAAAAAATAAACCCCTAAAATATGAAGAAGAGAAATCAGGCCAAATTAATTTAAATAATAAACCGATAAATAATATAGGAATAGTGGCAATAAAAATATAAGTAACTAATCTTGTATTATCATCCTTAAAAAAATTACGATGATTTAAAATGGAATACAAGGATTTAATAATTATGCGTAAATCATTACGAAAATAAAGAATAATCGCAAAAGCACTGCCTAATTGAAGAGATGCTGATATAGAAACACCAGGATCACTCCAACCTAAAAGATAAGGAACAACTTTTAAATGAGCGGTACTACTAATAGGAAGGAACTCCGTAACGCCCTGAAGAAGACCTAATAAAAAAGATTGAATACAATTAAAAACAAATTGATTTAGTACGTTAGGCATATTTTAAAAACATAAAAAAAAAAATTGCAAATTCGAAGAAACTTCAATTAGTATATCTATAATTATAAAATTAGAATAAAAATCATGAGGAAAAAGATTATTTTCCCATTAATAATTGCAATATCATCTCTATTAGGTTTACCAGCCAGTGCAAAAGCAAATTACTGGCTAGTTATAGGAAGCTATAGACAAGGTCCAGGAGGAAAGCCACAAGTAAGTGGGATAACAAGTCCTACATTATTTGCAATACCTATCGGAACAGAGAAAATGTGTGTGGAAGCAGGGAAGAAAATTGAAAATGATATATACAAACCTGTATGGCAGTTTGATAGCAAATGGACTTGCATCAAAAATTCAAGTCATTAAATATATTCAAAAAAAAAGGTTTGTAAAAATAAGAATTATCTTTGCACATCATGAGCACATCCATCTCCTTCATAATCATCACTATTGTAGTAACCATTCTTTGTGCCGAAAAAAAAAACTGCAGACAACACAAATGGTATAGCTACAAAAACCAAGAACCCTGATAAGTTCAAATTATGAAGTGCAAATATTAATAAATATATTCTAACTAAAAAAAGATGCCTATAAATTAAAGATTCTTAAAATAAAATTAATATAGCGTACCAATTGTGGATATGAATTAATTGAACCTACCAAGGATTGGGTTAACAGCAAATTCAATAATAAAATAAGTAATTAAAAGCCAAGATAAAATAAAAAAGATAACCAAACTAGGACCTTTTAAAAAAGGTTGAAAATAATTGATACCACCATCTCCCTCTAGAAAAGAACGGCATTCCTTAACCTGAGAATTAGCAAGTCGATAATAATCTGAACAAGGCAACCTATTGTCAACATAGATTTTTCTTAGATTATTAATGAGTGGGTCTGGCTTATCAGTTATTAAAAAGGCAACTAGTTCTCCTGGCCTTAAATCAATTCGAGTTCGCTCAAGGTTGCTAGTAACGCCTATATTAAATAAATCGCCATTTTGAATTAAATAAACATAAGAAGCCATTTTATAGGCAAGAAAAAGTTATATTAAATTATAATAGGTTGAGAAAAGGATAAAGGATATAAGGTTAACAAAACATAAAATACAAAGAAAATTGATTAGAATTTATTTAATTATTCTTGCAATTATTAGAAATCATATTTATTAGTATAAAGATTAATAATACTACGATCATGATTAATTTCAATCGTTGTATCTGAATTTATGCTTAATAAACTTTCTTGAGGAATAGAGGCCTGAATCATCCGAACAAAATCTTTTAATCTATTGTCTTTTAAACCTGCACCTTTTAATTTAATCATTTCTTCCTCCTGTTGTCTTTTCCATAAAACTGTATTATTAAACTGAGGTGATTTTAAATGCCAAATTTTCTCAAACATTTTCCATATTTGGCTATATTCTATAAGAGATTCCTGAATCAAAATGCGATACTGCTCTTCAGCTGGACTAAGTGATAAATTATATTTTTGTTCAGATGTATATTCTAAATCCATATGATTTGAAATCGGCTCACAACCAACAAACCAGCCTTCCAAAATTAAAACTTTAGTCCGAAATTCACACCATCCAGATCTATCTCCTTTCCCATCTCTTAGAGACTTATCAAAAATTGGACATTTTAAATAACCGGTATTTAAAAACGTATCTAATGATTTATTCAATAAATCTATAGAGTGACTTCCTGGAAATCCTCTTGAAACATTCCATGGATTGCCATCCAAAGCAATATCCATTTGTTTGCCAGGCAAATAAAAATCATCCAAAGATATAACTTTAATGTCTAAGCATAGCTCTCTAGCTACATTATTAATCCAAGAACCGAGAGTAGATTTACCGGACCCTGGAAGTCCCGAGAATCCAATTATAATAGGATAGTTCATGCTCTCAATATATTTTTCTAAAAGAGAAAAAAAAGGAAATGATAATGACCATTTCCAATCTAATTTAGTATTTGGCTTCCAATATTTTTCAACAATAGTTTTCCTATTAAGATCAGACCATGTGTTAAAAAAAAGTAGTGGGTTTAACGATAAGTCTTCAAGGAAAGACAGATAAATGTCAAAAGAAAAGTCAAATTCATCCTTTATATCCTTTAGGAAAATACTATTAAGTTCATCATCATTAATAGTATTTTTAATCATTGTAAATTATTTATATTACTAAGAATATCTTCAATACTATTTGACCATCCTTTTGCATGAGGTGCATTCGCCAATCTAAAGCGACCTTTATCTATTCCATTTTGTAAATACCTATTAGCTCCATTTTTACCAGGAATAACAATAGAGATGTCAGCATATTCAAGTAGAGGAAGATCATTTTGTGAATCCCCAAGAGCTATTATCTTTACATCCTTATTATTTAAATACACCTTTAACTTATTAACTGCTTCGCCCTTATGACTTTTATTTGAAAGGAGATGACTCATACGATTTCCCTTAAAGACATGAACATTATATAGTTTACAAATAACCTTAACTTCTTCAAAGATATGATCAGGAGGATTTAAGAAAGGTACACTCCATTGCCTTTTTAAAGCTCGTTTAATTCCATGGTTAGACAAACCTGTAAGTTCAAATATTTGATTATGATTTAAATCATTTAAAGGAGTCAAATTATAATTAATTCGTTCAGAAATTTTATTAAGGATAAATCTCAAATCCTCATAACTTTTTCCTAATATCAATTCCCATTCTGAAGAATTATCATCATTAAAACCATAAATAGCTGCACCATTTTCTACAATAAAAGGATCTAATAAACCATTCTCATTACGAAAAAATCTAACCTCTGAAGCTGTTTTGCTTGTACAAGGTATTACTGGAATAGCCAACTCAGACAACAACTTCAAGGTGTCTCGAGCAGGAGTAATATCATAATTCTCATCCATTAATGTCCCGTCAAGATCGGTTACTATCCAGAATTTAGAATTATTTTGCATAAAACTATTCAGCTAATGAAACCCACATTACTTGATAAGGATTAAGTTTAAATGTATCACTCCTTAAATAAGAACCTGTAATATTATCTAATAATTTAATTTCAGAACTTAGTTTTAATAAACCTAGTATATTTGAACCCGGAAAAATTAAATGTTTGTCAGACATATTACAAATAACCAATACTTTGTCCTTTCCTAAGCCTCTTTGAATAATTACACAATTAGGAATCTCAGTAGAAATACATTTCATAAAAGATTCTGGATGGAAAGCCTTTAGCCTTGACCTGATTTTAATAATATGGCTGAGATAAGATATGTTTTTACTTGCTGGGGAATCAAAATTTTTAAGTCGCTCAATTAATTTAGTAGCTTCGAACTTCTCTCGATTTAAATCTCTTCTTTGCCCCGTTTTCCTAAAAGTTTCAAGGTCATTAGGAGAAGCCAATATAGATGGGAGATAAAAAGCTGGAACACCTTTTAAAGATAATGTGAAAACTTGACTTAACAAAAAACGTTCAAATTGAAATAATGTAATGTCAGATCCTCCATTTGACATAGCGCTCCACCAACTAATATTTAATTCATAAGGTTGATCTTGTCCATTTGAAAGGCGCCTATGACTAACTAATCCTCCACGTTTTTCTGATTCAACCAAGAGATTATGAATTCTTTTTTCTTCCATAATTCCTTCCAATGCTCTTAATCCAATTCCATCATGTGAAGAAGTGAAATTAAGAAGAGAAGTAGAAGTTGGCAAATCTTTCCAACTAGATAACCACGTTTTTAATAAATCTGTATTACCCGTATAAATTGCCTCTAATAGTAAAGGAGGTAGCGTAAAATTATATGCAAGGTTTGCTTCATTCCCATCAATTAAATAAGAAAGATTTTCTTTCTCTGGGACATTGGTTTCAGTAATTAAGACAGCAGAAGGTTTGATAATCTTCAAACATTTATTTAAAAGCTTTACAATCGAATGTACTGGTTCTAAATGTAAACAAGTAGTAGATGGCTCCTTCCAAATAAAAGCAATAGCATCCAGACGAATCCATTCAGCACCATAATTGATATATCTAACTAATAATCTTAAGAATTCCAAGAAGAGATATGGATTTCGCCAATCAACATCAATTTGATCTGGTCCGAATGTTGTCCAGACGCTTTTATAACCATCATTTGTTTTTATATTTGTGAAAAGAGAAGAATTTCTAGGCCTTATAACTTCTTCCCAAATATCAGTTTTAGATGATGTGACAATATACGATGATCCTGGTTCGTCTGATTTCATAAATTGATGAACCCATGGGTGAGAGGATGAGACATGATTTAAAACAAGATCAGCCATTATTTTGTGGTTACTTGATAAATTCTTTAAATCATTCCAATTCCCAAATGAGTCCTCTATCTTTTCATGATTAGAAACTGCAAATCCACCATCACTTGTGGAAGGCAAAAAAGGCAAAATATGTATTATTGAAGAAAGGCCACTCAATCTATTTTTTACGAATTCAGCTAATGTTTTTAACGTTGATTCATCTTCCCTATAAATTGCATCTGGATAAGTAATCAAAACAACACTTGAAGAATCCCAAATCGATTCAATCTCATCTTCATGAATAACATGATATGGATCTAGAATCTGCAACAATTGAGACCACACTGAATTGATTTTCTCTTCAGAGTGATCGTGATAAATTTTTCTGAGAGAAATTCTCAGTTCTTCTAATTCACTATCCAACTGAGGCACTCTTAAAAGGGAAACAATCTTCTCTTCATCATCGTAGCTTCCACCTTGAATCTGTAGCACTTTATTTTTGAATGGACTTTCAGCAAGGTTTAATCACAACTATTCATGAGTATGGATTAGCAAAAGATCCAGTATCTCAATTAAACAAAGACCTATTAAAGCGACCAACATCAATACTAATTCCTTGCCTGTTTGATGAATTCAGTAGACCAGCTCTAAAACTTATAAGACAAACATTAAAAGAGTTAAAAAATTTAAATCAACTAGTTATAGCCTTATCAGCCAGTAATCATGATGAAGTACTAAAAGCAAGGCATTTCTTTAAAGAAATGCCCTTCCCCGTTCACGTGCAATGGACTAATAGCCCAAAGGTAATTGAATTACTAAAGGATCAGGAAAAGAACGGCTTAGATTTATTAGGAGTCCCAGGGAAAGGATGGGCCGTATGGCAAGGAGTTGGTGTAGCAACAAAAAGCTCTGAAGTGGTAGCACTTTTTGATGCTGACATAAGAACATTTAACTCTAATTATCCAGCAAGAATGTTGGGTCCACTACTTGAGAAATCAAATGGTATTTCATATGTAAAAGCATTTTATAGTCGCCTATCATTAGAGACAAATGCGCTTCAAGGGCGAGCCACCAGATTATTTGTAGGACCTTTGTTATCTAGCTTAGAACAATTAATTGGTAATGTTCCCTTCCTACAATATTTACAGTCTTTTAGATATCCATTGGCTGGAGAATTTGCTTTTACGACTGATTTAGCAATGAACTTAAGAATCCCTTGCGATTGGGGATTGGAAATAGGACTACTCTCAGAAGTTTATAAAAATGTAAGGATATCAAGAATCGCACAAGTAGATTTAGGTATCTTCGACCATAAACATAAAGAAATAGGCTCAAAAGCTAATGAAGGTTTGCAAAAAATGTCTACTGAAATTTTATCAAGTGTTTTAAGAGGCTTAATGGAACATGAAGCAAGAACACTTACTAGTTCTGAATTAGCGAACTTGGAGGTTTTATATCGAAGAGCAGGGGAAGATAGAGTTAAACAATTTAGTTTAGATTCCTCAGTTAATCAATTACCATATAGCAGGCATAAAGAAGAACTAGCAGTACATACTTTTGGAAAACTGTTAAGACCTGCAATTAATAGATTCCTTGAATCTCCTGTAAAACAACAATTACCTTGCTGGGCAAGGGTTTTAGATTGCGAGAGTAAATTGCAAGATGATTTAGAAAAAGCTGGAGGCTTATAAATAATTAAGAGTCAAACAAATAATGATAATAAGGTTTTTATAACTAATGAAAAACCAACAGAAAAAGATACTATTTCGAAAACAACTTTAACAAATTTACTCCCTTTAATGATAGCGAAAGAAGCCCCAAAATAACCTCCAATTAGTGAACCTAAAATTAAAATGGGTAAATAATTCCAAATAATATTTCCACTAAAACCTAAAGCGAAAGCACCGACACCATTCCAAAAGATCCCAACAAGAATCAATGTATAAGCAACTGCGACAGAAAAAGATAAATTAAATATAGTTACTATCCAAATTGTCACAAATAGTCCTGTCCCAGAAGAAAGATAGCCATTTAGGTAACCAATAATAAAAAGGCCTAAAGAACCAACACAAATTCTAACTGAACTAAAAGATATAGTTATATTTGAACTACCAAGATTTTTACTATTTGTAGAATAAAAGCAAATAAATAAAGTAAATAAACCTAATAAAGAGGTTGAAAAATCACTAGGTATAATTGATGCGGTATAAGCACCAACTAAAACACCCGGTATTCCCGAAATCAATATTAATAAAATATATTTTCTTTGTAAATTATTTCTCTTTAAGTGTGGTAATGATGCTCCTAAACCCAATGCAACACTGGCAACTTTGTGCGTCGCTAAAGCTTTAGAGAATGGCAAACCAAAAAGCAGCAATGCTGGTAGTTGAATTAGACCCGCGCCACCACCAGCCAAAGCGGAAATAAAATTAGACACAAAAGATACAATTCCCAAAACCAAATGAGGAAAAATATCAATGTTGTCCATGTAAAATTAATTATTGATATACATACTTATCAATCACTTCTGGGTAAACTAAATATTCTTAATCATTTCTCTTCTAATAAGATCAATGCAGTTGGGATGTTCATGGATATATCTATTGAATTCCATCGCAAGTAATCTTGCTTCGTATGCATCACATGCATAAAAACAATTCTCAAGTCGATGATTATCACAGTCTCTATAATGGACCGTATAGGGTCTTAAGTCTGTAATTGGGATTTTAAATTGAGTTTGATTCATTTTCAATTTATATTCCTATTTAAGTTATGCATCCATTTGATTTTTTTTTCTACAGATGTCTTGTAACCAATATAAATAAAAAATTTTATAGTTAGATTCTGTATTAAGATTCGATTTATAAAAGATTGAATTTATTAGCATAGATTATTTTCATGTCCAAATTATCTGAAATAGATCTAGGATCAGCACTTTTATCAACATTCATTCTGTTTGGATTTATAGCAACTGCTTTTGCCTTTATCAAACTATCGATAATCGGAATAAATTATATAAAGGTCAACTTTTCAAAAGAAGAGGGCAAAGAAAAGAGAAATGAAACAAACTCAAAAGGTTTTTAAAGTAAATTGATATGCATAAAACATAAGAAATCTTACAGAGAGATCTTAAATGATCAGAACATGTAAATTAAATTAATAGAACCATAAAATATGTTAATTTAGACAAGTCTAAAGTAATCATAATGAAAACCAATCCACTAATACCTCTCGGTACAAATATAAAGATTAATAAGTCAAAAATAGAAAATTGGATCCCAGAAAAATATTTAGATCAATTACCTGAAATTATTAATGCTAACATCATAGATTATAAAATGACAGATGGAATGGATATTGGATATATATTAATGACTGAAAATAATATCAAGATATGGATTTTTAGCAACGAATTAGATCATAAAACAAAAAAAGAATATAAAATCACACAGAATAATTTAATCAACGAAGGCAATGGACTCTCAATAACACAACTCAACATCGATTATGAATTAAATGGAAGCAAAGATATTAAAACTACATTGAATCCAATAAATTTTTTAACCTGGTTAATATTAGTTTTTAAAGATATATTTTAATCAATCAACTTGTCTTTTCATTATTAGAAATAACATTGATCCAATTCTTATTGTTTGTGAAAATTCCCATTGTTCAAGTCCTTTTTTATTTAGAAACTTACTAAGTTGAATAGCAGGATGTTCAGAACTATCATCTTTCTGAAATTGTTCAGGAAATTGATCTTTTAAGAAATCTGGACTAAGTGAACCTTTAAGTTTTTCGCTTGCCGCCTCTGGATTACTAGCCTCGACATCTTCTTTTGGAGAATCATCAACGTTGAGATGGACTACATGATATTCCCACTTCATTAATAAATTTTTTAAATTTCTATTATACATAATGAACTCGAAGTAACTTTAATTAATGAGATTTCAAAAAGGTTAAAATTCAAAATTTATATCATCAGAACATTAAGATGGTATTAAATCTAAATTATTATTATCGTGGAAGGTTTTGATCCCGCAATTAATTATGGTCCAAATGATGCAGGTATTTCAGCAATAACAATAATTTTAGGAATTTTTGTTCTAATATTCATATCCTGGCTATTTGGAAAAATATATGGCCAATTAGCAAAAATTTTCGAAAATAAAAATAAAAGCGATATATAAAACAAAATTCATAAGACTTTTTTCACTTTAAAAAATAAAAATATCAGAAAATTTGTTAGGAGAATTTTTATATAACATTATAGTTGTGAATTATTGCAAAGTATAAAAACGAATCAATCATAAATGTAGTATTTTATTAATTAACTAATAATGATTACTTATGTTAGCTTCTTTGATGGTTCATGAATGGGCAACACCTTTAAATCTATCAGCTCCAATAGCTGGAATACTTACTATTGGAGGCTTTATGGGGTACTTCAGTTTATCGAGAAAGTTTTAAACATTTGATTTATAAGAATAAAGAATATAACTTTGTATACCATAAATGAATAAATTAAGCTGGAGAGAGTTCGATGATTGTGTATTAGCAATATCTAATAGATGTAAAAATAAAAAGTTTAATGGTATTTATGGATTCCCAAGAGGTGGTCTATGCCTAGCAGTTGCATTAAGCCACTCACTTAATCTACCTATATTAGATGAACCTGAAAATAATTCTCTCATAGTTGATGATATTTATGACACTGGATATACACTTGAGAAAACAAAACATCTAAAAGGTTCAGAAACTCACGTATGGATAAGCAAACACAAACCAACATGGTGGAACGCCTATAAATATACCAAAGAAAAAGATTGGATTGTTTTCCCATGGGAAAACATAAATACAGCTATTAATGATAGAGATTTTTATTTTAAATCTAGAAATTAAACTTTTATTACCACATTAATTCATTCCTTCTATCAAGTCTAGAAGATGAATTAGTTAGCCTGAAACTCAATAGTTGATCTAATTTCATAGCAAATTCATAAGTATGACCCTTTAATCCCATATTAATATAATTATTATTTATTTTTATTTTCTTCCTAAAATTCAATATGCCAATATATTTTTTCCATAGAATTTCATTATTATAATTATATGCCCATAGGTCAAAGATATCCTCAATGATGTTTATAGGAATATCGAAAGAATAACCTCTATTAGAATTATCAAATTTATACTGATCCAATTTCGAGTAAAAGCAAAGAATATCTAATGTCCTATTAATTGCCTCCTTAACTTCAATTGCTCCTTCAATACCGAATAATTCCTTTCTATAACACTCTAGCAATTGTCTATCGAAAGAATTGTAGATATTATCCTGCTCAGTAAAATTAACAAGCCAAAATCCTATACCATTACTAACACCTGAAGCCAAGTATAGATTAACTGATTTAGTCATTAATTAAAGTCAATAGAATCTAGGCAATAAATATAACGTAGAAATATGGAATTTAATAAAAAATATCTATCTGTAAAATAATAATCTTTATGTATTTAAATTGAAAAAGTTATTTTTATTGTAAAAATAAAAATAACTTCATAAAAATATGAAAAAATTTGTCTCAAGTAAATCCAATGGTTATAGAAAAAGTCTTGGTCCTGGAATCCTTTTAGCTGCAGCATGCATAGGTGGATCACACCTAATGTCTTCAACCACAGCAGGAGCCAAATTTGGATTTTCCCTTATTGGGCTTATTTTAATAACAAATCTATTCAAGTATCCATTTTTACTTGTTGGAACCAGATTTACAGCTGTTACAGGACTATCGCTTTTAGAGGGATTTCAAAAACGAAATAAATTTTATTTGCCAATTTATTTAATAGTTGGATTGATTACAGGTACGTTTACAATTTCCGCCGTTAGTTTTGTTACGGGTCTTCTTTTAAAGAATATAGTAATTTTTTCATCCTTTCCTGCTTTAGATTTAGCTATAGTTATACTAATAGTATGTTCATTAATATTATTTATAGGTCAATATAAAGCCCTTGATAGGATATCTAAGACTCTTGTATTTTTGCTTACATTATTAACATTTTTTGCTGTTATATCTTTACTAATAAAAGGTCCTGCTGGTGATATAAATCTCTCATTATTAAACAGCAGTCCCTCTCCATGGACACTCTCAAACTTAGGATTTTTAATCCCCTTGATGGGTTGGATGCCTGGTCCAGTAGAGCTCTGCATATGGCCATCACTTTGGATGTTTTCAAGAGCTAAAGAAACAGAGCATACTGCGACGCTGAAAGAAGCAGAATTTGATTTCAATCTTGGATATTTCATCACAGTTATAACAGCTATTTTCTTTCTAATTCTTGGTGCATACACAATGCATGGCACTGGCGATGAAATGCTTACAGGATCAGGTGTGAGTTTTGCTCAAAATTTAATCCGCTTGTATACAGAATCTATTGGTGGTTGGGCAAAATGGATAATTGTTCCTGCAGCTTTTGCAGCAATGTTTAGCACCACCCTTACATGTTTAGATGCATATCCCAGGAGCATCTCATCAGCTCATGGTTTGATAACTCGTACAGACAAGGGCAATAGCGCTACTTTTAATGAAAAGAAACGCCTAAAAAAATGGATCATATTTCATGTTTTTGCATCACTTTGTGCACTCCTTATTGCAAAATCTGGAGGAATTGGAGTTAAAGACTATGTCTTTGGAGCTATGACAGGTAGTTTCCTCACAGCTCCTTTGTTTGCTTGGATGGCTATGGATACAATGAATAGCTCTTTAGTAAAAAGTCAATATCGTTATGGAATTGGTCTAAAAACAGTTAGCTGGTTAGGGATTTCATTCCTCTCAATATTTAGTTTATTGTTCATATTCAATTCATTCTTTGGTATCGGACAATAATCCAAAATTCATAAATATCGTGAAAAGAAAAAAGAGTTAATTAAATAATTAACTTGATGCAGAAGTATAATGTTTAAGAGCAAATTTCCAGAAGAATCTGCTAAATATAAAAAATAAGCTACTTAAAATCAGACCAAAGAATAAAATATTAAATTGCAACTCTCCTAGAATTGCCTCAGCGGGAAAAGTTGTTAAAAAAGCAACAGGTAAAACTAACGTAAATATGAACCTCAAAATAACAGGATAAGCTGAAATAGGGTATCTACCCGCAGCCAACAAAGCTCTAAGAACTTCTGTAGCATTCCATGTCTTAACGAACCAAATACTAGATGCAGCAATAAGGAACCAAACAGAATAAAGAATAACAAAACCAACAAACAACGAAATAATGAATACAGATAACAAGTAAAATGAAAAAGATGTACCTGATTGAGTAGCTGCCCAAAAAACAATGGAAAGTCCCAATATAATTTCAGGTAATCCTGCAAAAGAAAACTTTTTAACTGATAACCAAAATTGACTATCAATTGGTTTTAACAAAACATAGTCAAGAGTACCTTCTCTTACGTAATTAACTATTTCAGTTAAATTTGGTCGCAATAGCGCATTCGTTAAACCATCAAGAAAGGTATAAACACCTTGAATAACTAGAGCTGATTCCCATGTCCAATCTCCTAATTGCCTTCCTCCAGTAAAGAAAAGGGATAGTATAAACACACTTCCCAATAGAGTTCCCAACATAGCTAACAACTCAATTAAAAAATTTAATTGATATTCAAGTTGAGAAGCAAATGCTGTAGACCAAAATAATCTAATTGTTTTAATATAACGCTTCATATTAGGCTCCCATTGCGGTATATCTTTTTACACCAAGTTTCCAAAGAATGCTTACAGAAGGGAGCAGTATTAAAATCCACAAAAACTGAGCTAAAAAACCATTAAAGATATCAACTGGCATCCCTGATAAAATCCTTGCTGGAAAATTAATTAGATAGGGAAATGGGGTTAACATTGCAACTTTTAGAACATTAGAAGGAAAGGCTGATAAAGGTACTAATAAACCAGAAAGAAAAAGGTAAGGAACAAATATTAATCTCTCAAGAGCACTAGATTTTTCTGTCCAAAAACAAAGTGCTGCAACTAAGCTTTGAAGTAGGAAAGCAATAGAAAAAGCTAAATGAGTTGATAAATACGCTAAAAATAATTGAGGTAGTGAAGGAAGCCAAAAAGATGATGGATTTAGTACAAAAAAAGTAATCGCGATAGCTAGTGCGAAAGGGAGTCTTGTTGCCTGCTCTGCCAAGTGAGCAGCAACATACCTTAAAAGAGGGTGCAAAGGCTGAAGCAAATATGGTGATAATCGACCTGAAAGTGAGTCTTCCTCAAAAGAAAACACAACCCATACGACAGAAAATTGCCGAACTAGAAAAGCACTTAAAAAATATCTTGCTAACCCAATATCATTTAAACCAAATGTATTACCAACATCGTTTTGACTCCAAAGAGAAAACATGATAAATGGTAGTACTCCAGAAAGAGCCCACAAGGCTATTTCTATGCGATATTCCAACATGTATGCATATTGAGTTGTAAGTAAAGTCTTAATAACCTTGAAAGACAATCCAAATATCCTCAATTGATGTCACCCTTTATAAATAATTCTCCTATTAATTGTTCAATAGGAGGATCACCAATCTCTAAGTCAATAATATCGAAATCAGTTAATAGATTACTTACTACATCTGTTAATTTATCCCTAGAAACTAACAAACATACAAAACGATCATTTAAATCTTGAACCTCACCATATTTTTCAAATTGATCACTTGAACATGAGTTTTTCAATTCAACTTTTACTTCTCTAGATGGTGATAATGAATTAGCTAGTGAATCAAGATCACCATCATAAAAGAGACTACCTTTATGAATACAAATAACTCTTGGACATAATGCTGTTATATCAGCCATGTAATGACTAGTTAGTAAAATTGTCGCGCCAGTTCTTTTGTTGTATTCCGATAAAAAACTACGAACTCTGGCTTGAGCATTTACATCTAGACCAAGAGTAGGTTCATCTAGAAAAAGGACAGATGGTTTATGCAATAAAGCAGCAAGAATTTCAGATTTCATTCTTTGTCCTAACGACAACTTTCTGACAGGTCTTGTAAGTTCTTCTCCAAGCTCCAGCATATCTGCTAATTCATTAATTCTTGCTTTTGCTTCGTGGTCAGACAAACCATATACAGCTGCATTTACATACAAAGAATCCATGGGAGGAAGGTCCCAAATTAACTGCTGCTTTTGCCCCATAACCAAAGTTATCTCCTTAAGAAAAGCCGTTTGCCTTCTTTGAGGTGAGAAACCACCAACATCAACTAACCCTGTCGATGGATGAATAAGACCACACATCATTTTTAATAATGTGGTTTTACCAGCACCATTAGCCCCAAGGAATCCGACTACTTCTCCCTGTGAAATTTTAAAACTTATATTAGTTACGGCAGGGACGTCATAACTCCTTCGATCGAAAAAATGCTTAAGAGTACCCTTAAAACCTGGCTGTTTGTTTGCAACTCGATAATATTTACTCAACTGATCTACAATGATCAAGTCACTAGGATTATTGTGCAATTAATTTCCAAATGCTTCAACATTAAGATAAAACATTTTTGCCTACATAGCAGATAAAATCTAAGTAAAGAAAAATCTATAGGTTATTAAAACTAAATGGAAGCACAAAAATATGTAATAGCTATAGCTCTAGCAGAGCAAAATAATAGAAGATTAATGCCTCTTGGAGGAAAAACTCTTGCTGGAGTTGATACTTTAAGTCAATCTTCTATAAAAGAAGTCGAAAAGATAATACTTGATTTATTACTAAGGTTATTTCAAAGAACTACTGAAGGAAGTCTAAAAATATCAAACGATAAAACTGGATTATTACTAGCAGAAATTAGTTTTGAAAGTATGCATAAAAATATTCCAGTAATCAAATCAAATTGGATTAATACTGGAGATACAGATACTTTAATAGAGAAATTAAAATCAATATGTTCCAACCTTTGGGGTGTTAAATTCAAAAAACATGAAGGAATAATGTTTAATGACTTAATAAATAAGAACCTATCCTGAAATCTTTGATTGAGCTTTCTCAGCCTTACGAATAATCTTCCGAGCCTCTTCACGAGACATACAAGACTCAGCTTTAGTTTGCAACTTTATAAGTTTTGCATGCTGCTTCTCCAACTTCATAAAACAGTTCAAAGAATTAATTATAAACACAACATTAACATAGTTCTTTTAATTTGTAAATAAAATAAGTTATCAAATACCAATTAATACAATAATTCTAGTGACCTATTCTTTTGTTTGATATGTATCTATGCAGTACAGAAACATCTAATTCACCTAAACCGTGTTGCATTAATCTTTGCTCGATTTCTTTCACTCTAGATGCAATTGGCAAATCAATATTTATAGATTTAGCTAGATCAATGGCAATAGATAAATCCTTATGATGCAACTCTAATTTAAATCCCAATGGATGTTTATCAATCAACATTGCTTTTGATCTGTTTTCTAATGGCCATGAATTCGCTGCTCCAACTTTTAAAGCAGCAACCACGTCATCCATAGGCAAATCAAGCAATTTTCCTAATTCCATTGACTCGGCTACTGCTGCATATGTTCCTGCAACTAATATCTGATTAAGAGCTTTAACTTGTTGACCTTTGCCTACTCCATTAAAGTAAGTAATAGATTTGCCAAGGACCTTAAATATATTTTCAAAAGATAAACAATCTCTTTTGCTGGCACCAATAAACAATGACAGTGAACCTTTATGAGCGCCTTCTGTTCCCCCAGAGACTGGACAGTCAACATATAAAATATTTTTCTTGCTTAATTCTTTGTGAATAGAAATAGATTTATTAGGACTTATTGTAGAGAAATCAATCACAAAAGAGTTAGGCTTTAATGATTCTGCTACTCCGTTATCTCCAAAAAGAACAGATTCAACCGCATTATCATCAGTAACGCAAATCAAAAGGCCATCGCAGTCTCTAACAGCTTCTATAGGATCAACAAAATATTTTCTTTTACCGTCTTTATTTCGTTTAGTTCTCTGATATAAATTCAAATCATAGCCGTTATCTATGAGACGCTCAGACATGGGCTTACCAATAGAGCCAAGACCAATAAAAGCTAGTTTCATGAAAAACGGATTGTCATTTAAAACGAACTAAGAGTAATAAAAACAGCAAAGGTTTGAACTATTACTATAAAAAATTAATATGCTACCAAAAGAAGAAAATATGATGCGATAATTAATTAATTGAATACTTAAGAAATTGACTAATCTTACAGATTCCAAGAATGCAACTCATCATTGGTATCCATTCTTGAAGTATCAAGAGGAATGTGAAGCCGCTGGCAAGGAAGCTAGTGTTAATGATTGGATGAGAGCTTCAGGGCAGCTACAAAACAGAATTGATTTTGAAGAAGCCAAGAAAGCAGCTGAAGCTGAGGCTCTTAAAGCAAAGGCTGAAGCACCCAAAAAAGAGGCTTAAATAATTAATTATCAATTAAGAAAAACTTTATACATACCACTTTTAAATAAGTAAAAAAATTACTTATAGATACTAAGTAAATCTTGTGAAGATCTATCGAACTATTTGAGTCTATGTAATTCCTTTTACTAAAGTTGTCTGATTAAGGTCCTATGAAATATCATGCCTAAGATAAAGACCATTTTAGATTCTTAAATAATGTCGGAGACCAAAACCCTAAATGTTCTTCTTGCCCCAAAAGGCCAATTACAGGGTAATGGACAATTAAGAGAATCCTTTCATGAGAGAAGGTCTCGCAAAGGTGAAGACTATCCTATGTGGTTTCTAGATTCTTCATTAGTTAACAAATTCAATATCGCTGAGGAAGAAGGTTATGAAGCTGTTATAGCAGAAGATTCAACAACTATTGCTTGGTTAAAACTACGTTTTGGTGGAAAAAGGTTAACTAAAACATTAGATATTGAAGAGCTTTGGCAATATGCAAGTGAACCACCTGAGCCTCCAGAAAGAAGAGATATAACACCGCCAAAATAGATGTTCAATGAAAGCAATTCACCAAATAACTATTCATCATAAACAGGAGGGAAAAACATATACCTTTGATGTCCCTGAAGGTGAGTACATCTTGAGAAATTTTGAATCAAAAGATGAAAATGGACAAATTATCGGAGACACATTGCCATTCTCTTGCAGAAATGGATGTTGTTCAGAGTGCGCAGTTAAGATAATTTCAGGAAAAATGGATCAACAAGCTTGTATTGGTCTATCCAAAGAGATGAGGGATAAGGGATTCGGTTTGTTATGCGTTTCAAAAGCTATTGGGCCATTGGAATGCGAGACTCAAGATGAGGACGAAGTATATAATGCTCAATTTGGTAAATATTTTAAAGGATTGGACACACAAGCGGGTAATCCATTTGATATTTAATTTATCTAAATAGTCTTATTTATCTGTCCAAAAATTTAAAATATCCTGACCAGTAAAATTCACATTTTTATCGTATCTCAATGCATTTGTCTTTTCCATTGGGAGTGCAAATTGCTTAAATATCAAAGTAGCAAATTTTACAAATTTAACTGGTTTTGTTAAACCCTTGGCACCTACAAAAGCTCTGAAAGATTCGATGATTTGGTTTCTCAAATCCCAAAACTTATTGTCCTCAAGATTAAAAACCCAAGGGAAGGCATTTTTAGATGTGTGGTTTGTTCTTTTTATCACTTCCTCATCAAATTCCT
Source organism: Prochlorococcus sp. AG-402-M23 (assembly GCA_003216575.1). Taxonomy (GTDB): domain Bacteria; phylum Cyanobacteriota; class Cyanobacteriia; order PCC-6307; family Cyanobiaceae; genus Prochlorococcus_B. The sequence continues at coordinate 199,191 of QCIR01000001.1, forward strand.
TTGGATCAATACCAAGCAATTCATAAAATTCACCTCTTTCGCAAACTGTCAAAGTGTGAGTGAGAAAAACACTCCACAAGAAGAAACGGCTTAATAACTTACCTCTAAATCCTTTGGTGATACCAGGCCAACATCTCATCATTACTGTAAAACAATCACCATGTCTGTTCTCGTCTTGACACCATGGCTCAAAGAAATCAAAAAGAGGAGCAAAAGCCTGATCTGGATTAGCCTTAAGGTGCCTATCCATCAAGATGTATCTCCAATAGCCAATTTTCTCTGAAAGATACACAGAATAAATTACCCAACTAATTGGGAACCAAGTCGCTGCTCTTTTTCCGCCTAAATGAGGAAGATCTACTTCAATACCCTCTGCTACTAATGCTCTGCTAAGAAATCCTGCATGCCTAGCTTCATCTCTAGCTAAAAACTGAAATAGTTTGCCTAGATCCCTATTCCCCTCTTTCTTTAAACGATTTGAAATCTCCTTGAAGAGTAGGAATCCAGAAAACTCTGAAATCACTGATCTAACTAAATAACTCTCATAAGTCTCTTTAGCCTTCTGAGGCAATTCTTGTAATCTATCTAGACTTGCCTTCCTATCAAAATGAGTACAGTTATAATCTGCTTTCATTTCTGAGAGCATTGCTTCAAACTCTTCACGCGCATCAGTTAATTCAGTCTTGGCTGCTTTTTTAAACTCAGTTACGTAAAAACGAGGGGTTAAAAGGTTTTCATCTAAATGTGGCGGCAACTCATTTGTTCCGCGTGTATCAACTCTTAGTTTTGGTGAAGAAGCTGTTGCGGTCATCTCTAATTATCAAGCAAGAACACAATTGTATGTCTTTATTTGAAAAAAAGGTGAATTTTTTATCACGTAGTAATAGAGCTTTGCCTAAAGCTGCAATAAAGGAATTAGTAAAAATTAGTATTAAATAAATATTTAATACTTTAGAGAAATAGAATTTAGAAAATAAATAATATTTATAATATGCATTTAATTAGTTATTAAAATAGAAAACTGGAAAATAAAATGTTTAGGTATGAATATCCTGCAAGGCTGCAACGGAAAGACTTTGATTCTGCAATGCCTCGATAGCTTTTACAGCAGCACTAGCACCTTTTAGGGTTGTCAAAGTTGGGACAGAGTAGTCAAGAGCTGCTTTTCTAAGATATTTATCATCATAAATTGCTTGACGTCCAATTGGAGTGTTAATTAGCAACTGTACCTTTCCTGATCTAATCATGTCTTCAATATTTGGTCTCCCTTCGTGAACCTTAAGAACCCTTTCTACCTTTAAATCAAATTTCTCGAGATACTTGGAAGTGCCAGATGTAGCTAAAACAGAAAAACCAAGTTCAATTAATTTTTTTGCTACAGGAATCAATGCAGGTTTATCCCGATCATGGGTCGACAAGAAAACAAAACCGGAAGTAGGCAATCCCTCACCGGCTGCGAGTTCAGCCTTTGCATAGGCCATTCCAAAAGTATTTGCAGATCCCATAACCTCGCCAGTTGAACGCATTTCTGGACCTAAAACACTGTCTGAACCAGGAAAACGTTTAAAAGGCATAACAGCCTCTTTTATAGATTGAAGTGGTGGAATTGGTTCATGATTTAATCCTATATCTATAAGTTTCTTACCTAAAAGCAACTGAGTTGCAATTTTCGCAAGAGGAATTCCAGTAGCCTTAGAAACAAAAGGAACTGTTCTTGAAGCCCTTGGATTTGCCTCGATAATATAAACAATCTCATTACCCTCATCATCTCTTTTGACAGCAAATTGCAGATTAATTAGCCCAACCACATCAAGTTCAGTAGCTAAAGATTTTGTCCAATGCTTAATAGTTTTAATTGATTCTTCAGATAGCGTTATTGAAGGAAGGCAACAGGCTGAATCACCAGAATGAATACCCGCTGGTTCAATATGCTCCATTAATCCACCAATCACAACATTTTTGCTTACATCACATAACGCATCAACATCGACCTCAATTGCATTCTCTAAATATTGATCAATAAGGATTGGATGATCTGGCTCAACGTTCACAGCTTCCTTAATGTATCTTTCCAACTCATCTTGTTCATAGACAATTTCCATAGCTCTGCCACCGAGAACATATGAAGGCCTAACAACCAATGGATACCCTACTTTAATAGCAACAGCCAATGATTGTTCAAAAGTTCTAGCTAGACCATTTTTGGGTTGTCTAATATCCAATTTTCTCAAAACCTTGTCAAATTGCTCTCTATCTTCAGCTAAATCAATTGACATAGGTGATGTACCTAAAACCTTTGTTCGTAACTTTGAGTTTTCCGAATTCTCTAACCAATTGAGAATCGGTAAAGAAAGTTTTAAAGGGGTTTGTCCGCCAAATTGAACTACTATTCCAAAAGGTTCCTCAAATTCAATAACATTTAAAACATCTTCCAGAGTTAAAGGTTCAAAATAAAGTATGTCGCTTGTGTCATAATCAGTAGAAACAGTTTCAGGGTTACTATTGATCATTATTGTTGTAAAATCTTCCTCTTGAGCTTGATAAGAAGCATGACAACAACAATAATCAAATTCTATACCTTGTCCAATACGATTTGGACCTCCCCCCAGAATTAAAATTTTGTTTTTATTATCATTTTTAATTTCATTAAGATTAATATTCTTGATTATATTTCCATAGTTATCAATCCTATAGGCATGTCTTTCATATGTAGAATAATGATATGGTGTATTAGAGGAAAATTCAGAAGCACAAGTGTCAACTGTTTTAAACACAGGTAATATTTTTTGGGAAATTCTTTTAGATCTAATTATTAATTCATCAGTATTTAGTGCAAAGGCAATCTGACGGTCAGAAAATCCAAGTTGTTTAAGTTTGAAGAAAAAATTAGGCTCTAATTGACTAATATTTTTAAGTTTAAGTAATTGATCCTCTGCATTTACTATATTCCTAAGCTTTGATAAGAACCAAGGGTCTATTTTAGAAAAAGAAAAGATTTCATTATCACTACGTCCATTCTTCATTGCTAATCGTACATGCATGATTCTATCTGGTGAAGGAGTCCTTAAAAGTCTTTCTAATTCAACAGAAGATACTTTTTGATCAACTCGATCACAGCCCCAACCACCTAGGCCTGTTTCTAAAGATCTAATTGCTTTTTGAAAAGATTCTTCAAAACATCTTCCTATTGCCATAGCCTCCCCAACTGACTTCATTGAAGTAGTTAGAATTGAAGATGATCCTGAGAATTTTTCAAATGCAAAACGGGGTATTTTAGTAACTACGTAATCAATTGAAGGTTCAAAACAAGCGGGAGTCTTGCCCGTAATATCATTAATAATCTCATCTAATCTATAACCAACAGCCAAAAGTGCGGCAATTTTGGCAATAGGAAAGCCTGTGGCTTTACTTGCTAAGGCCGATGATCTACTAACACGAGGATTCATTTCAATTACAATAATCTCACCATTATTTGGATTAATTGCAAATTGAATATTACTTCCACCAGTTGCTACACCAATTTCTCTAATTATGGAAATTGAATAATCTCTTAAACGTTGATATTCTCTGTCAGTTAGAGTTTGCGCAGGAGCAACTGTAATCGAATCTCCAGTATGAACTCCCATAGGATCAACATTTTCTATACTGCATATAATTACAACATTATCTGATAAATCTCTCATAACTTCTAACTCAAATTCTTTCCAACCTAAAAGAGATTTTTCGATAAGTATTTGAGAAACAGGGCTAGCATCTAAGCCAGTTTTACATAATTCTAAAAATTCATCCTGGTTATAAGCAATCCCGCCACCACTTCCACCTAATGTAAAAGCAGGACGAATAATTTTAGGGAATGAAGAAATATCATTTCCGACTATTTCAGCTTCCTGGAGATTGGAAGCGATTCCAGATGGACATACTTCAACTCCAATATTGTTCATTGCTATTTTAAATAAATTCCTATCCTCAGCTTTTTTAATTGCCTTGAGATCTGCACCAATTAATTCAATATTGTATTTTTTTAAAATCCCAGATTCTGCTAATTCAACTGAAATATTCAAAGCAGTTTGCCCACCCATTGTGGGTAAGAGAGCATCAGGTCTTTCTATTTCAATAATCTTCTCAACAACTGAGGCGGTAAGTGGTTCAACGTAAGTCCTATTTGCCGTTTCAGGATCAGTCATTATTGAAGCAGGATTAGAGTTAACTAAAATGACTTCAAAACCTTCTCTTCTTAGCGCCTTGCAAGCCTGAGTACCGGAATAGTCGAATTCACAGGCCTGTCCAATAACAATTGGACCAGAACCTAGTATCAAGATCCGACGTATATCTTTACGCCGTGGCATTTGAATTTCTTGTAAACTTCATTTATGTCACACATTCTAGGCATCTGTTTATCATCTACTGTCTAGATCGGCAAACTACTATTAAAGTTTAACTAACTTTCCGACCAAGAAACAAAGAGTATGAGCGAACTACAGCGCCTAAAAGGGCTGCTGCCACCTGAAAACCAAAGCTGGGTATTCATTGAAGCCGCAGCAGCAATAGATCCTCCTCTAATCACGCTTGAGGAAATTGGGCGAGATGAAGTGGAGATTCAAGTTGACCTTGAGCAATGGGACTACTTAGCCCAAGATCATAGAAATTTATTGTTTTGGCATGAAGTGGGACGCATTCAAAATGACACCATCCCTAGAGATGGGTGGGAAATGGCTGCTCTGGCAATAGGTTTAGGAGGAGCTATTGGTGAATTATGGGTTCAAGATGGATTACTACTTTTAATGGCACTTGGATTATCAGGTTTTGCAGGTTATAGACTTTATTTAAAAAATAATTCAGAGAAGCGATTACAAGATGCGATATCGGCAGACGAGAGAGCGATTGATCTAGCATGCAGATTTGGATATAGCGTTCCAAATGCTTATAAAAGTCTTGGTGGTGCATTAAAAGATTTAGTAGAAAAATCTAGAAAGAAAAAAAAGCGAACATTTTACGAAGATAGACTAGAAGCACTAAGAAAGAGTGCTGAACGAGCTCGCGCAGAAATGGCATCTCAAGAGGGATCTAAAAAATCAGTTACTAGTGAAAATGTTTATGGATAGTAATAGGTTAGTCGAACTAGCTGCAGTAGCTTGCGATGATAGAAAAGCAGGTGATATAAAACTTTTAAAAATTGATGAAGTATCAAGTATTGCTGATTGGATATTAATTACTGAAGGACTTTCCGACGTTCAAGTAAGAGCAATAGTTAATAATGTTGAGAAGGCAATGAGAGAGGAAGCAGACCTGCTTCCTCTTCGAAAAGAAGGAATAAATGAAGCGAAATGGGCATTATTAGATTATGGAGACCTTATAATTAATGTCTTTCAACCTAATGAAAGAAAGTTCTATGATTTAGAATCATTTTGGAGCAATGGAATTATTCATAATTTTATAAATAATAAATTAACCGCTTTAATAGATGAATAAAATAATATGTCCTGTGCCACTAAACCAAAGGCCATTAAATGAATTTAATAGTATAAGAAATTCATGGATAATATCCTGGCCTTTTCTAGAAAGAAATGTCTTCTACAGGAAATTAACAGTTAGTTGGTTATTCATTACGCCAATTAGTTTTACAATATCGTATGGAAGTGATTACCTGAAAAACAACTTTTTTGAACTTATATTTATAAGCGTTACTGCATCTCTTGCTTTTCCTATATTATTACTAATTAGGCAATGGTTAAGTTGGTTATACATATATAAACGCCTCAATTCTGAAAACATTGAATATGAAGAGTCTGGTTGGTATGATGGACAGACTTGGGAAAAACCAATTGAATGGAGAGCAAAAGATTTACTTATAGCTCAACACCAAATCAAACCCATTTTAAGTCATTTAGAAGTGATAATAATACTCTTATTATCACTTCTTATTTCTTCATTATTATTTTTAATTTTAGGAATGCATTAATATATGAATTTACAAGATAATTTTTCGAATCTAGGTAACAATTCTTTGAAAGTTCTAGTTAAAAGAGGCTCAAGTGTTGAATCCATTCATAGAGCCCATGCTTCAATATGTGATACGAAAGGTAGGACATTAATGAAAGCTGGCTCATGCGAATATGAAACTTTTATACGATCAGCATTAAAGCCTTTCCAAGCCTTGCCTTTCCTTACAAGTGGTGCTTCGGAAAAATATAATTTAGATAATAAGACATTAGCTTTGGCATGTGGTTCTCATAGTGGGTCGTCAGTTCAAGCAAGAACCGCCTTCAAGCTCCTCTGGAATGCAGATATAGATATAAAAGAGCTGAAATGCCCAATCCCTCAAAATAGAGAAAGCAAACTTCAACATAATTGCTCAGGAAAACATTCAGCATTTCTTGCAACCTGCAAAAAAATGAACTGGGATCTTGATAGCTATTTAATGGGACATCATCCACTGCAGAAAGAAATTTTCAGACGAGTTTCCGATTTACTCAAAATACCAGCTGAAGAATTAATTGCAGAAAGAGATGACTGTGGAGCTCCAACTTTACTTTTACGTTTATCTCAAATGGCTATTTTATATGCTCATTTATCTAGATCTGACCAACCTGAATTTGAGAAAATAACTCGTGCCATGACAAATCATCCAGACCTTGTCGCTGGAGAAGGATATTTTGATTCAGAATTAATAAAAAGAGGTCACAATCAAATCATCAGCAAAGGTGGAAGTGAGGGCATTCAATGTATTGGTCTTTTAGGAGAAGGTATTGGCCTATCAATAAAGGTTGAAGATGGATCAAAAAGGGCAAAACATGCTGTAGCTATACATCTTCTTCGACAGCTCGAATGGATTACACCATCGGCAATTGAAGAACTAGATGAAATCATCCTTCAAAAAAAGCCAGGTATTTATATAGAAGTTGAAGGACAATTAAAGGTCCCCTAACACAAACAAAGTAATCATTTACGTCACATAAAGATGTATGCTTTATTCACGACGCGGGGTAGAGCAGTCTGGTAGCTCGTCGGGCTCATAACCCGAAGGTCGGAAGTTCAAATCTTCCCCCCGCCACCAATTTTTAAAGCCCTCAGGGGCTTTTTTAATGCATTTTTATATATTTAAGGCAGTAGCTAAAACGAAGAAAAGAAAAAGAGAGATCCAAGTTATATTTTTATCCTCTTTTTCAAATGCGCCGGTTCGAAGTACAAATATAGTCACTCAAGGACTGGAAAGAAAAAAATAAGAAATTACAAGCTATTTATAACCGTGAGGATTTCTTCTTTGCCAATTCCAGCTGTCATTGCAGATCTGCTCTAGTGACCTTTTGGGAACCCAACCTAACAACTTCTTAGCCTTTTTAATATCTGCGAAACATTTAGCGACATCACCATCCCTTCGTTTTTGAATTGAGAATGGAATTTTCATACCGGTAGATAATTCGAACTGATTAATTATTTGAAATACTGAGTATCCATTCCCTGAACCTAAATTAATAAATTCAAAACATGATTCTTTTGAATTTAAAAAATCTATTGCTTTTATATGGCCTTCGGATAAATCCATAATATGTATATAGTCTCGAACACCTGAACCATCATCGGTATCCCAATCATCCCCGAAAACCTTTAATGAATCTCTTCTTCCAACAGCCACCTGAGATATATAAGGAAACAAATTACTTGGTATACCAATTGGATCTTCCCCAATCATTCCTGATGGATGAGCCCCAACAGGATTGAAATAACGCAGAGAACAAATTTTCCAGGAATTCATATTAGATTTATATAAATCACAAAACATATTTTCAATTGCGACCTTGGTTCTTCCATAAGGATTAATAGGGGACAATTGATGATTTTCATCAATAGGAACAGAATCAGTTAAACCATAGATAGTCGCACTACTACTAAAAACTATTGAATAACATTTATATTCATTCATAGTGGCTATTAGATTTTTTGCTCCACATACATTTACATCCCAATAGTGAAGAGGGTTAGTCAATGATTCAGATACAGATTTTAAGCCAGCCAGATGAATAACTGTTTGTATTGGTTTATTATCAATAATTGAATCATTGAATATCTTTTCTAAAAGATTTTTATCTCTGATATCACCAGTTATAGTATTTAAATTAAAATTAAAACTCTTTGTAAGTAAATAGTTACTAATTGCCTTCGTTACCTTAGATGAACTATTAACAAAAGAGTCTAGAATAACAACATCATATCCTTTTTGAAGCAATAACAATGCTATATGTGAACCTATAAAACCTGCTCCACCAGTTAAAAGAACCCTCATAATAAGTGTTTAATTTAATAATCTAAACTTGATTAGACACGTAAATTAAAAGGAAAACGTTTTCCGAATACCTCTTATTAACAGATTAGCATCTGATACAAACTATTTGAATATAATTAAAACATTTTATGAAAAGTAAAAAAAATCAAATACATATTCTACCAATAAAGCCTTTATACATTTTTTTTTGCGATACAGATGTTCTTAAGAAATCAACTATAACTTTATTTTTTATCGCAAACAACTCATATATGAAATTTAAATAAAAGCATAGACTATACTATAATTAAAAATAATTAGAGAACATTTGATTATAATAAATTAAATATTCTTACTCCATACAGAATCATAAATGAAAAAAGACAATTTAAAGAGAATTATCAAACAGTTCGAGATTTTGCTAGAAGAATTAAAAAGTGAAGTCTACTCTGATAAAGAGTCATATGTTCATCCATGGGATGAACATATGAAAAATACTCCTCGAATAATTCAATCAGAAGACGATGATGGATATGCAGATTAATAAAGCCTTGGGAGTAATTTAACCAAAACAAAAAACATTAAGAGTTAATTTCCCTAACGATCTGGTAGTTTTACCTATTGCACTAACAAGGTATTGAAAGCAAATTAATAAAAAATGAAATTTTCATGTCCCCATTACCTCAGCTTGTAAAAGCCACCCCACAAGGAGGAACAATTCATAAATATCAACTTACCGGAGGTAAAACCGCATTCATGAGATATCTTGGCTGTTATTTAGGTACATGTAAATTCTGTAATGATATTGAGGAAGCATCTGAATTTGTTTCAAGCATAGAGGTTTCTCCCAAATCCCTCTAATCAAAGGATTTTCAATAGATAATAAAGGCTTAAATGTATTGATTTGAACAGTCAGTCAAAGTTTAGTTTTTTTATGTAAATATAATCGATACTCGAAGGCTTTAGATGCTATTTTTTTTTGAGACTTTAAACATACAGGAGAATAAACTTTTAATGAGTCTGATTTTTTCTCACTAAAAGTTCTACTTGGCTATGAACGAAGCAAAGGGAAAAGATAATAAGTCATTTGAATATGAGACCAACAATCTCATTAATGCTAATTTTAATGAAAATAAAACTGTAAAAGACCTAGAAAATATTGCCCCAAAGCCATCTAATCAATTAACAAATGGGCTATTAGGATGGTATTCGGTATCTAGCAGTGAGTCAATAAAGGAAGGAAAGTTAAATCACTTCACAATTTATAATGAACCACTAGTTTTATATCGTGATAGAGAAGGTATTGTTCGATGTGTTAAAGATGTATGTCCTCACAGAGGAGCTTCTTTTTTAGGTGGTGAAATCATAAACGGTCAACTAGTATGTCCTTATCATGGAGCAAGATTCTCATCTCAAGGTAGTTGCACAAATTTAGATAGAATAACTTGCCAACATATTATAGATTCGAATTACGATAACTACGCCAAAAGTATTAAACTTTTCCAATACCCTTGTATAGAGAAAGAAGGCTATATCTATATTTATTATACTGGCAAACCCCTTGCAAATATTGAAGACTTTGAAATTAAATCATCGTTAAATAGCTTACTTCCAGATTCATATGGATTTCCTTCATTAGAATATGAATACGAAGAGGTCTATGTAGATTTCAAAGCAGACTGGGCAAGAATAATTGAAAATCATCTTGACATATTACATGTGTTTTGGATGCATGGAGAAACTATTCCAGATAAGAATGTAAACAGGGGAACAATAACTAGTTTCAATCAAAAAATAAAACGAGATAATAGACAAATAGAAAGTATTTACTCGTACAAAACAAATGGTCAAGATGAGTTTATTAGAATAAAATTTGTACCTCCTGGCAGAATATTTATTTACAAAGGATCACCTGAGAGTACAAGATATATACAAGTATTGGATCATATTCCCCTTGGATATAATAAAGCTAGAGTAATAGTTAGGCACTACAGAAAATTTCTAAAAAACAAACTATTCACAAATTTAGTTTTATTTAGCAATCTACAAAGAAGAACATTTTATAAAATATTTTCAGAAGACTATTTAGTTTTGAAAACTCAAACGTTTAATGAACAGATGGGATATATACAGAAGGATAATGTTAAATTATTGGGTGAAGATAAAATGGTTCAATACTATTGGGATTGGCTACAAAATGCATTATTAAAAGAAAAACCATGGGATTTACATCCTACTAATTCTTTAACTAATAAAGTTCATGATGATAGAGGTATGCAATATCCACCGGAGAATCCAGAAATGGCAATTAAAAATAATCGAAAAATATTGATTAAACTCTTAACTAGATTATTATTCCCAATAAGTTTTATTCTTCTATTAATATAATTACAAGAATTATTATTTATATATTGTTTATATAAATGAAAATTGATCCTAGAGGAGACTCAAGAACTTGGGCAAGCTTACAAAATATCAATGTTTATATTGATGAGAAAAAAATCTTATCCAATCTCAATATTAATTTCAAATATGGAGAAAATACACTAATCATGGGGCCAAATGGATCTGGCAAATCATCATTATTAAGGTTATTAAATAGATCTATTTATCCAATTAATTCTCATAAGAGCTCTTTCAAGTTATTCAACAGTGAAAATATTAATATATGGGAATTAAGAAAAAAGATTGGATTTTTTTTTAAAGGAATGGAGTTGAGAGTGAATAATGGAGTAAGAACATATGATTTAATAACATCTGGTTTTTCAGGGACATTTAACGCTAGATATTCAAAATCAATTTCTCATGAAGATAACTCAAAAGTAAAACATCTGATTGATGAATGGCAACTAAAAAATATAATTAATAAAGAATTTTCTTCATTATCTGATGGTCAGAAAAGAAGAGCACTAATTGCTAGAGCAATAGTTTATGAACCTAATATATTAATTTTAGATGAGCCCTTTACAAATTTGGATCTGAAATCTCAATTTATTTTAAATAACAATCTAAATAATTTAATTAATAAATCAGTAAATATAATTTATGTCACTCATAATCTAGAGTCAATTCTACCTAGCACAAATAAAGTAGTATTAATAAAAGAAGGTAGAATAATAAAACAAGGAGATCCAATTGAGGTTTTAAATACAAGAGTAATAAGTGATCTTTTTGAACTACCTATTAATATTATTAAAGAAAATAATTATTGGAGAGGTATTCCGATAATTCAATAAATTAAATAACAACCAGAATTAAAGCAACAAAGAATATAGCAAGAAAAAGCAAACATCTTTTATCATCAAAAATGTTATTAAAATTATTTTTTTTATTTCTTCCTTTTTTCCTAACACCATAAGGATTACCACATGAAATACATACTAATCTTCCAGATAATGCTCTATCAGCCCTAAAATTACAACTTCCGCAAACCAAGCATTTCTTTGTAATCATTAGAAATTAATCAACTTAAATAATCATCTAAGAATGATAATGGTGCGCTCATATTACTAGAGTATCCTAAAAGGCTTTCAGAGATAAATTCATACAAGACCTCTTCATTTTCATTTAATAAAAAAGTTGCCCCTCTTTGGGGTAGAAATGCAGAGTCAGTTACATAAATATTCCAATTAGATAAAATTTCGACCATATTTATAAGACGCCTAGTAGCTAGCTCAAATGGACGTAAAATGTCTTTTTTAGAAAAAATCTGAAACATTTTTCCTTTAAGCAAAGGAAATGATCCTATTTTTATATCGTCATCTGAGCCAAACAAGCTCTTTGAATTTTTATCCCCCAAATAGCCTCTAAAAACTTCCTTGAGTGTACCCCTAGAATTTATACCTGCGCACATAATTAGTAAATTAATTATTGATGGCATTGGGGAGGTAAACCCAGAATTCAAATGAAGTTTCTCATGAAGTTCAGCATTATCTATTGCAAAGACAATTTGAACATCAATTTTATTGAACCTGCAAAAAAATTCTTTAGACTTTTGACTCCCAATACCTATAATTATTAAATCTATAGAATTTTGATCTAATAACTTTGCTTGAGATACGAGATGCTGACAATATTCAAAACTATCAAAATCTGCAAAAGAACCTAAGAAGACTATTAATTTCCTTCTTTTTGAAAAAAAAATCCTTTCAAACCCAAAATATTCATTAAGCAATTTCATGTATTCCATAAATCCAATCTCCATACATAATGTTTTCAAAATAACAAATTTTAAAATTCAAATACGATTAATTTAGATGATAAAAATCAAAAAACTCAGTGAAAGTAAGGAATTCAACCATTTGCCCCGCTTATATCACGAAGAACTAATTCAGTAGCAGATGAACATGAAATATGTACAAAACCTACAATTTCAATAAGCAATGTGAAGGGATATGGAACTTATAGAGCTCTAAATATATCCTCTTACTGTTCTTTGTTTATTTCTCGTGCAGACCTACGGGAACCCCAACGTTACCTATGACTGGTACGCGGGTAATTCAGGGACGGCCAATCGCTCCGGAAAATTCATCGCTGCGCATGCTGCCCATGCTGGTTTGATGATGTTCTGGGCAGGTGCGTTCACTTTATTTGAGCTAGCTCGTTACGACTCATCCGTTGCGATGGGTAATCAAAACTTGATCTGCTTGCCTCACCTTGCTCAACTTGGAATAGGTGGAATCGAAAACGGTGTTATTACTGAGCCTTATGGCTGCACTGTTATTGCAGTACTTCACCTGATCTTCTCTGGTGTGTTAGGTGCTGGAGGAATACTCCACTCAACAAGATATGACGGAGATCTTGGAAATTATCCAGAAGGAAGTCGTCCTAAAAAGTTTGACTTCGAGTGGGATGATCCAGACAAACTTACTTTTATCCTTGGACACCATCTTATTTTCCTTGGTTTAGCCAATATTCAATTCGTTGAGTGGGCTCAATATCATGGAATTTGGGACACTGCTCTAGGCGCTACCCGAACAGTTAGCTACAACCTAGACTTAGGAATGATTTGGAATCATCAGGCTGATTTTCTACAGATTTCTAGCTTGGAAGATGTAATGGGTGGTCATGCCTTCTTAGCATTTTTCCAAATCATTGGTGGTGCATTCCACATTATTACTAAGCAATTTGGTGAATATACCGAATTCAAAGGTAAAGGCCTTCTATCAGCAGAGGCTGTTCTTTCATACTCATTAGCTGGTGTTGGCTATTGTGCACTTGTTGCTGCTTTCTGGAGCTCAACAAATACAACTGTTTATTCAACAGAATTCTTTGGAGATGTACTTCAACTGAAGTTTGATTTCGCTCCATATTTTGTTGATACCGATGCATCACTTGCTACTGGAGCTCACACCGCAAGAGCGTGGTTAGCTAATGTTCATTTCTATCTTGGCTTCTTCTTCATCCAGGGACATCTTTGGCATGCACTAAGAGCTATGGGATTTGACTTCAGACGAGTAGGTAAAGCGTTCGACAATATGGAAAACGCAAAAATCACCAACGGTTGATTAATACCTAATACAGTTATTAGTTAATTTCTTAAGGGTCTGCTTAGCAGGCCCTTTTTTTTACGCAATTTACAAAAGGAAAAGATTCAAAAAAATTTATTCTTTGAAATGTCTCAAATAACACACGCAAAATCAAAAAAGGGAACTTAGGTAATGCCTTAAAGTGCTTTTTTATACATTTAACCGTAAAAAGAGGTAAAAAGATCTCAAGAGCTTGTTGCTATTGAGAATCGGTTGCAAAAAGAGTCTTTTTTTGTGTAAGTTAAAGATCTTATTAAGCTCCTTTAATCTTATGAGCTTTAGAACTTACGCCGACACTCCTTCCTCGGCCGTTCGTATGGCTACAGGACAATCAGTGCTTATTGATCCTTCCTCAAGAAGAGGAGACACTTGCCTCGAGGTCTTAGACGGAATAGCTCGTGTTTATTGTCCTTGCGAAGAGACTGAGGGGATGACACTAGCATTTTTACAATCAGGCGACCAGTTAAGAACAGATAGGTTATGCAGTGAGGGGGTTTGTGTAGAGGCCTTAACTCCTCTTTGTTTTAGAAGTGATGCTGAGACAACAGATGAAGCGGGAGGATATGACGCTGTAAATGAATGGACACTTCAACTACTTAGAATCAGACATTTAGGGAACGCGGAACAAAGACTCCAAGCTTTATTTGCCTTATTAGTTAATCGACTCGGCAGAAGATGTGGTGACTGGTGTCAATTACCTTTCAGGCTCACGCATGAAAGAATTGGAGAATTAATTGGATCTACAAGAGTTACATCTACACGTTTAATTTCAAGACTCAGAACAGCAGAATTACTTAAAGCGCCATCAGGTGATCCAACACTAAGCCTTTCTCCTGAGTTCATAGAGTCATCGCCTCTAACAGCGTAATCAAATAATGAATCAATATTTATTTTCCTATTCAGAATCTCTAGTTCTAACACTTTGCGAAGAGATAGAATATATAAAAAATAGATCAAAAAATATAAATTATTCCTTAAAGACCTGCCAGAACAAGTGTTTATCTGAAAGATTAAGATTAGAGCTTAAAAAGTTAAATAAAAATAAAATAAAAATACAAAGTATTTCAGAGAATATATTTAAAAGAAATAAAAATGAATTGCCTATTGAGTTTTTACTGGAAATAATAAAAAGATCAAATTCTCTTCAACAAATATAATAGTTATATAGCATAATCAATTAAATATTATTTAATTCATTGTCAATAATAAATAACGCTGATGGATCGTTATTAGCAAATCTGACTTTACCTAAAAGATAAGCCATTTCATCTTCTGATTTAATTTGCTCATCTATAACGGGATCAAGGAATACAGTAGTTCGAGTGTCATTTGCTCTCTCTGCCATTGAATATAGTTGCTGAACAGATGTTGTAACATCTGCTTCCATCTGAAAAGAAAGAGCGACTAATTCATCAACTGTTTTCCAATCTTGTATTGGTTTAGTTACTTCTTCAAGTACTACACTTTGACCTCTGGCAATCAAATACTTAGCGAAGTTAAATCCATGTTCAAGTTCTGCTAAAGACTCTTTTTTGAAAAAGGCAGAAAATCCCCTCAATTCTCTTTCTAATAACCAAAGTGACATTGCTAGATATTGTGCGCTTGAGACACGTTCAAGAGAAGTGTGTTGATAAAGAGCCTCGAGAATATCAACATCCATAGGCTGAGCAATTGCTCGACCTGATGGACCAAGGTTGAGTCCTATAGAACTTTCAGTAAAAGATTGCATAACAAAAAAAAGCTAGGTCAATGAACGCAAAAACTAACTTTTTGTATTCTCAAATGATAACTCTTTTTGTATCATTTTGTTGATATTAGTCTCAAGATTGAAATTTATTCACTTGATAATGAAACTCAATTGCTTAAAAATAGTGTATTTATATATGAAAATTAGTTAGAAATTAGATTTATACTTTTCAGGTAAAACTATAAATTCCCTACCTAAAATATAACTAACTTTGCATTTATCTCCAATACTTAGACTAGGCTCTAATGCCATCTCTGCGCGTAATTTTAGACAATTTCTTTTTAAAGTGTACACATAATGACTCATGTAATATTCTTTTGCTATAATAATAAATGAACCATTAGAATCGGGTTCAATATTAATAGAGTTTTTATCAAACATACATACAGATTTATTTGAGATAGAGATATTAGGAGAGACATTCAAGCCACCAATACATGTAGAATAAGAATGATTAGTATTATTTATAGGTAACATATTTTTTTGTAAAACAAATTGACCTACAAAGTCATTAATCGGATTAGAAACCATATGAAGAGGAGTTGAATATTGTTGAATTACACCACTTCTCATAACAGCTACTCGATCACAAATAGCTAATGCTTCATTAGGATCATGAGTTACTAAAAGTGCAGACGCGGAACAGGACCTTAAAACGGAGGATAATTCTGATCTCAATCTAGCTCTTACTTCAACATCTAATGAGCAAAAAGGTTCATCTAAGAGAACCAAAGATGTACCTGGGGCTAGTGCGCGAGCCAATGCAACTCTTTGACCTTGTCCACCAGAAAGTTCATGAGGATATCTACTTTTCAATTCATAAATATCTAATAAGTTCAAAAGCCAGTTAGCTCTGTCTATGGAATGTTTAGCTTTGGTTATACCAAAGCAAACATTTTTCCAAACATTTAAATGGGGAAAAAGAGCATAGTCTTGAAAAACCATTCCAATTTGTCTTCTTTCAGGTACCAGGAGATAGCTGTCATCTGAAATTAATTGTCCATTTTTTTTTATAGAACCACTGTTAGGCTTATCGAAACCTGCAATCAGTCTTAGTAAAGTTGTTTTTCCACAGCCAGAAGGGCCAAGCAAGCCAACTAATTCTCCGTTTTTCAAAGAAAAATTAATATCTTTTAGAACCCAATCCCTATTATTGTCGGGTTTAAATTTATGCCATAGATTATGGATTTCTAGCTCAGTATTCACCAAAACTATTTTTATATATTCTATTCTCTAAAAATCTTATAAAGTTAAACATAAACACGAAAGGTCAAAGTGAGTCCAAAAGTCACCACAAGAAGTATAAAATGATACAGTAAAGGTCCTGTGGCCTCAGCTGACAAGTCATCAGTTACTAATGTAAGAAAATTAAACTCAAATATATTAATGCTTCAATGAAAAAAGAAGAAAGAGTTCAAATAATAATAAAGAGACTTGAAGAAATATATCCTGAGACTCCGATACCTTTAAACCATCAAAATAGTTTCACTTTGCTTGTTGCTGTGGTTTTGAGCGCACAGTCAACAGACAAAAAAGTCAATGAATTAACTAATGAACTTTTTAGGATTGCACCATCTCCAAAGGCAATGTACGAGCTAGGTGAACAAAATATATATAATTATATCAAGCAACTTGGACTTGCAAAAACAAAAGCAAAAAAATACTTATAATCTATCAAAAATTATTTATAAAAAATTCAATAATATAATCCCAAATACATTCGAAAAACTTGAATCATTACCTGGGGTTGGACATAAAACAGCAAGTGTTATCATGTCTCAAATTTTTGGTGTGCCAGCATTTCCAGTAGATACACATATACACAGATTATCTCAAAGATGGGGTTTAACATCTGGTAAGAGTGTAATACAAACAGAAAAAGATCTCAAAAAATTATTTCCCAAACATTTATGGAATAAATTACACTTGCAAATTATATTTTATGGAAGAGAGTATTGCTCAGCAAGAGGATGTGACGGAACAATCTGTAAATTATGTAATGAGCTTTACCCATCAAGAAAAAAAGCAGTAATTTGTTTAAAGGCTTAATAATAATCAATTATTTTTTATAATTTCAACAAAAAGAAGTATTTTTTGCTAGAAAACATATCCAAATATTATTACTCTAATGAAAGTAGCAATAACAGGCGCCTCTGGGAAAACAGGTTATCGGATAGCAGAAGAAGCAATCGCAGCGGGATATCAAGTGAGATTAATAGTTAGATCACAATCAGATATCCCTGATTCAGTAAAAGGGTGTGAAAGATACGTATTGTCAGATACCAATGGAATCACACTTGACTACGCATTAAAAGGTTGTGACAGCCTAGTAATAGCTACAGGCGCCAGGCCATCAATTGATTTAACAGGACCAGCGAAAGTAGATTATTTAAATATTCAAAAACAAGTTGAAAGTTGTCATCGACAAGAACTTAAGCGGATTGTATTAGTTAGCTCCCTCTGTGCTGGCAAATTGATACACCCTCTGAATTTATTTGGTCTCATACTTATTTGGAAAAGGTTAGGCGAGAGATCACTACAAAAAAGTTCTCTAGATTGGACTATCATTCGTCCGGGAGGATTAAATGAACAGGAAACCAACCTAAAGAACCAGAATATTTTATTTTCTGGAGAAAAGACTCAAGAAGAAGGATCAATACCAAGAAGGCTTGTAGCAAAATGCTGTATTGAGGCTTTAAAAACAAAAGATTCACTCAGAAAAATTATCGAAATTACTAGTAGCGAAGAAAACCCCAAAACAAATATGAGTAAGTCAATAAAAAAGTTTAATATTTAACTATCGAAACCTAAATTCATCATGAACACCAACGCTAAAATTGATGCGTTGCAGCTTATGCTTACTGATCTAAGAACAAGAAACGAATCAATAAGACATAAAGCTGCATTCAGGGGGTGCCAACCAGAATTTCAATCATTAGTTACGACACTGATTGAGCAGTTGGAGTCTCAATTAAACGAAGAGAAACAAACACATAGAGAAAAGTTAAATTCCAATAGATAAAGAAAAATCTTAGCCTAATTCCAAACAGGCCAAACCATATACATCATTCATAGACACAGGTGGTTGATACCCCCTATACATCCTGAAGGTTTCAGATTCTGACTTAAACCCTAGTTCTTTAAATAACTTAGAGGCGGACTTATTCAAGCCAGGAGAATCGATAATTATCAACCCAGGATGACTATCAATTAATTTCTTCAATAAAATTTTAAAAAGATTTGGAGTATCAGCCATTAACGGGCCAATCCTCCATCCATCTCCGCTCTTTAAAAGACATGGCCTTATTCGACCAAAGCCGTGGCATCGTCCCTCTTTATCTATAACTGCTATTACCTTTCCAGCTGGATGATTTAGCCAATTCGAGAGAAAATGAGGTCTAGGTGTATTTTCTCTTTTTTCATCAAATTCTTCTACGGCATTTGATGGTATTGAAGACCCTTCAACAAAGCTGAAATCAGATAAATCATTACTACTATAATTATCCTCAAGCAATTTCCCATTGCCTAACCACTGCCATCTCGTTGTCTTTGAAGAAATATTAAAACCCCACTTTGAATAATCAGAAAGTCTTTCAGGAGCAGCCTCTAATCCAACACAAGGTAAATCACTTAAATGAGCTAAAGCTTTTTTCCAAAGCTGTAATCCAAAACCTCTTCCCCTGAACTTTTCAATTACTATGAACAATCCAAGAAATCCGTAATTTTCATTATATCGAACACCTGCAATGCATCCGATAGGACTATTATTTAACCAACCCACCCAAAGCCCCTGTTTATCTGTATTTTGATAAATTCGTAAATCACCTACACCTGGAGCAAACCCCTCTTTCCTAGATATTTCAGTAACGAAATCAATATCATCATCGCCCAGAGGTTTTATCGATAAAAAATTATCCATAATTTACAATTCTTTTATTAACAATAAATCTAATAAAATTAAAAACCATATCTATAAATATGAGCATAAAAAAACATTGAATATGATTATCAATAAAATTAC
This sequence comes from Prochlorococcus sp. AG-402-M23, assembly GCA_003216575.1. Taxonomy (GTDB): domain Bacteria; phylum Cyanobacteriota; class Cyanobacteriia; order PCC-6307; family Cyanobiaceae; genus Prochlorococcus_B. The sequence continues at coordinate 218,747 of QCIR01000001.1, forward strand.
AAAATTTAAAATAATCTAATAAGAATTACAATAAAAATAAGATGCTTAATAATTAAATATAAGTTTAAGAATATTATAAAATTTAGAAAAAATGGCTTAAAGATAAAAAACTAAGAAATAAGTTTTCTTAAAGTACCATTATTATGTAGTTCAGCTAGCTCTGAATAACCACCAATAAATTCATTTTTTATAAATATCTGTGGAAAAGTATTAAAAGAAGTTCTATTACTAATTTTTTCAAAATCATTATCACTAGAAATTAAATGATAATTATATTTTACATGATATGAATTAAGAAGTTTAAGAGCTCTTTTCGACCAAGGGCAATCAGGTAAAACATAAATATCTACAATTGCAAAGCAATTATTTATATTTGGAATCGTCTGCTGCTTAATATTAGGAATCACACCAAGTAATATGTCTAATGATTTTAGAACAGTTGTGCCGAAGAGAAGGTGACCTCCAAATACATTACAATTCTCATCAGATACACTAATATGAAGGTGAGAACTTTTTGATGTTAAATAACCAGTTAAAGTAATTATCTCTAATTTCTTATCAAGATTTATAGGCTTTTCATTTATAGGACATCTAAATGAAACCTTTGAAAGATCACCAACAGCACTTAATAAAAATGATGTTGAATTCGTATTTATCTGCAACTCTTGTAATGAATTTAATACATCAGCTCCAGAAGATAATTTAAAAAATGAACTTTCCATTCTATAAAATTGTATTAGGATTTAAAACTTATTCTTGATCTAATTTCTTTATGATTAAAGCCATTGCTGCTAAAGATAAGAAAAAGATAAGAATAAGAAAGATTGTCATGGTTTGACTCATTTAGTACTTAGTATAATATAATATGTTCAGATTTCTTTATGATTAAGAATTTTTAACCATATTATTCATATTAAATCTGAAATAAAATGAAAAAGCTAATTATTTTAAGAAGATTAATTACTTGGTCAAATATTATAAATGGATTAACAATTTCAAGAATAGTACTTGGACTTCCAGTTATTTTTGCACTTGAAAATGGTAATAACGATATTTTTATTTTGTTATTAATAATAGGTGGACTTACTGATTTCCTTGACGGCTACTTAGCAAGAAAATATAATCACGAATCAGTTCTTGGGGCAAAATTAGATCCTTTAGCAGATAAAATACTTTTAATTGGTCCTATGATTTGGTTGGTACATGAAACTTTAGTGCCCCTATGGGCCGTATGGTTAATAATATCTAGAGAGCTTTTAATAACTAGTTGGCGATCTAGCAAGAATACAGGTGGGCCAGCTTCAATTCAGGGAAAATTTAAAACAACATTACAATTTACAAGTATAACTCTATTATTATGGCCTAAAAATTGGGGTGGCATTTATACAATTTATCTAATCAATAAAGTAGGATATATATCATTCTGGATATGCTTATTACTGACTTTTAGTTCAGCGATACAATATATATTCAATCAAAAAGAGACTCGTCTGAATTAAAATCAACTTCGTCATGATTATCTAATAGGTAGTCATTTTTATAGCTGTCAATTAGACCATTTAACAAATCATATTTTGGCTCCCAAGCTAAATCTGTTTTTATTTTAGAAATATCAGTAAAAAAATTATTTAACCTCAAAGGAAAAACCTTTCTGGCTTTAGGGTCAAGTTTTGAGGGGTCAAATGAACGTAAATTAAAATCAGATACCTTTTTACCTGTAGCTAAAATTGCGGTTTCAATTAACCCTTTAAAAGTTACGGCCTTATTTCCCGAACAATTATAGATTTGATTTGTAGCTTTATCTGTTTCAAGAGATTTTGAGATCGCCTCCGCCAAATCAGAAACGTGACCTAATTGCGTAATAGCTTGACCATCAAGAGGTATAGGAATAGATCGGCCATGAGTAATCCGATCAAAAAACCATTTTTCTATAGGATTATAGTTTCCTGGTCCATAAATATATGTAGGACGAAAACTAGTAAAAGGAATACCTTTAGCTTTCAACCAAGATTCTGTTTTTGCTTTACCTATATGACGGCTTTGAACATCTATTGGAGATTCTTCTCCAACTGGGAATAATTGTGTGTTGTCATATACGCCTGCAGAGCTTATATAAATAAATCTAAAACCTGGGAGGCCAGAAAATTCAAGAAGTCTCTGAGTATCTTCCAATTTCCTTCCAGAACTATCAACGATAAGATCAAAGGAAAAATCTGATAATTTCTTTAGGTCCTCATCATTAGACCGGTCCCCCTTTAAGTGAGTTACGTTTTTTGGTACAGGTAATTTTCCGCGTGTAAAAACAAATATTTCATGATCTTTTGAAAGCAATCTAGATACAATAGCTTTTCCTACAAACCTTGTTCCACCAAAAAAAAGAACTTTCAAGATCCTTTATTAAAAAAGATATATTAAAGCCTACAGATAGTCTCACACTGCATCACAAATGATGTTAGATGAATAGTAATAATTATTTTCTTGATGAAAATCATACCTGCAATAGATCTATTGAATGGAAAATGTGTTCGACTACATCAAGGTAATTACAATGAGATCACAAAGTTCAATAGTGACCCTGTTAGACAAGCTCAAACCTGGGAAAAGCAAGGAGCCAAACGACTACACCTGGTAGATCTTGATGGAGCAAAGATCGGGGAGCCTATAAATGATCAAACAATAAAAGAGATAAAGAAATCTATTAACATACCTATTCAACTTGGAGGTGGAATTAGGAACGTAAATCGTGCGAAAGAATTATTCGATCTTGGAATAGATAGGATTATCTTAGGGACAATAGCTATAGAGAAGCCAGAAATAGTTAAAACTCTTTCTGAAGAATATCCAAAAAGAGTTGCCGTAAGTATAGATGCTAAAGAAGGAATGGTAGCTACTCGTGGATGGTTAAAACAAAGCGAAATAACTTCTCTAGAATTAGCTAAACGACTCAACGATCTTGAATTAGCCGCAATAATATCTACTGATATTTCAACTGATGGGACACTAAAAGGACCAAATGTTCATGCCTTGAGAGAGATCGCTGAAACAAGTATTAACCCAGTGATTGCCTCAGGGGGGATAGGCTCAACTGCTGATTTGATTTCCTTAGCATCTATCGAGCATAAAGGCATTGAAGCAATCATCGTAGGAAGGGCCCTGTATGACGGGTCAATAGATCTAAAAGAAGCATTAATAACACTAAAAAATCTTAATATCCAAGATTCATTGAATGATAAAGATAATTTTGTTGTCTAAAACTTAATGGAAAGAAAATAACCTTGTGAATATATTGACTAGGACTGGAAGAATTTTTAAATCAAGTTATCTTGGAATAGATAGCTACATCACTTCAACTTGATCGAAGAAAGAGCAAAACAAATTTTAATGATAGCCCCCTCTCTTTTAGGCGAGTCATTAGCTTTGCAACTAACATCACAAGATAATAATTTAGAAATAATTCTAGATAGAAAGAATATAATTGGTTTACCTAAACTAATTATTTTTTGCCTTGAAGATATAGAATTTTCAAACGCGATTGAACTAGAGATACAAAGATTAAAAGAAAAATGGGACAAAACTCCTATTTTAATTGTGATACCAAAAAGCATTAAATTATCTTCTACAGTTTTAATGACTTTTGGCTGTGAAGGAGTAATTCAAGATCCGACAATTGAGCTTTTAAAAGATGCGATTAATACTTTACTTGGGGGAGGAAGAGTATTTAAAATTAATAACGAAACGAATCACAATTCCAATTCGATTAATAATTCATATGGATTAGGACATTGGTTATTAACTAGTGGTTTATCACAAATAAATAAAGATCTAAATACGATAGAATATATGATAGAAAAGAAAACTGTAAGTATATTTTATCTTTTCGTCTTAATTGGTAGAAGAAGAGAACTATTGACAGCAAAGAAATTGATTCTATGGCTATGGGGACCTCTAGAGGTATTAATAGATTCTCCAAAAAAGAATATTCGCGAAGACAATAGAAATATTATTAAAAAATATAGCACTGATATAACAATAATGAGCTCATCTAGTTTAGAAGTTTGGAAAGCAATTTACAATAGAGTTAATGAAAGACTTAAAGAGGATCTTAGAAATTCTACCGATGAACTCTCTGCTCTATTTTCTTTAAATGTTATCAAAAGAAATAATCTCTTAAGAACTCTTTTAAATGAATTTTCAATTGTTATAAACAAACTTGATTCACAAAAAAACCAGGCTAATGGATTCGAACATAATTTACTATCAATTACTCCAGAATTACGCGCAAACACATTACGAAATTTCATAGATTCATATGATCGTTTACAAAAAAATGGAGTTGATGTTTATATTTCTGATTTCTTAGTACAGAATTCACAACTTAATGTCCTGGATGAAGAGCTCCCTCCAATTAATTTAATAATAGATCCAATATTAAACGATAAGCCAATACTTATTGATGGAAAATATTTATCAATAGAAGACCCTAGATCTTTTTTTCAAATAGAAATGCTTATTCTAAATTGGATATTTAGAAATGCTGAATTAGTTAGTGAAGAAATAATATCATCTTGCTCTGAATGGCCGGAATTAAGGAAATACTTCCTAAATAAAGAATTAATTTCAACAAGAGAGTTAGAACGTAAAAGGAATCACATTAATACAAATAATCAATTGCAAAACTTATTTAGAAAGCCGGTTAGATTATATGAAAGTAAAAGATTGTATTATACAGTAAGAAATAATATAATAGAAAAGATTATCATTCTAGAGCCTAGAGATGAAGAGTTGAAAAGATTAGACTGGGCTCAGAAACAAATAGCATTTATTATAGAATTAAGAGATGCTCTAGCACCACAAGTGCAAGCAATAATTCAATACTTAGGTGATTTTATAGTTTTAATACTTACAAAAGTAGTTGGCAGATCAATAGGTTTAATTGGAAGAGGTATCGCTCAAGGCATGGGTAAAAACTTATCTAAGGGATAATAATTCATTTATTAAAATATATAGCTAGATTAGCTTTAAGACTTTAGAATTAAAAAAATCAGCCTTTTGCTTTGATCTTATTTAGAATATTATCTTCACTACTAATACTTTTTATTCTATCCGTTAATCCAGTTTACTCTGATAGAGATACTGATAGTTATGATGGAAATATATTTCCAATCTATGCTGGGAATGGTTCATTAGTTCCTCCACCTAGCACATTAACAGAATCGTTAAAGAACGAAAGAACTAGTGTTTTGGTTTTCTATCTAGATGATAGTTCTACTAGTAAAAAATTTGCTCCAGTAGTTTCAGGCATCAAGTTATTGTGGAGTTCATCTGTTGATCTAATTCCTCTTTCAATTGACGAATTAGACAATGATGACAAAAAAACTTTCACCGATCCTGGTTATTATTGGCATGGGAAAATACCTCAAGTAGTAATTATAGATGGCAAGGGTAATGTTCTCCTAGACAAAGAAGGTCAGGTGTCATTTGACGAAATCAATAATGCAATTAGCGAAGGGACAGGGTTGAAGAAACCGGAATTTAACTTAACTGTTAAAAGCTTTAATGAATATAATAGTGAACCCTCAAAAGATGGATATAATCGACCTAGAGGAACCTAAAAATGTTAGCAAAAATAATAAAAATATTAAATTATTTCTTAAGCTAATCGCACTATATATGTTATTAGGCATTCTTATCGTTTCAATAGTCGCTTGTTTACTTATTGAACTAAATCAACATTTTATAATTGATTCTCCATTAATATTAAAGCCTAGAAAATTTAAAAAAATCATCTCAGGCAATAAGCAAAAATATATTGCTTGGGTTGAAATTATAAATAAGCATAAAAGAATGGAAGTTATGATTCCATTTTTCACAGTAACTCCTAAATTAATTGGAATAGCTAAAAATGATTTACTAAGCATTCATACAAAAATTAAACCACTTCACCCTGACGAAGAAGAATCGAAAAATGATTATTGGTCTGCGTATATTGTAAAAAGCAAGAAATCGACATTTGTCATGATTGAAGTTGAATATGAAATTAAACATTCCGTAAATAACGAGAACAACTGTTTATGGTTAGATATTGAATGGGGTAATTATGGACCATTTGGATCTTTCACAAGATTTAATGGTTTCGTTTTACCTAATTATTCAAATGAAACGCTAAAGAAATCTTCTAATAACAATTTAGTTGAGCCAATTAAAACTCATATTCTTGGTACGTTAGATGACCCAATTAATATATTAAGATCGTATATGCCCAAGGATTGCTTAACTACAGATATTCTTACTATTGGTGAATCACCTCTAGCAATTATGCAAGGTAAATATATAGATCATAGAAGCATAAAGGTAAGTCTAGTAGCAAGATTACTTTGCAAAGGATTTCATCCCACTAGTAGTTTGGCGACTGCTTGTGGGATGCAAACACTAATAAATATTTCTAGTCCGACACGTGTGATACTTTCATGGTTAGTAGGTGGGATTTGTAAAATTTTTAATGTTAAAGGAATGTTTTATCGCTTAGCAGGAGAACAAGCAAGGTTGATTGATGATATTACTGGTACGACACCTCCTTATGACAAAAGTATAGTTTTAGGGCCTCAAGATTCTAATTCCTTTTGTATTAAAGCCTCAAAAGAATTAAAAATAAATGTGGCTGTTGTAGATGTAAATGACCTAGGTAAAGTTAAAATACTATCAACAAATAATATTAATAATACTGAACTAATTAAACGGGCATTAACCTCAAATCCAGCTGGTAACTCCAACCAACACACACCACTTGTACTAATCAGACGAGATAAATTAATTGCGAACTCACGTGGTAGGTAAAAATATAATAAACTAAAAAAATGCTAACAGATGAAGCTTTACCATCGGATTTAATAATCGAGCCACTTATGCTCAAGCATTTATCAATGCTTAGATTAAACAATAATCCTAAATACCTTGGTATTTTTCAAATACTGTTGTGCAAAAAGTGGTTTTCTTCTTTAGAGTCAAATCTAACAAATATTATTCCTACCCGTAACTCAACATGTTTTGTAGCCATAGAAAGAAATAACATAATTGCATATCTTTTAGCCACACCAATAAATAGAAGAGGTTCTTGCTGGTCAATAACAGAACCATTTTTCATAGGAGAATCAATATCATATAGTCGCTATAATTTATTACAAAATTTACTACGAAAAGTTCTACATGAAAGCAATATTAATGCTCATAGTTTTTTAATCTCCATAAATACAAGTGACAATCAAAATTTATCTATTGTAAGACAATCTGGGTTTCAACCCCTTAGAATAATAAAGTATTGGAAAAAAAAAGAAGATTTCAAATATTTAAAGAGTGATTATAAAAATAATTTCATCTGGGAAAAACTTAATGAAGAAAATAGCCAACTAATTTGGAGATTTGAACAAGCCAGAGAGTCAATTAATGTTCGTTCAATTTTTGATAGGCAATGGCTTGATATCTATGAAAAAAGGAATATGTTAAGTGGTGTCATTAAGTGTCAAGAAAATAATATTTTAGCAGGTTTGATACCATCTATTTGTCCACAATATAATTACTCTCTAGAAATAATAAGAGGATTAGCATGGGATGAAAGACTTAGCCAATCTCTTCCTCAAAGAATTAATAATATAAAACCTGGGAACAATAAGCTGTATATAGAAACAACAAGTGAAGACAACAAGTTGAATGAAATCTTATCTAACAGTAATTGGGAAATAAACGAAGAGAGAGTTCTTCTAGGAAGAAGTATATGGAAAAGACAAAATGGAAATAAATTTAAATCAATAGAAACTGAGCTTTTAAATAACCTTGTTGGAAATTTACAACAACAACCTGAATTACCCTCTACTTTTCATATTGATAAAAATATATGATTCAGCCAAAACCTTGCTCAGTTTTAAGTCTTGACATTGGGAACAAAAGGATAGGTATTGCAGGTTGTGATCCACTTGGGATATCAATAATTCATCTCCCTGCAATTTTCAGAAAAAGCTTTAAAGAAGATCTACAAGAATTCCACAAGATCTGCTCTAACAGAAAAATTGAGGGACTAGTTATTGGAAATCCTCTTGATATGAACGGGGAAGAAACTAATCAATCTATTAGATGTAAAAAATATGGATTAAAATTAGCAAAATGTTTAAACCTCCCTCTGGTTTTTATCAATGAGCATTGTTCAACAGTCGAAGCTAAAGAAAAATTCTCTTTAAAAATTGACAAGACTGGAAAAATTGATAGTGCAGCTGCCGCTATACTTTTACAACAATGGCTTATCGAGGGACCTAATCTGGATGACTCCGTTTAAATTTTGAATATGATGAATAAACAGGCTCAAAACAAAATCAGATACTGACTAATAAAACTCACTCACCTATGTCATCAACAAATAAAAACGACGAAGTACCTACACTTTTAGTTAAAGATTCTCAAGGTTCAGATCTTCTCTGTTTTCTTGAACAAGTAGTACCTCTTGAAGGTAAAGAATATGCTTTATTAACGCCTGTAGATACTCCAGTATCTTTGTTTCAATTAATTGATGACCAAGATCCCAAGCTAATAGAAACAATTGCAAAGAATGAACCAATACTCGAAGTAGCTGATGTTGTCCTTCAAGAACATGACCTTAGGCTTGTTCGCTCAGCTATAACACTTACAGTCTCAGGTGAATTAGATGAACCTGAACCAGAAGAAATTGAAGAAGAAGAAATTGATGATGAGTCTGAAACTTATGAACTTCTTGTTAATTTCAGAGTTGATGATAAAGAATATGGTCTATACATACCGCTTGATCCTTTCTTTATAGTAGGGAAGCTAGATAATGGAGAAGTAAAGCTTGTTGAAGGCGAAGAGTTTGACAATATTCAATCAAGAATTGAGGCTGAACTTGAGGAGAGGGGATTATCAGAATAACTATCAAAGGATTACTTACCCCAAAATGGAAAGTAAACGATAAAATAACAACAATATCGATAAATGATTTATTATCGAAAGAGATAAAAGCACTCATACTTGATGTAGATGGAACATTGGTTTCAGGTAATAAGCCATTACTATCGAGTGATATAAGGAATTGGATTAATTACTCAAAAAAATATTTTTATACGTATTTATTCAGCAACAATCCATCTAAAAAGAGAATAAAAGTAATTGCTGATCAATTAGATTTAAAATTCACACATTCTGGAGGAAAACCTAGTAAAAAGAAATTAAAGAACGTACTAGATAAAATTCCTTATTCATCAAAAGAAATCGCAATAATTGGAGATAGAGTTTTTACAGATATTCTTGTAGGCAATAGATTAGGAATGTATACAATATTAGTAGATTCAGTAGACCATTATGGAAAAAGAAATGATAGAAATAAGTTTCAAATCCTAGAAAGGAACCTTGCAAAAATTATAACTGGAGACTATTTATGAAAGTATGGGTGATCAAAATTGGTACAAGCCTTTTACGAGGAAACGATAAATACACAACTTTTGATATAATTAAAAATTATTGTTCTTATATATCAAGCGCACAAAAAAAAGGAGATAAAGTTATATTGGTCTCTAGCGGGGCAGTGGGTCTAGGATGTCACAAAATGAGATTCAAAATAAGACCTAAAGAAATTATTTCTCTACAAGCCTCCGCAGCGATAGGCCAACTACATTTAATGGCCTTATATGAGAAAGCAATGAATAAATTTGGATATAATGTTGCACAAATTTTATTAACCAGGTCAGAATTAGGTTCAAGGAATAGTTATAAATCAGCTTCCCAAACATTAAAAAGATTGCTTGAATGGGATGTTATTCCAATAGTAAATGAAAATGATATAACCTCAAATGAAGAACTAAAATATGGAGATAATGATACTCTGTCTGCATTAGTTGCAACCGCCATATCTGCTGATCAGCTAGTATTACTTACAGATATTGATCATCTTTACTCTTCTGATCCTAAAACCGACATAAATGCTAAACCTATCAAAGATATTAATAATTCAAATGAGTTAAATAAATTAGAATTAGATAATAAACAAACGACTTGGGGAACTGGAGGAATAAAAACAAAATTAACAGCTGCAAAAATCGCCACTGAAAGCGGCATAAAAGTTCAATTAGCAGATGGTCGGGTCCCAGAAAAGTTAGGAGAGATCCTTGAAGGGAAAAAAATAGGAACCATTTTTCACCCTCATCCCAATCCAATTGGGAATAGAAAAAGTTGGTTATCCCATGCAATAAAGCCAGTTGGAGAAGTTCATTTAGACAATGGTGCTAGTGAAGCTATAAAAAATAAAGGAGCATCGTTACTACTAGTTGGAGTGGAAAAAGTTATTGGGAATTTCATTTCTAATCAACCTGTAAAAGTTATAAGCAATAATGGAAAAATAATTGCTAAAGGAATTTGCTCAATGAGCAGTGATGCTATAAAAATAGGAATTAATTCAAACTCTACAAAAACAGGGTCTCCTCTTGTTATTCATAGAGATGTTCTGGTTCTCACCAATGAATAAATCAGGCAAAAATAGTATTTCTCGCTTTCTCTATTAAATCCAAATCATGCAATTTAAAGAAATTGTCGAAAAACTGAAACAAGGTCAATCTGGTGTCATTGACTTTAAAATAAGAAATAATCCATTCATTTTTGAGGCTGCATCTTTAGAAAAAGCAAAAGAAAATGATATAAGTTTTTTAGATAATAATAGTCCATTAAATCTTAGAGATCTAATCAAAAACTCAAAAGCATCTGCTTTATTATTGCCAGCAAATGATAATTATATTATTGAAATTGCAAAAAACATTTCAATTGATTGGATAATATTAAAAGAACCCAAGATTGCTTTTGCAGAGACATTAGAGATTCTTTACCCGTCTGAGATAGAAAAAGAAGGCGTACATAAGAGTGCCGTAATCGGTAAGGATGTAAAAATTGGTCCAAAAGTCTCAATAGGAGCCAATGTTTTTATTGGAGATAATACAGAAATTGGAGCCGGTACTATTATTCATGCAGGAGTTGTTATATATAAAAAGGTAATAATTGGTGACAAAAATATAATTCATGCAAATAGTGTTATTCATTTTGGATCAAAACTTGGGAATGAATGCGTAATCAATGCTAATGCTGTTATTGGTGGTGAAGGTTTTGGATTCGTACCAACACCAAACGGATGGAAGAAAATGCCTCAAGTAGGTAGAGTCACTCTAAAAAACAAAGTGGAAATTGGTAGCGGATCAACTATCGATAGGCCTTCAGTAGGAGAAACAATAATTGGTGAAGACACGAAAATTGATAACCTAGTTCAAATTGGGCATGGTGTAATTACTGGTAAAGGCTGTGCAATGGCTGCTCAAGTCGGTATAGCTGGAGGAGCTCAGATAGGAGATGGAGTTATTCTTGCCGGCCAAGTAGGTGTAAGTAATAAAGTGAAAGTTGGAGATAGAGTAATAGCCAGCTCAAAAACAGGGATTATCTCAAACATCGAGGCAGATAAGGTTGTTAGTGGATTTCCTGCGATTCCAAATAAACTATGGTTGAGATGCTCTGCTAATTTCAAAAAACTACCTGAGATTGCCAAATCTATTCGTCATCTAAATCGAAGAAACTCCAGGTAAGCTTTCCCCATTAATTGATAAGCACAAATGAAGTCTTACAAAATAACATTGTTGCCGGGTGATGGAATAGGACCAGAAATAACAAATGTCACTCGCAATATCCTTTACCTCATATCTAAGAAATTTGATTTTGAACTCAAATTTAAAGAAATGCCTTTTGGTGGATCAGCTATTGAGTCAGATAGTATACCGCTCCCTCATAAAACTCTTCAAGAATGCAAGAACTCTGATGCAGTTCTTCTAGCTGCAATAGGTGACCCCAAATATGACAACTTACCTAGAGAAAAAAGACCTGAGACAGGTTTACTAAAGCTTAGATCTTCTTTAGATCTTTTTGCGAATATAAGGCCTGTAAAAATTATTCCATCCTTATCAAAATCAAGCAGCTTGAAAGAAGAATTTGTTAACGAAGTTGATTTGGTAGTTGTTAGAGAACTGACAAGCGGTATTTACTTTGGAGAGCCAAAAGGAAGAATAAAAACTGAGAGTGGTGAAAGGGCTTTCAATACAATGACATACACATCCCAAGAAATTAAACGAATAGCAGAGATCGCTTTCAAATTGGCAGCACAAAGAAAACAAAAAGTTTGCTCAGTTGATAAAGCTAATGTCCTAGATGTAAGTCAATTATGGAGAGAAGAAACGATATTAATTTCTAATAATTTTAAAGAAATAGAATTAACTCATCAATATGTAGACAATGCCGCAATGCAGCTTGTTAGAGATCCAAGTCAATTTGATGTGATTCTTACAAGTAATTTATTTGGAGATATTCTTAGTGACATTGCCGCAATGCTTACGGGCTCAATTGGAATGCTTCCATCCGCCTCACTAACAAAAGATGGACCAGGTGTTTTTGAACCTGTTCATGGTTCCGCTCCTGACATAGCTGGAAAAGATATAGCTAATCCAATAGCTATGCTTTTATCTGCTGCAATGATGTTGAAAATTGCTTTTAACGAACATGATGCTGGAAATTATTTGGAGAATACAATTAACGAAATTTTAAATGAGGGTTATAGGACTTCTGACTTAATGAGCAATGGTACATCTAAACAGGTTGGATGCTGTAAAATAGGTGAACTTTTAGCAGAAAAAATAAAATAATTAGTTCACAAATTAAAAAACTCTTTGAATAGTTTCCCTTTAATGGTCGCTCTACCTGTAAAAATAAAAAGTCAATATAAAAGCGTCGATGTCAAAGCTTCATCCAGTAGTAGCTGTAACTGGTTCCTCCGGAGCAGGAACAAGCACAGTTAAAAGAGCATTCGAGCATATATTTGCCCGAGAAAATATTGTTCCTGCTGTTGTTGAAGGTGACAGTTATCACCGTTTCGAAAGAATGCCTATGAAAAAGGCAATGTCTGAAGCACTTTCAAGAGGAGAGAACTTTTCGCATTTTGGACCAGAAGCAAATTTATTCGACAAATTAGAAGATTTATTTAATCAATATGGAAAAACGGGTGGCGGACAAAAAAGATATTATCTACATAGTCCTGAAGAAGCAGAAGAGCACAATACTCGACTAGGAACAAAATTAGATCCTGGCCAATTTACTCCCTGGGAGGATATTCCAACAGGAACAGACCTTTTATTTTATGAGGGACTGCACGGAGGAGTAGTGGGTAAAGATTATGATGTTGCATCATTTGCCGATTTGCTTGTTGGGGTAGTACCAATCACTAATCTAGAATGGATACAAAAGATACATAGAGATAACGCTGAAAGAGGATACTCAGCAGAAACAATCGTGGATACAATCTTAAGAAGAATGCCTGATTACATAAATCACATATGTCCTCAATTTAGCCGAACAGATATTAATTTCCAGAGAGTACCAACTATTGATACTTCAAACCCATTTATTTGCAGAAATATTCCAACCCCAGACGAAAGTTTTGTGATAATTCATTTTAGAAAAGGTTCAAGAGAAAAATGGGGTATAGATTTCCAGTATTTATTAGGAATGATTCATGACTCATTCATGTCAAGTCCTACAAGTATTGTTGTTAATGGAGGAAAGATGGGATTTGCAATGGAATTAATTCTTACTCCCATTATTCATAAGATGATCGAAGAAAAAAAAGCAGCAGGTTGATAAATTAATCAAAATATTATAACTATTGATTAATAATTTAAATAGAAGAAACTAATAAATAATGGCAATAAATATATTCTTCTCATTACTATTAGTATCTATTTTGATATTAATAACATTAGAAGATATAAAAACTATGCTAATAAGTGAAAACAAATTAAGACTCTTTGCTATTTCGGGTATTATTTATCTAACAAGTTTAGGATTCTCTTCGGAAAAAATAAATTGTATAGATTTAATTTTTAAAAATTCTATTTCAATGCTTATCATCTTCCTAATAATGTATATAGTAAGTTATATAAGTTATAAACTATTCCGTATAAATTCATTAGGATTGGGTGACATAAAACTTTCTTCTATTAGTACATTATGGCTCGGTCTTGAATTGAGTTTTATATCACTATGCATCTCATTTTTAATATCAGCAATATATAGTTTGCATTCAAAACTTACCAAAAAATTTAAACTATTCCATCAGTATCCATTTGCACCATTTCTATCAATTGGAATTTTTTGTTCTTGGTTTTTAGATAAACTTTAAACGTTCAAATCGCTTTAAAGGCATTCAAGGTATTAAATTAAGTTCAATCACAAAATGCCTGTGTCATTATTCGACTGGTTTGCTGATAGACGAAAAGGCCAATTTGTTGGCAAAGTCACTCAAGAATCTGAGGAAAGTGACGGTCTATGGGAAAAATGTCCAGAGTGTGGGCAAGTTGTTTATAGAAAAGATTTAATAGACAATTGTAGTGTCTGTAATAACTGTGGTCACCACAATAGAATAGATAGTAAAGAAAGAATAAGACTAATTACTGATCCAAATACATTTAAATCAATCAATAACCATTTAACCCCAGTTGACCCTCTTGGCTTTAAAGACAGAAGAGCCTACGCAGATAGACTTAGAGAAAGTCAAGCAAGTACTGGACTCAAAGATGGAGTTTTAACAGGGACATGCGAGGTGGATTCTATCCCAATGGCATTAGCCGTAATGGATTTCAGATTTATGGGTGGATCAATGGGATCAGTTGTAGGTGAGAAGATTACTAGGCTTATCGAATACTCAACAAAAGAAAAGTTACCTTTGCTAATTGTTTGCGCCTCGGGAGGGGCTCGCATGCAAGAAGGGATGTTAAGTCTTATGCAAATGGCTAAGATTTCTGGAGCTCTAGAGAGGCATAGAGATGCGCAATTACTCTATATGCCCCTACTAACGCATCCCACAACTGGAGGTGTAACTGCAAGTTTTGCGATGCTTGGTGATCTAATACTTGCAGAGCCTAAAGCTCTTATTGGGTTTGCAGGAAGAAGGGTTATCGAACAGACCTTAAGAGAGAAACTACCTGATAATTTCCAAACAGCCGAATATCTTCAAGATCATGGTTTCGTAGATACTATTGTACCTAGAACTGAACTTAAAGAAACACTGGCCAAAATACTTCGGTTACATAAAACACAAAAAGTAAAAGTACAATCTAATACTTAAAATAAATCAAACTATTGAAAAGAATTCAAGTTCAAAATAGAAGACTTAAAAGAAGATAAACTAATAATTGATGTAATTTCTGAAAGCTGCAAAAATGTTTAAAAATTCCAATTATATTTAAAATGATCAACATGAATAATCCGATCCGCATAGCAATTGCAGGTTTAGGGTTCGGGGAAAGTGTTCATATTCCTGCATCATTATCTAATGAGAATATTGAGCTTATAGGACTTTGGCACCCTAGAAAAGATAGGCTAAAAGAAGCATGCACCAACCACAAGCTCTCTGCTTATGAAACATGGGGAAATCTAATAAATGACCCCAAAATTGAAGGTATAATTATAGCTACTCCACCAGCACAAAGATATGAACTAGCACTCGAAGCAATCAAAGCGGGTAAACATCTTTTACTAGAAAAACCAACTTGCTTAAATTCTGATGAAGTAATGGAGCTGCAAAGAAACGCTCTCAAAAGGAATCTAAAAATAGCAGTCAATTACGAATATCGAGCAGTACCTGTCTTCATGCAAGCAAAGCGGTTAAT
The DNA here is from genome assembly GCA_003216575.1 of Prochlorococcus sp. AG-402-M23. GTDB lineage: Bacteria > Cyanobacteriota > Cyanobacteriia > PCC-6307 > Cyanobiaceae > Prochlorococcus_B. The sequence continues at coordinate 234,490 of QCIR01000001.1, forward strand.
TAATGAGAAAAAACTTGATGAACCATATTTAGTAAAACTTGATTGGCTAATGAGTAGCAGAGCCAATCCAGATAGACCATGGAATTGGTATTCAGATAAAAATTCTGGTGGAGGTGTATTGGGAGCACTCGGGACTCACGCATTTGACATGATTCATTGGCTGATTGGGCCTACTTATGCTTTAAACTCAATAAATTCAACATCAATTAAAGAAAGGTTTTGCCCAATAACCAAAACAAATAGAAAAGTGACAAGTGAAGATGTAAGTATTTCGCAGCTACAAATTAAAACTATTAACAACAATTTAATTCCAGTTCAAGTAAATCTTTCAGCCGTTACAAAACAAAGCAAAGGATTTAGTTTGGAAATCTATTGTAAAAATGGAACATTAATTCTTAGTAGTGATAACCAAAAGGATTATGTCCACGGATTTGCTCTGTGGTTTTCTGCTCAAGATGACGTAATTAAAAATATTCAACCTGATTCAGATCTGGCTTTTTCAAAGATCTGGACAGATGGAAGAATAGCTCCAGTAGCAAGAGTCCAAAGCTGGTGGGCAAAAAGCATACAAGATGGAACACCTATTATTCCCGGCCTGGTCGAGGGATTAGCCAGTCAAATGGTTTGCGATAAGGTCAAAGAATCAAATTCAATTGGAATGAAGCTTGAAATCAACTAAACAAATTCAATAAATCTCATACTAAAAATAGAGAATTTTCAAATTAAAGTTTTTTGTAAAAAAAAAAAAATCTTTTTAAGTGTAATAAGTCACAAAAGGGGCCTTTGATATGGAATAATCTTAATGAAATTTTTGTTGCATAAATGGCACTCTCGTACTACGCAGAAGAACTAAAGAAGACAGCAAGTGCCATAGCGCAGCCAGGCAAAGGGATTCTTGCTGTTGACGAATCAACTAAAACAGTAGGTAAAAGGCTTGCTTCAATAGGTGTTGAGAACACTGAAGACAACAGAAAAGCTTATAGAGGTATGCTTTTCACCACAGAAGGTCTAGGAAACTTCATAAGTGGAGCAATTCTTTTTGAAGAAACTCTTTTCCAGAACCATCCAGATGGTGAGCCAATGGTTAAAAAGCTTGAAAAACTAGGAATAATTCCAGGAATCAAAGTTGATAAAGGCCTAAGACCATTAGCTGGTGGACATGATGTTGAAACTTTCTGTTCAGGCCTAGACGGTCTTGTTGAAAGAGCTGCTGATTATTACGAGCAAGGTGCAAGATTTGCCAAGTGGAGAGCGGTCCTTCAAATAACAGATGACGGTTGTCCTTCAAAACTTTCGATACGTGAAAATGCTTGGGGCTTAGCGAGATATGCCAGATCAGTACAAGAATCTGGATTAGTTCCAATCATTGAACCAGAAATCCTTATGGATGGTTCACATTCAATTGAAAAGACTGCAGCAGTTCAAGAAGAAGTAATCAAAGAAGTTTATCTGGCTTGCCAGGTAAACGGAGTCCTTTTAGAAGGAACACTTCTAAAGCCATCTATGACTGTTCAAGGTGCTGACAGCTCAACCAAAGCTGATCCCCAGCAAGTTGCTGAGATGACTATTCGTACAATGGAACGCTGTGTACCAGCAAGTGTCCCTGGTATTACTTTCCTATCAGGTGGATTGAGCGAAGAGGCTGCTTCAGTTTATTTAAATTTGATGAATAAGATAGATAGAAAAGCAAAGTGGAATGTTTCATTCTCATATGGCCGAGCCTTACAACATTCATGTTTAAAAGCATGGAAAGGCTCTAATACTGCTGAAGGACAAAAAGCGTTAATAGCAAGAGCCCAGGCAAACTCTGAGGCTTCAAAAGGATTGTATGTTGCTGGTTCTCAGCCTTCTTCAGACGAACAATTATTCGTAGCTGGATACAAGTACTAAGCTAAAAAGTTAGGGAAAGGCTGCTATCTCTAATTTGATAGCAGTCTTTTTTTGATTTAATTTATCAATTTAAGAAAGAAGAGCACTAAGGATTGATTTACCATCAATTTTGCCTAGGACATCATCACAGGCTCTTTCGGGATGAGGCATCATTCCCAAAACATTGCCATTTTTATTAGTAATTCCAGCAATATCATCTATTGATCCATTCGGATTATCGAAATATCTAAGAGCAACCGAATCATCGTCTTGCAGTTTTTTCAAAACGTCAGAACTACATTGAAATCTACCCTCTCCATGAGCAATAGGGAGTGAAATCGAATCAAGTTTTTTATAGTTTTTCATCCAAAATGATTTTGTACTTGCAATAGATAAATTAGCTTTATCACAAATAAAATGAAGATTCTTATTTCTTGTCAAAGCTCCTTGCAAGATGCCAAGTTCAGTGAGAATTTGAAAACCATTGCAAATACCTAGAACTTTTCCACCTTTATCAACGAACGAGATTAAGGAATTCAATACAGGTGCAAACCTTGCTATTGCTCCACATCGTAAATAATCTCCGTAGCTAAAGCCTCCCGGTATAACAATGGCGTCATAACCATCTAGATCAGTAGTTTCATGCCAGAGAAAACTTGTAGGGACGCCCAAGCAAGCTTCAGTAGCCCACCTAACATCTCTATCGCAATTTGATCCAGGGAAAACAATAACTCCGATATTCATTATTTTAATTTTTAAGTGATTTTTGCTCGTCCTTGAATTCCAAAGTCCAATCCTCAATTACAGGGTTTGCAAGCAAACGATCACTCATTATTTCTATCTTTGATCGGGCATCCTCTTTACTTGCAGCTTCAATTTCAAGTTCAATAGATTTTCCAATTCTTAGCTGAGTAACTCCATCTATTCCTAATCTCTTAGTAGCTGACCTTGTTGCTTCTCCAGCAGGATCCAAAACTGAAGGTCTTAAATGAACAAAAACTCTTGCTTTAAATAAAGACACTTTTATAAATGAAAGAAAAATTTACTTTCTTTTTTCTTGGTTAACCCAAGTAAGAAGATTATGGGTTTATTGTAGATAATTTTGAAAACATTTCTAATTGATCTTTTCTTTAACTAAAGCAACCAATCCTTTACCTAGGCAAGTCAAGCAAGTGTGATAACAATTTGGACTTGTTTTCATATAGCCATTACCACCACACTTTTCGCATGTTTTCATGCTCAAAGTAGTAGAAATACTATGAATTTTAGTTTTCTTGGTGGTTGATAATGATTGACTCACGAAAAAGATGTCCGATTAGAATCTATTAATTTGAAAGTGTAAGAGAATTATCTCCTAACTCTTAAAGAATCGCGGATAAAAACAAAAAATCAACCTATCTTTAATATAAATATGGAAAATTGAATTAATTGCTTAGAGCTCAATCAAAAGGCGTCTTCAAAAGCTTTTTTAACTCCTCTTTTAAGACTCAAAGAGACAAAATCAATACCAGTTGTAGAGGGTTTCCAAGAGAAATCATTAACACTCTCAAACCATGAATTAAATCGAGTACCAACCATTTGGATCTGAAGGGGTAAAGCCTTACCCTCTATCCAGCATCTACCTTTGATTCGAAGAATTTGATATTCCGGAACAAGTTTTAAGAGTATCTGCATCAAAACATCTTGATCAATAGGAGTTTCCAATCTTAAATGTTCACTAATCACATCAATATGGTCATGGTCATGGTCATGGTCATGGTCATGGTCATGGTCATGGTCATTTAGATCTAAGCGAGAAATATTGATTTGTTCATTATAAATTCCGAGAATTACTGAAGGTTCAATTTTTCCATTAGATAAGGGCAAAATATTAGCGATGGGATTTGCTTGCTGTTTTACCAAATCCTTAACCGATCGAAAATCTTTTGCAGAGAGCACATCAGATCTACTTATTAGAACAACATCAGCGGACATCAATTGGTCTCTAAAAAGATCATTTATTGGAGTTAGATGATCAATACTATTGTCATTTGATATTTGTTCATCAATACTTTCTAAATCATCAACTGGGCTTCCCTTGGAAAGAGCATATCCATCAACTAATGTTACGACTCCATTAATAAAAACCTTACTTCTTATTGCAGGCCAATTTAGAGCTTGAAGTAAAGGTTTAGGCAAAGCAAGACCACTAGTTTCAATAATAATTCCATCAAGCTGATTTGATCTAAGGAGCAAAGCTTCCATTGCAGGAAGAAAGTCCTCTTGAACAGTGCAACATAAACAGCCATTATTCAATTCAACGATTCTTTCATCGACTTCATCCTCAGGGCAAAAACCACAGTTTTTAAGAAGGTCTCCATCTAAACCTACTGTTCCAAATTCATTAACAACTACAGCTAGACGTTGATTTCCTTCCCTTAAAAGATGTCTTAAGAGTGTGGTTTTACCAGCACCTAAGAATCCTGTAACGACAGTGACTGGTAGACGAAAATTTTTCATCTAAAGTTTTACGATAATTCAGCAACCAAGGCTATAAATTGTATCTTGATCAGTTTTAGAATTTTTTCCAGATGCCATAGAGCATAATTCTTTTTGCTGTATTCGACTAATTACTGCATCTGAAAAATCAGCTCCATCAATAAGAGCATTTGTAAAAGTACTTTCCATCAAAAGTGCACCAGTAAAGTCGACGTCGCTCAAGTTAGCACCTTCAAAATCAGTTGCATATGCCAATGCGTCATTTAGCTGCGCACCATGCAAATCTGCTCCATTCAATTTACTATTATTAAATACTGCTCCAGTAAGGTTTGATTCACTGAAATTTATGCCCTTCAGATCTAGTTTGACAAAATCATTTCCACTTAAATCCTGGCTAGACATATCCTGGGAAATATTGAGTTCTTCTTGATTGCGAATCTCAGCAGGTGTTCTTGCGAAAACACTTTGAGAAGGAAATACCAAAACAAAGATAAGTAATGCAGCAAAAACAATTTCTTTAAAATCAGAGAAGAAAGAAGTTTTTTTGTTCATTGGAGTTTAAAAGGACTTTTAACAGGTAATTTAATTATTCACGTTATGGCAAATAAGGCCAAGAATGAATCATGTCAATGAGCTTAAGAGTAATAGTTCCTCCGCACCCACTCATATCACATTGGTTAACTATTTTAAGGGACCCTACTACCCCAGAAATCCTTTATGCAACAGGTCTAGAACAACTTGGCACCTGGCTGACTTATGAAGCTCTGAGAGATTGGATCCCAAGTAAAAAAGAACAGATCACCACTTCAACAGGAACAACTGAATGCTCAATTATTGATCCAAATATTCCTATTTTGGCAATTCCTTATTTGCCTGCAGGGCTTGAGCTCTTTAGAGGTGCTCGAAATTTAATTCCTAATTCAAATTTGTATCTTGGCGGGCTACCTAAAGAAATTGAGGAAAATGCAGGAATTATTTTTTACATAGATCAAATAACAACCGGTAAACATCTTTTAAAAGATTTAAATCAGCTTAAAGATAAAAAAGTTGATGCAAGAAGGATAAGAGTGATTACAGCATTAGCCTCTAATCAAGGACTTAAAGAAATCGGCGAAAATATTCAAGATTTGAATATTTATTGTGCTTGTATAGATCCTGAATTAATATCAGAAAGTGAACTATCACCAGGAATTGGTGATCCATCATTACGTATCAAAACCAGAGTCACCTCATCGGACTAGCATTTAAAGAAGTTATTCAAAGTTATGAGCCAATACCGAGATTCAAATTCAGGAAGTTTGGCATCATTAATTAGTGGTGCTGTACTTGGAGCTGCAGGTCTAGCTTGGTGGTTACTTTCTGAAGCCGAGAAAAGGCAAGAGACTAGAAAGCAAAAAGCAATGCTTTATGCCCCAAGAATTCAAGATGGCTCTGAGGCAACTGAATTAGCATCTGATGGTTTAGGAAATCAAAGTAATGAACAACTTGAGCAACGTGTTGAACAGCTTAATTCGGCAATAGCAGACGTGCGTAAACAATTAGAAGACCTGGGATCTTCAAATTAATTCTAATTTTAAACAATTAAATAGAAATCAAATGCTTAGATCAAATGCGATAACACAGGGTATTCAACGGTCACCGAACAGAGCAATGCTTAGAGCTGTCGGCTTTGATGATAATGACTTTAATAAGCCAATTATTGGAATCGCTAATGGCCACAGCACAATAACCCCATGCAATATGGGATTAATGGATCTGGCTAATAGAGCAGAGGCCGCTTTAAAAGAAGCTGGTGCAATGCCTCAAACATTCGGGACCATAACTGTTAGTGACGGCATCTCTATGGGAACAGAAGGAATGAAATATTCATTAGTTTCAAGAGAAGTTATTGCTGACGCAATTGAGACAGCTTGCAATGCTCAAAGCATGGATGGTGTATTAGCAATAGGTGGATGCGACAAAAATATGCCAGGCGCAATGTTATCAATGGCAAGAATGAATATACCTTCAATTTTTGTTTATGGAGGAACAATTAAACCTGGAAAATTAGACGGTTGCGACCTAACCGTAGTTAGTTCTTTTGAAGCTGTCGGTCAATTAACAAGTGGAAAAATCGACGAAGAACGTTTAATAGCAGTAGAAAAAAATGCTATCCCTGGTCCAGGTAGTTGTGGTGGCATGTTCACTGCTAATACCATGTCTGCGGCAATTGAAACGATGGGTTTTAGTTTGCCATTTAGTTCAACAATGGCAGCTGTAGATGATGAGAAAGCAGATAGCGCTGCTAAAAGTGCTCAGGTGCTTGTCAATGCAGTTAAGAACAACATCAGACCATTAGATTTACTCACAAAAAAAGCCTTTGAGAATGCAATCAGTGTCATCATGGCTGTTGGTGGCTCAACAAATTCTGTCCTTCACCTACTTGCAATAGCAAGGACTGCTGGGGTTGATTTAACAATCGATGACTTTGAACGTATAAGACAAACTGTTCCTGTGATTTGCGACCTCAAACCGAGCGGTAAATACGTAACTGTAGACCTACATCAAGCTGGAGGGATTCCTCAAGTAATGAAATTACTCCTCGATGCGGGAATGCTTCATGGAGAATGCAAAACTATTGAAGGTAAAACAATTAAAGAAGTTCTTAGAGATATCCCCTCAAAGCCCAAAGAAAATCAAGATGTTATTAGAGCAATATCAAACCCTATTTATAAGAAAGGACATCTAGCTATTCTCAAAGGAAATTTAGCTAGTGAAGGAAGTGTCGCAAAAATCAGTGGCGTCAAAACTCCTGTATTAACAGGGCCTGCAAGGGTTTTCGAGAGTGAAGAAGAATGCTTAGCTGCAATTCTAGACAATAAAGTCAAAGCTGGAGATGTAGTAGTCGTTAGATATGAAGGGCCTGTAGGAGGACCAGGGATGAGGGAAATGCTCTCCCCAACTTCAGCAATTGTAGGTCAAGGGTTAGGAGAAAAAGTTGCACTAATTACAGACGGTCGATTTAGTGGCGGATCATATGGATTAGTGGTCGGCCACGTTGCTCCAGAAGCAGCCGTTGGAGGAACAATTGGATTAGTAGAGGAAGGAGATAGTATTACTGTTGACGCTAATAAATTGTTAATTCAGTTAAATGTTGAAGACCGAGAACTAGCTAGAAGGAGAGAAAATTGGAAGAAGCCTAAGCCTAGATATAAGACAGGCATTCTTGGAAAGTATTCCAGACTAGTAAGTTCATCAAGCCAAGGAGCAACAACCGATCAAATATAGTTCAGTTTAATGAAGCTTTAAAAACCGTCCTGAGTCTTCTCGCAAGAGACTCAAAAAGTTTCCCATATGAAGGCGTTTCGCATTGAACACCAGAAGAGCTATCCATCCAAACAGCATGCTTCCCTTGCCATAATATTGGCCTATCAATTAAAGATTTCCAAGATATAGTCATATTTACCTCATTTCCACTTCTATACACTTCAAGTTCAATATCCATAGATTCTTCTCTTTCGCCGTCGATATTTCTACATTGAATTTTAAAAAACAAGTCATCAAGCTGATGATTATCATCTAATTGATTTTCTAAAAAAACAGAATGAACATATGGCTTCATACAAAGGTCTGCAGCTTTGGCGACTTCAGATATCAAGCTATCTTTCGGATCAGGAGTATGCACTAATTGACTTAATTAAGACTTTGATAGGACCAGCAAGAAATCCTGAGTTCATTTTGCCTGGCTGACCAAATTTTGAATGAAGCAATTGAAATCTATTGATACATGTGGGATCAAAAATAAGAGGTAGCCGAACAGGCTTTGCTCGACGAGCGGGTTCCAAATCTTTGAAAGGTATTTTAATTCTACTAACTCCATTTCTCTTTGTGGGTATTGATGCAACCCAACGAATATCACCTTTTAGAAGATTTGATAGTGATAAAGGTTTCTTTTCACAAGCAATCGCAAATTTCAATATTCTGCCTTCTCCTTCAACGTCAAGAATTAATCCAGAGTATTTGGAAAGATCAAAAGGCTTATCAAAAATTGGAGAGCGGCAACTTACAAAGCCACCGCCTTCTTCTACCAAGTCACCCTCAAGAAATAAGCCTTTCTCTGAAGAACGACACTTTGCAAGACTTGATCCGCCCATAATTGTGTCATTCAGAGATTTCCAATCAGAAAATTCTGAACCCTGTATGAGAGGAGTTATTGAAATTTCAGTCGGTGGTGAATCAGGAATCAATTAAGAAGTATGCTCTACTCATACAATAATCTAACTAGGAAGATGGGTAAGCATCTTTATCAGCCAAGACAATAATTTCAGATTTTGGTGAAACTAATTTTGCTGGTGTTCGCTCCCAAGATTCTGATTGATCAAGTAGACGTTTAAGAGCCGTTTTTTTCGCAGATCCACTGATTAGGAAGACCACATTATCTGCTGAACTGAGCAATTTACTAGTAAAGGTAATTCTTTTATGACCTTTACCTTCGCCAACAGTTATTATTCTATCTCTTTCAAATAATGCATCCGAGCCAGGGAAAAGGGAAGCTGTATGCCCATCATCTCCCAAGCCTAATAAAATTAAATCAAATTTTGGTGGATCCCCATCCAAATTATCTTTCAAAATTTTTTCATAATCTTTAGCACTATCCTCTGGCGATGCTAATTCAACGGTAGAAACATTAAAAAATGATGCCTCTAGAGAAGGGTTACCTTCTTTAAACAATGAATTATTCAATAAAAAACAATTACTATCTTGCGATTCATTGTCAACCCATCTTTCATCTCCAAGGAAGAAATCGACGTCACTCCATTCAAGATCTTTTTTACCCAATAAAGAATAAGCAGCCTTAGGAGTCGAACCACCACAAAGGGCAATTTTTACTTTACTTTTAATTTTTAAAGTTGACTCAACCGTCTGAGCAATTAAATCAGAGGCAGCTTGAGCGAGAGCATTTTTGTCTTCTGAAACTTGAATTTCATATTTAGTCATTACTATCAATCCATTCAGTGTGAAATGATCCAGCTTTGTCTACACGCTCGTACGTATGAGAGCCAAAACAATCTCTCATTGCCTGAACCAAGTTTTGAGGAAGTCTAGAGGTTCTAAAGCTATTTAAATAATCAAGAGTGCTACTTAAACACGGAACTGGAATTCCAGCATTAACAGCAGCAGCAACAACTTGAGTCAGACCAGAAAGACGATTATTCACCTGATCAGTAAACCAACTATCTAGAATAAGATTGCTTAACTTCGGATCTTCTTTAAATGCATCCTGTATACGACTCAAAAGAGTAGACCTTATTATACAACCACCTTTCCATATTTGAGCTATGCAGGGCATGTCAAGATCGTAATTATATTCATCAGAAGCGAGTCGTAAAATGTCCATACCTTGAGCATAGCTAGCTATTGTAGCCAATACCACTGCATCCATAAGCAAGGGCATTCCATCAGAAGGTTTTCCAAAATCAACAAACGAAGGCTTATTGCCATTCAAAATTGTTTCTGCATAATTTCTTTGATCTTTCATCGAACTCATAACCCTTCCATTCAAAGATGCATAGATAGTTGGGACAGAAGCTCCAAGTTCAAGCGCGCTGACGACTGTCCATAAACCAGTACCTTTTTGACCCGCCTTATCCATTATTTTTTCAACAAGATCAGAACTGTCATCAGGATCCTTAACTCGTAAACATGCCTCGGTAATTTCAACAAGATAGGAGGAAAGTTCTTCGGTTCTATTCCAATAACCCATTACAGATGCCATCTCATCACCACTCATTCGACAAACTCTCTTCATCAAGTCATACGCCTCAGCCAAAATCTGCTCAATACCATATTCAATTCCATTGTGAACTGTCTTAACAAAATGACCTGACCCCCCCGGGCCGATGTAAGTCACGCAAGGGCCATCTTCAACCTGAGCTGCCATTTTGTTCAACAAACTCTCTATTGCGTCGTAAGAGGTCTTTGTCCCACCAGGCATCATACTAGGTCCTTCCAATGCACCTTTTGCTCCTCCTGACACTCCCATACCGATATATCCAAAACTCTTGCTCTCTAGTTCTTTTACTCTTCTTTCTGTATCCATAAATTGGGCATTTCCACCATCGATGAGTAAATCACCTTCCTCGAGGAAAGGAGAAATTTGATTAATAACAGCATCAGTAGCTCCTCCAGCTTTAACCATCATTAATACCCTTCTTGGACGTTCCAGCTTTGATACAAATTCTTGAAGATCCTTCGCTCCTTGAATTGATTTATTTAAACCTCTACCTCGAAGAAAATCTTCAGTTTTTTGATAAGTACGGTTATAGACCACACTAGAAAAACCATTTCGCTCTGCATTAAGGACAAGGTTCTCACCCATTACTCCAAGACCGACTAATCCAAAATGTGCCTTGGTCATTAAGTTAATAAGTTTCTACTTGAGCTAGTGTGACCACTGTGCAATCATTTCGCTGCAGTAAATAGCTTAATGTCAGGGTTGAAGGATTCTTTGAAAAATACTTGGCAAGAAAATCTTAAAAAAAAGGCGTATTTAAATTTTTGAAAAGGTTAAAAAATAATCAAATAATCGCTCCATCAGGGATCGTGGCATTTTTAACAATAACTACAATCCCATTCCGAATATAAAACCCCTGATCAGCTCTATCAGCTTCTTCCACATTATCTTTATTGACAATAGTCACGTTATTACCAATGCGGGCATTTTTATCGAGAATTGCTCTTTTAACAGTTGTGCCCTGTCCAACCCCTAAAGGAATCCCTCCTCCATTTCTAAGGGCTATTCTCTCCTCATAAGACTCGTAAAAATCAGATCCCATTACTAAGGTTTCATTTAGAACTACATCACTTTCGATTCTGCTCCTAACACCTAATACACAATGGTGAATGCTACAAGATTTAAGAATTGATCCTTCTGAAACTATTGAATCAGTTATTTGAGTATCTACAATTTTTGATGGTGGTAAATATCTAGGCCTTGTGTATATAGGAAACTTCTCATCATAAAAACTAAATGGAGGTGTTGGTTGCTGCGTCAAAGCTAAATTTGATTCAAAGAATGCACCAATAGTTCCAATATCTTCCCAGTAATCATTAAAAACATAACTCTTTAGCTTATCTCCTCTACCCAAGGCCTCAGGAATAATTTCCTTTCCAAAATCTGTATAAGAAGGAAATTTATTTAGCAAATCAAACAATGTTGAACGACTAAATACATAAATTCCCATCGACGCCAAATAAGGCTTTTCAATTGCTTCACTTTCAGCCAATCCAAACCTGGAAGTATCTACAGCCATTGCTTTCAATGAATCTCCAGTTGGTTTTTCACGAAACTCTTTAATATTTCCAGATTCATCAGTGCGCATCAAGCCAAATGCTTCAGCTTGGGCTGCATCTACTGGCAAAGCGGCAACGGTTAAATCTGCTCCGGTTTTTCTATGCTGTTCAACAAAAAGGCTGTAATCCATTCTATAAAGCTGATCCCCAGAAAGAATCAAATATTCATCTACATCCCATTCCTGAAAAAGCCATTGATATTTTCTTACAGCATCGGCAGTTCCCTCAAACCAGGAAGGAGTTTCTGGCGTTTGCTGAGCAGCTAAAACCTCAACAAAACCCTGACCAAAAGGTCCGCTGAGATTATAAGTTTGGGCAATATGCCTATTAAGCGAAGCACTATTAAATTGCGTAAGAACATACATTTTACTGATGTCCGAATTGATGCAATTACTTATAGGAATATCTATTAGACGATATTTACCCGCTAACGGAACAGCGGGTTTTGCCCTCATCTTTGTTAATGGATATAAGCGTGATCCTTTTCCACCGCCAAGAATGATGGCAAGTACTCTCTTCATGAAGGCACTATCAATCGACTATTCGGAGCAAACCTACTGGATAGAGTGCTCATAAATCCAGAAAAAAGAGATCTGTAGTAAGAATTTCTGAAGTTAATAATAATATCAGTTGTTTTTTGGCTTATTCAAAGAACTTGATACATCAAGATTAAAAAGTTTTTCAATCACATCAAGAGAAGCTCTACGATCATTTCTTGACTGAGGCGCTCTTAACTTTGTTACTGGAGTATGAAGTATTTTATTGATTATTCCTTTACTTAGTGCCTCAACGACCTTGCGTTCTCTGGCGGAGAAATCAGGGCCCATTCTGCTTAAAGCCTTTTGAAGCTCTTCTTTTCTAATTGACTCCAAACCCGATCTAAGGCAATTAATTGTTGGCACTGCCGCTAAGCTATCCCACCACTCTAAAAAAATACGACATTCTTCATCGATCAAGCCTTCAGCTTCTAAGGCAAGTTTTTGTCTTGCTTCTTGATTTCTTGAAACAACTTCTTGAAGGTCATCAACATCATGAGATTCAATTCCTGAAACAGATTTAGCATCAGAAGCAATATTTCTTGGAACTCCAATATCAATAAGTCTAAGCAATGGTTTCTTCTCTATCCTCTTCAATTTTTCAGCATCAATAATTGGCTCATTCGCTGCTGTACTTGTAAATACAAGGGTGCTCATAGAAAGACAGTTATCAAGCTCATCAATTAATCGACAATCAATTTGAATATCAGGGAAAGAAGCAGAAAGATCCTCTGCTCTCTTCTTAGTTCTATTTAAGAGAGTAAGCGAACAACACCCTTTTGATTGAAGATGCTGAAGCAACAAACGGCTCATGCGTCCAGCGCCAACAACAGTGACCTTCTCAGTTTCTAAAGTCATTAATTGATCTCTCCCGTGGGCCTGTCCAAGTTTTAATTGAGCAAGTTCTACAGCAGCAGAACTTATTGAAACTGCTCCACTCCCAAGATTTGTCTCGCTCCTTACTCGTTTACCAGTACTAACTGCTTGAGTTAATAACCTATTTAAAATAGGACCTAAACTTTGATGATCTTGTCCAAGACGTACCATCTTTTTTACTTGAGAGAGAATCTGCCCCTCTCCTAGAACTAAGCTATCCAAACCAGCAGAAACCCTCATCACATGAGAAACGGCTTTTTCTTGAACAAAGTTAAATAAGTGTGGAAATAAAATCTCCTCATTAAGACCCGAAAATTCGAGAAGGAAAGATTTAATAGCCTCTATTCCTAATTGAGGATCTTTAACCAAGCTATAAATTTCTAGCCGATTACAAGTACTCAAAATGGATACTTCTAAAATTTGATCAATTTTCTTTAAATTTTCAAATGATTTATCTACATGTTCTTCTGGAATACTTAGCTTTTCACGCACTTCGACTGGGGCCGTGCGATGGCTAAGACCGACGACAGCAATATGCATAAATAGCCCCTTACTTCATTTACTTAAATCTCACTTCAAAGAGATGCTTTGAGCACCATCTTTGATGTGAACTGTATTTGTAAATCTTGCAGTTTGATCAAGTGTACTAATCACAAGGCTGCTAGTTCTGGTGCAATCTTTTTCAAATTTAACTCCATCAAAAAGCAATCCATCTGTTATTCCACTACCAGCAAAAACAACATTTTCACCTGAAGCTAGTTCATTGGCTTCGTAGATCTTATCAATATCATTTATGCCCATTTCATTCAATCTTTTAATATTTCCCTCTTTTGTATAATCTGCCCATTCAGAAGTTTGGGCTATCGCAGGATCATAAACAATCTGTCCTTGAAAATGACCACCCAGCGCCCTCATTGCCGCAGCAGAGATAACTCCTTCAGGAGCGGCGCCAATACCCATCAAACAGTGAGTTCCAGTCCCTTCGAAACCGCATGCTATTGCCGCTTGAACATCACCATCAGAAATAGGTTGTATTCTGGCGCCAGTAGCTCTAATTTCAGAAACTAAATTTTTATGTCTAGCCCTATCCATAACAACAATAGTTAAATCACTTATTGCAATACCAAGGCAATCACTCAAGATTTTTATATTTTCCGTGGGAGTTTTTCTTATATCAACTTTTCCTTTAGCTGCTGGAGGTGCAGCTAATTTATTCATATAAAAATCAGGAGCATTAAACAAACCGCCCCTATCCGAAGCTGCTAAAACAGCCATAGATCCACGCTGATTGTTAGCACATAAATTAGTTCCTTCACAAGGATCTACTGCGAAATCAACTCCAGGGCCTGATCCTGAACCTACTTCTTCTCCGATGTAAAGCATTGGAGCCTCATCTCTTTCGCCTTCTCCAATAACTATTCTTCCTTGCATCTGAATAGTTCCCATTCTTTTTCGCATTGCCTCTACGGCAGCTGCATCAGCCTCATCTTTTTGACCCAAACCAGTCAATTGAGCAGAAGCAATTGCTGCTTGCTCAACTACTTCAAGAATTTCTTGGACGAGAGTACGATCCACTTTTTGCAGCTAGGTAAAGAAATTTACGCCTTAAGGCAGACAATATTGTAAGTAATTAAGGGCATTGAAAAATGCTCAGAAAAAAGTACTCACAAAAAACTTATTATCTGTTGATAAGCGATAATTACTGTATCAGTGAAAGGTCACACTAGAACTTGTGGCCATGAATTAATAGAATCTCTGCCATAAGTCAAAAAACAATGATTCAATCCATTTCATCACCAATTTTTTCTGATCACCGTCCAGTTCAAATCATCCCTTCAGTCTTGCCCGCAGACTGGGCAAATATGGGTAAGTGTGTAAAAGATCTTGAATTAGCAGGTGTAGATAGAATTCAGTTTGACGTGATGGATGGGAACTTTGTTCCAAATCTCACATTTGGCCCAGAAATGATTTCAGCCTGCAGGAAGTATTGCAAAGTTCCATTTGAAACTCAGCTAATGGTTAGTCAATACAACTGTGAAACCATGCTTAATGGTTATGTAGAAGCAAGCAAGGGTGAGAATGGAGAACCTGGTGTTGTAATTGCTCATGCTGAAGCAAATGTTCACCTGCATCGAATTCTTGGCAAAATTCGTCAACTGGGTGGATCTCCATCAGTGGCTCTTAATCCTCATACTCCTATGGATATGGTTAAGGATGTAATAGACATGGTCGATCACGTACTAGTAATGACTGTTAACCCTGGATTTGGTGGCCAAGCTTATATTCCAACAATGCTCAACAAAATTACTCAATTAAGAAAACTAATTTTAGAGAATGGATACGACGTAGATATAGAAGTTGATGGAGGAATAAAAGCAGATTGGTCATTATCTCAATGCTGCGCAGCCGGAGCAAACTGCTTCATTGCAGGTAGTGGGATGTTTGCTTATCCCACACTTAAGGAAGGCTGTGATGCACTGAGGAATGTCGCAAATGATGCACAGAATGGAATAATTTTAGAAAGATAAATCGTAGATTATTAATTCCTAAGCCTCAAAGAACCAGCCATAGCTATGTAAACCAACGCCTAAAAGGTTAACACCAATATAACAAACAATAATCACAAAAAAGCCTGCAATTGCAAGCATTGCAGGCTTTTTACCTTCCCAACCTCTTGTTATCCTGGTATGCAAATAAGCCGCATAAACCAACCAACAAATTAAAGCCCAAGTTTCTTTAGGATCCCAACTCCACCAACTCCCCCAAGCCTCATTAGCCCATACAGCGCCACTTATGAGACCAACTGTAAGCAACAAAAATCCAGCTGTTATCGATCTATAACTTAAAGAATCAAGTTGTTCTGCATTTGTAAATTCAACCGGTTGAAATGAATCGAGATTTAAATTCTTACCTTGCAAATACAAGTCTGATGTTTGCCTAAATGCACCAGACCCTAAGGAACTACTGCGAATGTTGAATTGTTTGTTCCAATCAACAAAAAAAACAGCAAAAGATAAAATCGATCCTATTAGTAATGCAGCATAAGAACACATAATCACACTCACATGCATTATCAGCCAACTAGAGCGAAGAGCTGGGACTAAAGGAGCAGAGGCTTGCAAATTATCTGGCAAAGCAAAACTAGCAAAACCTATTGAAAGCAATGAAACAGGAGTCGCAACTGCAGAAACTATTGGAGAACCCCACGCCCTTTCAACAAAAAGTTGGGTCAAAGTACAACCCCATGTTAAGAAACAAAGTGATTCATAAAGATTACTTATTGGAAAATGTCCTGACTGCCACCATCTGAGAATCAATTGACAAGTTAAGAAAATATTTGCAATTGCAATTAAGAATTTTACAGTTGAAGAATTGTGGCCACCAGCAACTGACCAAAAAGAAATGGGCAGAGAGAATAATAAGACGAAAAAAGCAAAAAAACCTAGCCCTAAGATAGGATCTCCAAGAAAATAAGAGGCCAAGTCATTCAAAATTAAAAATATTGGAAGTCGACATCTAAATTATAGTAGTACTACGATTTAAAAGCAGAGAGACAAAAAGCACCTATAAAAGCCAAATACCACAATATAATAATAATAAAATTTATGAGTCTGATATTAACCAGTTTAATTTATTCATTGGTATTTATAATATTAACAACAAAGGAGTTAATTACAGAGAAATACGATCACGACATAGATCAATTCATGTATTTTGGGAGTAGGTTATTACATGGGGAATTAATATGGACAAAAGAATTTGACGACAAGTCACCAGTTGTTCAATACATTTTTTCATTACCAGCAGCCTTTAAGAGTACAAGTATATTTGTTTTGCTAACATTAATAATTAGCATAATATCTGTATATATTGGATATTGGATGTTAAAAGATATGATAAAAGATAGCAAGCTAAAAATAAATAAAAAAGACGAAAATTCAATACTATATTTTGGCACTATATTATATTTAACAATATTAGTTAGCGTATACGGATCATTTCACCATATAAACGCGATTAGTTCATCACTATGCCTAATTAGCATTGTCATAGGATACTTTAACAAGAAAAAAGAGAGTACAGTAAAATACAACTTATCAGCAATAACAGCAGCATTCTCTATATCGATTAGACCTTATTACGTTCTTAATATAATAGTTCTACCTCTATGGCTAAGTTTAAGAGAAAGAGAATTAATATTCGATAGAGAAGGGAAAGAGCGAAATAGAAGATATTTAAAATATATAAAAAGTCAGCTAAAATGGATTTTAATACTTATATTTTACATAACGCTTTTCAACCTGACACCATATATATGGAATGGGAACTTGTCAGATTTTGTCTATGGAATAAAATTAAATTCAATAGACTATGTAAACCATAACATCTTCTATAGACAATATATAAATATAGGTAGAAATCCAATATTATACCCTATTTTATTAGGAATGATATTATTGCCAATATCAAGAATACTTTTTAGAAAAATCATAATCAATTATTATCATAAAGTAGAAAATAGTTTATCAAAGCTATATAAACTTGATACCGATATAATTTTTTTTGGTTTAATAAACCCGGCTCTTTTAGAAATAATGTTTTATAGGAAGCATTTCTTTGGACATTATTTTACATTATTCAGCCCCTTCATATTAATAAGCATAGTACTATTACTAGTATTAATAACTAGAATAAATAAAATGATTAATGATTTTCATATCATTAAATTTTCAATTAAAAGTATATCTATAATTCTTTTAATTGTTTGCCTAATAACAAATCAAAGTGTTACGAATGCATTAAATGAGGTAATTTATAAAAAAATATCATTAAAATCATATAAGGTCAGCCTAATAAAAGATTTTGTTAATCAAGAAAAGCTTAAAAATAGATCCTTTAATTTCCTAGCACCTGAAAATAATTATATACATTGGAAACTAGACGAATCACGACATGGTTTTCCACAAAAAGCAGTTTTTAGAAATATATCACAAGGAAAATTGGACAACGTCATAAATGAACATAGCAAGCTCGATTACAAATTTTTAATGCCAGTTAAAAATCAACTATGTGAAGCACTAAATAAATACGCTCCAGAATATATAATAACTGAAAATAATGATTATTCATTCAATTGTTTAAATCAAAAAACATCCAAATATAATTTATTATCTAAAACTAAAAAATTAAATGAAAATAATATATTTATTTTCAAAAGAATTTATGAATAAAAAGAATCTTATTTTCATAAATCTGATGTCAAAAGATTAGTATCCTGTTATATTATTAAAATATGATATCTTTAGTATGAAGGTTGCTGTTATTGGAGCAGGCCCCGCAGGATTAGCTTTTAGTGATAAATTACTTGAATTAAGAAAAGATGTTTCTATTGATATTTACGAAAAGAGTAATTATATAGGAGGGATATCTAAAACAATTAATTACAAGGGGAATCGTATAGATATTGGAGGACATAGATTTTTTTCAAAATCAGATGAAGTAATGAAATGGTGGACCAATAAATTTCCAATTGATATTTCATCACTTAATGATTCAGAGATAGTAAGTTATCAAAATTCCAGTAGGAATATTGAAGGCTTGAA
The DNA here is from genome assembly GCA_003216575.1 of Prochlorococcus sp. AG-402-M23. Taxonomy (GTDB): domain Bacteria; phylum Cyanobacteriota; class Cyanobacteriia; order PCC-6307; family Cyanobiaceae; genus Prochlorococcus_B. Next base: position 253,184 of record QCIR01000001.1, read on the forward strand.
AACCTTAAAAGAAAAGAATAATAATGACAACCGAATTATGCTAATAAGAAAGAGAAAATCAAGAATACTTTATTCCGGAAAATTGTATGATTACCCTCTAAAACTTAATCTAAAAACAATCAAGAATATAGGCACATTTGAAATTATAAATGTAGGATTAAGTTATCTAAAAAGCAAGCTAAATAAAAAAGAGTCAAAGAATCTTGAAGATTTTATTATATCTAGATTTGGGTACAAATTATATTCAATGTTTTTTGAAAGTTATACAGAAAAGGTCTGGGGTAGACACCCTAAAGATATCTCTCCAGAGTGGGGTGCCCAAAGAATAAAAGG
>QCIR01000002.1 GCA_003216575.1 Prochlorococcus sp. AG-402-M23
ACCCAATAAATTTCAATTCCCAAATATTTGGAGAAATACCAATTAATTTTAATTTTGAGGGTTCTAATTCAACTAAAGGTAAAAACTCAATAACAAGCCTTGTTTTACCATTAGTAGGTTTACCTAATCTAATTTCCTTAATCGAACCATTGCCTTTAATAGTGCGAGGTCGGCTTAATTCTCCAGGGAAGTCAATCCATACCCTTTCACCTTTACCACCTGTAGATGATTGATAAAAGGCTTCTAAGTTAGCACCAGAAGAAGTTCGCAATTTAAGGGTGCCATTACTAGTCAAAGCCCAAGCTGCAAGTGCACTAGCAGATCTAAGAGGTAAATAAATAAAAAGATTGGAACAAAAAATTAATCCCGCAAAAAAAGCTAATCTTGACTTTAAAGATTGATCTTTAAACATCAACTAAAAAGCTCAGTTTTTCGATGTTTAAGGCTGGGCATTTGTCCTCTAATCCTCTCAACTCTCTCTTTATCAGCAGGTGCTATTGCAGCTCCTTGAACCACTCCTGCATCAGCAAGAACTGTACCCCATGGATCAATAACCATCGCGTGTCCATGACTTTGCCTTCGGCCGTAATGCCGACCAGTTTGAGCTGGAGCAACAACATAAGCGGTATTTTCAATAGCTCTTGCTTGAAGCAAGACTTGCCAATGATCCTTCCCCGTAAAAGCAGTAAAAGCAGCTGGAATCATTAATAAATCGGCACCTTTATTGACCAAATCCCTATAAAGTTCAGGAAATCTAACGTCATAACAAATAGACAATCCGATTTTACAAAGGCCTGGAACATCAACGACTGGTGGAGATTCGCTCCCAGAAACAATTGTTTCAGATTCTCTATAAGTATTCCCTTCCGGAAGATCAACATCAAAAAGATGAATCTTGTCGTATCTAGCTAAAGATTGACCATCTTTACCAAACAACTCAGCTCTATTTAAAGTTCTTACGCCATCGCCAGCAGGGACAGGGAAACCACCTCCAAGCAAAACTACTTGATATCTCCTTGCCATAGTTACTAAAAAACTATTGCATTTTTCGTAAATTGAAGAAGCAATTTTTAATTTTTTTTGATCTTCACCTAAAAAAGCAAAGTTTTCAGGGAGTCCAACAAGATCCGCACCACGCCTAGATGCTAACTCAATTTGTTCTTCGGCAGCATTTAGATTTGCATCTATATCTGAAGTACTTGTTAGCTGTAAGGCCGCAGCCAAAAAATCTGACACTTAATTAAAAAGAAAATAATTTAAAAGTTTAGTTTGAGCGAAGTACGCCCATTTCAATCTGCTTGGGTATGACAGAAAGGTTGTCCAAAGAAGCGCAACAAGCGAAATCATCATCATGATTACCTATTCCGACCAGTCTTTGTCCATGACTTGCAATACGTAAACATCCTTCAACATCATTCTCCCAAGTTTTCCATAATGCTATAGAGGACATTAATTCATCATTTAATATTTGTACTGACTCTAATTGATCCATTAAAAATGAGGCCAATGCACCAGCTGCAAGAGAATCTTCTAAAGAATAGGATCCTTCCCAACCGCTCCCAACAATCCAAACTTCCTTAGGATTGTCACTTTTCAATCTTTCAGCAATTGCCTTTCTATTAGGGAGTGCCATCGTGTACAAACTTTTAGATTCCCTAACACGATGAAGTGACCTTGTTCCGTTAGTAGTACTCATAAAAACTCTTTTACCTTTTACTCTTTCAGTTGAGACTCCTAATGGAGAATTTCCCAAGTCAAATCCATCTAATTTTGTTCCTCCTCTCTCACCAACAAGAATTTTTTCTTTATCATTAAAAGTACTCGCTTGCTTTTTAAGTTCATCAACATCTGCAAACACTTGCACTGAATCTGCACCATTTTCAAGAGCCCAGGCAATTGTTGTTGTAGCTCTAAGAACATCAATCACTACGGAGGATTCAGGAATAATTCCACTTGGCACATCTGCCGCTACATAAAAATAAGAAAGTTTCATTTCCACAAAGGCTGATAACTTGCGTCACAGTAACTAGATATATAGATTAGTCGTGCAGACCTTCATGAAATTATTTCGTCAAGAACCTCTTACACGGGACATTAGAGATTTTCTTACTCTTCTCGAAAAGAAAGGACAATTAAAGAGAATAACCAGTCCAGTTGATAGTGACTTAGAAATTGCAGCGATAAGTGACAGAGTCCTAGGGATGGGGGGACCTGCTCTACTTTTTGAAAATGTAAAAGATTCATCTATCCCTGTTGCAGTCAATTTGCTTGGAACTATGGAACGTGTGGTTTGGAGTATGGGTTTAGAGAAGCAAGAAGAGTTGGAAGATTTAGGTAAGAAATTAGCCCTACTTCAGCAACCGCGACCACCGAAAGGATTTAAAGAAACGAAAGCTTTTGCCGCAGTTGCTTGGGATTTACTTAAAGCACGACCAGATATTGATCTCTTACCACCATGCCATCAAAAAGTAATTGGTGAGAAAGATTTAAATCTCTATCATTTGCCACTTTTACGTCCATGGCCAGAGGATGCAGGAGGTGCCATCACTTTAGGTCTGGTCATAACAAAAGATCCTGAGACAGGGGTGCCAAATGTTGGTGTTTATAGGCTTCAAAGACAATCTGCAAAGGCCATGACGGTCCATTGGTTAAGTGTCAGAGGAGGTGCTAGACATCTTCGCAAAGCAGCTGCAATGAACAAGAAGTTAGAAGTTGCTGTTGCTATTGGAGTTCACCCACTTCTTGTTATGGCTGCAGCAACTCCTATTCCAGTTCAGTTGAGTGAGTGGCTTTTTGCAGGCTTATATGCAGGAGAGGGTGTTCGATTAACAAAATGTAAAACCATCGATCTTCAAGTCCCAAGTCACAGTGAAATCGTTCTGGAAGGATCCATATCTCCTGGGGAAGAAATGATGGATGGTCCTTTTGGAGATCATATGGGTTTCTATGGAGGTGCTGAATCCTCACCTTTAATCAAATTCCACTGCATGACACAAAGGAAAGAACCAATATTTTTAACAACCTTCAGTGGTAGGCCTCCAAAAGAAGAGGCCATGCTCGCAATAGCTTTGAATCGAATTTATACACCAATACTGAAGCAACAAATTCCTGAAATTGTTGATTTTTTCCTCCCAATGGAAGCATTGAGTTATAAATTAGCAGTTATATCAATAGATAAAGCATATCCAGGTCAAGCAAAAAGAGCAGCAATGGCTTTTTGGAGTGCTTTACCCCAGTTTACCTATACAAAATTTGTCGTCGTTGTCGATGCAACAATTAACGTAAGAGATCCTAGGCAAGTGGTTTGGGTCTTATCCAGTCAGGTTGATCCTCAAAGAGATCTCTTCATACTGGAAAATACTCCTTTTGATACTCTTGATTTCGCGAGTGAGCACATAGGCTTAGGAGGGAGATTAGCTATAGATGCAACAACAAAAATTGGTCCAGAAAAAAATCATGATTGGGGCAAACCCTTAACAAGGTCCAAAGAACTTGAAGACAAAGTTGATGCAAGATGGGCTGAACTAGGATTATCGGAACTAAAGAACAACCAACCAAGTCCAGAATTATTTGGGTACGTTATCGAAGAACTAATGCGTCAAAAACAAATAAACAATTCATAAATTTGGAATAACGCTTATCCATAAATAAAATAAAAAATATATTTTTTTTTCATTGAAAGTTCCCACTAAAGATCAGTCTTTAAGAAACCTTCAAAAAGGAGGGGAGCTCTATGGCACAGTGAAAGTACCTGGAGACAAATCAATATCGCACCGTGCACTACTGTTTGGGGCAATAGCTAAAGGGAAAACAATAATTGAGGGTCTTTTACCTGCTGAAGATCCATTAAGCACTGCTGAATGCCTGAGATCAATGGGAGTAAAAATTAGTCCAATAAAAAAAGGAGACGTTGTTGAAGTTGATGGCGTTGGATTAAATGGCCTACAAGAGCCTCAGGATATTTTGAATTGCGGAAATTCAGGAACAACGATGAGATTGATAATGGGATTGTTAGCTGGTCAAGAAGATCATCATTTCATACTTACAGGAGATAAATCACTACGAAATAGGCCAATGAAAAGAGTAGGGCATCCATTAAAAATGATGGGAGCAAAAGTTTCGGGAAGATGCGGTGGGGACTTTGCGCCCCTATCGATTATTGGGAAAAAATTACGAGGTGCTGTAATTGGTACTCCTGTGGCAAGTGCTCAAATAAAATCAGCAATTCTGCTTGCTGCTCTTAGAGCAGAAGGTTCAACGACTGTTATAGAACCTGCCAGATCAAGAGACCATAGTGAGAGAATGTTAAAAGCTTTTGGAGCCAATCTAGAAGTTGATGGTGAAATGGGTAGACATATAATTGTTTGCCCTGGGAGAGATCTAAAAGGTCAATCGATTATTGTTCCGGGTGATATTAGTTCCGCAGCATTTTGGCTAGTAGCAGGTAGCATCATACCCGGTTCAGAACTAATCATAGAAAATGTTGGCCTGAATCCAACAAGGACTGGAATACTTGACGTATTAGAAATAATAGAGGCAAATATCAATGTAACAAACACAAGAGATGTTGCTGGTGAACCGGTAGGAGACATTCAAGTTTTCTACAAAGAAAACTTGAAACCATTTAACATTGATGGAGAGATAATGCCACGACTAGTAGACGAAATACCTATATTGTCTGTGGCAGCATGTTTTTGTAACGGTATCAGCGAAATAAAAGGAGCAGGTGAGTTGAGAGTCAAAGAAACTGATCGTTTAGCAGTAATGGCCAGACAGCTAAAAAGAATGGGAGCGAAATTAGATGAACATCAAGATGGTCTAACAATTTATGGAGGGAATAAATTACATGGATCTGATCTTGATAGCGAAGACGATCACCGCATTGCTATGAGCTTGGCTATAGCCTCAATAATGGCTAATTCAAATTCAACTTTAAGACATAGTGAAGCTGCCGCCATCTCTTATCCTGATTTTTGGACAGATCTCAAAAGACTTCATCAAAAAAATTAGTTTTTTTTAAATTGATTGATTTAAAAAAACATACAACAAAAGATGGTAGTTTAAGCCTTTATAACTTGAACTATGCAGAAGGGTTTCATGATACGAACGGAGCACTTAAAGAATCGATTAATAAATATCTCTTACCCGCTCAATTAGATCAATTTCCTAATAGAAAAAGGATAGTTATTTTAGATGTCTGTATGGGGTTGGGGTATAACACTGGATGTATTCTAGAAGAGTTATTTAAACATAATCACGAAATCGAATGGCATGGTCTTGAGATTGATCAAAGGCCTTTAAATATTGGTCTAAATGAAAAATCATTTCAAGACTTATGGTCTCCAAAAGTATTGGAATTTTTTAATTGCCTAAAAAAGTCAAATAAATGGATTGAAGGTTCTAATGAAGGAACTATGCATTGGGGGGATGCTAGGCAAACAATATCCAAGATACAGGATTCATTGAGGTTTGATTTAATCCTTCTTGATCCTTTCTCTCCACAAAAATGTCCTGAACTTTGGAGTGAACAATTTATCTTTTTGTTATCTGCAAAGCTATCGTTAGATGGTCGTTTAATCACCTATTCAAGTGCTGCTTCAATAAGAGCTAGTTTAAAAAAAGCAGGCTTGAAAATCTATTCAATAATTCCCTCAATGGATGAGCAACATAAATGGAGTGTGGGAACAGTTGCAATGAAAAAAAATTTAGAACAACAATTCATTTCAAATAATTGTCAGCTCAAAGAGTTAAGCCTAAGAGAATTAGAACATCTCACTACACGATCATCAATTCCTTATAGAGATCCAACTGGGATAGGAAGCTCTAAAGAAATCATTTCAACCAGAGAAATAGAGCAATCTAAAAGTCAATTGATTAACACATCATCCTGGAGAAAAAAATGGAATAGTGCGCAATCTCAGTAAATCAATTAGATTTCAAAAAAAGTATTCTAATGCTTGCTATCGCAATTTTAGCAGCTGGAAAAGGTACGCGAATGAAAAGCGACCTGCCTAAGGTTCTTCACTCTTTAGCAGGAAAATCACTTATTGACAGGGTTTTGTCTTGTACTCAGGGGCTGAAGCCAAATCGTAGATTAATTATTGTAGGACATCACGCTAACTTAGTGGAGGAGTCTCTGAAAAAATATCGAGACTTAGATTTTGTTCTTCAAGAACCTCAAAATGGAACTGGACATGCGATCCAACAATTAAGGCCTCAATTAAAAGGATTTAAGGGAGAACTCTTAGTATTAAATGGAGATGTCCCACTACTAAAAGAGGCAACTCTAAGTTCACTTTTAAAATTTCACAAAGAATCCAACGCGAGTGTAACTTTTTTGTCTGCAAGTTTAAACTCTCCAACAGGGTATGGACGAGTATTCACAGATAAGTCAGGATTAGTAAAAGAAATCATTGAAGACAGAGATTGCACTAATGAACAGCGAAAAAATAATTTAATAAATGCGGGTATATATTGTTTTGATTGGCAACAATTATCAGATGTTTTAAACCTGTTATCTAACCAAAATAGTCAAAATGAACTTTATCTAACAGATACCATAAGTTTACTCAAAAAAGCATTTCATTTTGAGGTAGATAATCCATTTGAGATTAAGGGTATTAACGATAGGGTTCAACTATCTGAATGCGAACGCTACATCCAAGAGAGACTTAAATCCTTCTGGATGGGTAAGGGTGTTTCATTTGTTGACCCTATAAGTTGTTCGTTGAGTGAGGATTCGAACTTTGGTACAGACGTAATTATTGAGCCACAAACTCATTTCCGTGGTAAATGCACTATTGGCAATGGATGTCATTTAGGACCAGGTAGTGTAATAACAAATTCTACACTTGCGGAAAATGTTTTAGCCATTCATTCATTCATCAATGAAGCATCAATTGGGAATGACACCTCAATTGGTCCATTCGCTCACATAAGGCCGGAATCAAACATAAGTAAAAATTCTAAGATAGGGAACTTTGTAGAAATAAAAAAAAGTTTTATTGGCGAAGGAACAAAAATCAATCATTTAAGTTATGTAGGAGATTCAACTCTTGGGAAAAATATTAATATTGGAGCAGGGACTATCACAGCTAATTTTGATGGGAAAAATAAACATAGAACAATAATTGATGATAGTTCAAAAACTGGTGCAAATTCAGTCCTAGTTGCACCCATCAAGATTGGCTCACATGTAACTATTGGTGCAGGCTCAACGGTAAGTAAAGATATCCCAGATAAGAGTTTAGTAGTTGAAAGGTCAAAAGCAATTATTAGAACTAAGACTGATTAACGACAGCAGCGAAGTTATTGTTGTAAATAAGGTATTACTTTTTCCAATTCCAACTTACGACTACCTTTAATTAAAATATTATCTCCCGGGGAAAGCCATGACAATAGTGATTTAGCAGCATCTCTTGGTGTCTTAACTACATCATGATTTGGTAATTCTTTGATTGTCTTTTTTATTATATTAGATTCCTCCCCACAAGACACAAAAACAATTCCAGTAAGGTCTAATTCAACGGCTCTTTTAAGAACTTTCTGATGAAGTGAACTACTGTCAGAACCCAACTCGAGCATCGTACCTAAAACCGCAAAATGTCTACCAGGCTTGCTTACCAATAACTCTAAAGATGCAATAACAGATTCTGGAGAGGCATTATAAGTCTCATCTAAAATTAAATACTGTCCACAATTAACCAATCTATTTCTTCCCATTGGCATATTTATTTTTAATTGATCAAGATTCTTTATTGATAGTCCTAATTCTGTTGCGACGGTCAATGCCATAAGGAAATTCATTGCATTATGCCTACCTTCAAGGGGCAATTTAAATTTACTTCCCTCAAAAGATATGAAATTATTTTGCATGTCAATTTGAGAAATATAATCTGGATCAATATCTTGAAAAGCAAAATGATCATCATTACAACCTAACCAATTCAGTGAAAAGTCCTCTATCGCTACTCGAACAATACGTCCTGACCATTTTTCTACTAAAGCTTTTTCTAAGAGATTGTCACCAAAAGGAATAATCACAACGCCATCAGGTCTTAGGTTTGAAGTGATTTCCGACTTGGCCTTTGCAATATTTTCTCTACTACCAAGAATACCAATATGAGCTTGTCCCACATTTGTAATTACAGCAATATCAGGTTCAGCGACTCGAGAGAGACGTTCAATTTGACCAAAACCACGCATACCCATTTCAAGAACAAATGCAGCATCTGTTCCCGACCCTCTCAGCAGAGTTTTTGGAACACCAACATCATTATTTTCATTCCCTCTGCTTGAAACAATTTCACCAAGAGGAGACAAAATTGCCCGAATCAATTCTCTTGTAGTTGTTTTACCAACAGAACCAGTAACAGCGACGACAGGAAGATTTAAATTTCTCCGATGAAGTAATGCAATCTGTTGATAGGCATACAGAGTATCTGGGACCACCCAGTGAGGCAGGTCAGTTGGTACCAAGCCATTAAATTTCTCAGAAACTATTGCTGCCTGTATACCAATATCAAAAGCCACCTCCAAGTAATCATGAGCATCAAATTTATTACCTACTAAAGGGACAAAGAAATCACCTTTTTCAATTTCCCTCGAATCAGTAGATATACGACCAACAGACAAATCCAGGTCTATTCCCTTTTCATTATTTAGCTTCCCCCATAATTTATTTAAGTCCCTAAAAGTAATATCCATACAAATATTTGAACAGAGGCAAAGAAATCTAAATACTCCAAAATCCTATACTTTTATTTTCCCGCCTTTTCTTGAAGGATCTGCTTCTTGGCCGTAAGAAAACTTTTCAACCTCTGCAGCATCAGGAGAAGGCTCTTTAATTCCACAAACATCTTTATACATTAATTCATATTCCTTCGCGGATCTATCCCAACTATATTTATTTAACATTGCTCTTAATTGTAACTCCTTCCAGCTTTTTTGATGTCTATATGCTTCCCAAGAACGAACTAATGCTGTATAAAAGTCAATTGGTTCATAACGATCAAAGCAAAATCCGGAACCTGTTTTATTCATAGGGTTATAAGGTTCTACTGTATCAACTAAACCGCCTACTTTTCTAACGATGGGGATAGCACCATATCGCATTGCTAATAATTGACTAATTCCACATGGCTCAAAACGACTAGGCATTAGGAATGCATCAGCGCCTCCATAAATCAGCCTAGATAGTGCATCATCGTAAGTAAGAAAAACAGAAAAACGACCAGGATACTCAATAGCAAGTTGCCATAAAGATGACTCTAAATAGCGATCCCCCGTCCCAAGAACTACGACCTGAGAGTCAGTATAAGAAAGAAGCCTATTAGCTACTTGTAGTAAAAGATCAATACCTTTTTGATCAACAAGCCTACCAACCATTCCCATTAGATATTTATCTGGATTTACTTCAAGTCCCATTCTTTCTTGAAGGACTCTTTTATTAATTGCTCTACCAGAAATATTATCTACACTAAATTTAGCTGGCAATGAATTATCCGTTGCTGGATTCCACTCATCTAAATCAACTCCATTTAATATTCCACGTAATTTTCCAGAAATATAATTTAAAAGTCCCTCTAATTTTTCTCCATATTCAGATGTTCGAATTTCTCTTGAATAAGTAGGAGATACTGCATTCACTCTATCGGCATACAACATCGCTGAAGCCATGGTGTGATCACCATGCATATACCATGGGCACCAAGTTATTTGATCAAGCTTCCATCTCCATGGGCCTTGATACTTGAGATTATGAATAGTAAATACCGTGCTAATTTCGGGGTCTTGATGCATCCAAACTGGGATCATTCCAGTATGCCAGTCATGACAATGGAGGACTTGTGGTTTCCAAGAGTTCCATGCAAATTCAGAGACTGCACTAGCAAAAAAAGTAAATCTCCAATCTTCATCTTCTCCTCCGTAAATACGCTCAGAATCAAAACATGGATGTCCAACTAAATAAATTGGCAATCCATTAGATGGATGCCTTGTTTCAAAAACAGCGAAGTCAACACCCATTGTGTTGGCCCTAAAGATAGGTTCAGGAGCAATATCCATCAAGGTCCATAGTTTTCCATACCCTGGAATTATTAATCGAACATCATGTCCAAGCTTTTTCAGCGCAGGAGGTAATGAACCAACAACATCACCCATACCTCCAACCTTTATCATTGGGGCACATTCAGCAGCAGCAAAAAGTATTCGCATTTAATTCATGAAAAAGAAAGATTTATCTTTTGGATAAACCAAATAAAATCATGGAAGCCATTTTGATTCGGAGAAATCAGGATCCCTTTTCTCCATGAAAGCATTTCTTCCCTCCTTTGACTCATCAGTCGTATAAAAAAGATGTGTTGCCTGACCAGCAAGCTCTTGGATACCTGCTAATCCATCTGTATCAGCATTAAAAGAAAATTTCAAACACTTTATAGCGGTTGGACTGTTTTGAAGTATTTCTCTAGCCCATTTAACCCCTTCTGACTCGAGCGAATCAATTGATGAGATAGCATTTATCAGCCCCATATCTAATGCTTCCTTCGCTCCGTATTTCCTGCACAGGAACCAAATTTCTCTCGCCTTCTTTTGCCCTACAACCCTTGCTAAATAACTTGAACCAAACCCTGCATCAAAGCTCCCCACTTTAGGTCCTGTTTGACCAAAAATTGCATTATCTGCAGCCAAGCTCAAATCACAAATTAAATGTAAAACATGTCCTCCGCCGATTGCGAAACCAGGAACCAGGGCAATGACTACTTTCGGAAGGCTCCTAATTATACGTTGCAAATCAAGAACATTTAAACGCGGAATTCCATCATCACCGAGGTATCCTCCACTCCCACGAATAGCCTGATCTCCGCCAGAACAAAAAGCGAACTTTCCATCATTGGAAGGTCCTACCCCTGTAAATAAAACTACTCCAATTTTGGGATCTTCTCTTACTCTGATAAATGCATCACAAAGTTCTGAAATTGTTTGAGGTCGAAAAGCATTTCTTTTCTCAGGTCGATTTATCGCAATGCGAGCAATTCCTTCCGGACTTATATCAAGCAAGATATCTTTGTATTCACCAACAGCAATCCATGAGGTAATAATTTCCCCCGGGAGAACTCTTCTAGAGATTTTATTAGAGGTGACAGGTTTTAAAGTCATTGTTTAAATTAAATTTAGTCAAAACTTGGTAAATTCTCAGATAATGTTTTTTTTAGGTCATCACGTAAACTTACTCTCAATGTATGATCTTCAACAGAGTTAGTACAAACTCTTATTAATACATTTGTTGATAAAGAAAAACTCCATTCAATTGCTTGTTCTAAATCATCCAAACAAGCAACTTGCTTATATTTCAATCCATAGGCTTTAGCAAGTGTAAGATGACAAACTTGCTGAGGCATAAGAAAAATTTCTTCAAAATCTCCTTCTTGAATTCTATCTATATTTAATTGATTAAATATACCCCCTCCTCCATTATCAATCATAATTACGATTAGGCTAATATTTTTATCCTTTGAAAATAGCCAGCCATTTGTATCATGAAGAAGTGCCAAATCTCCTGTTATCAAAATCATTCTTCCCATAATTATTGATAATCCCATACCCATTGAGAGTGTTCCATCAATTCCTGATGCACCTCTAAAGCCAAAGCACCTTCTCAGAAAAGCCCCTTCTCCCGAGTAACTTAACCAATCTCTTATAGGACTACTTGAAGCAAGCATCACAGGGACAGATTTTGGTAACAAGCGAGGAAGCAATCTAGCTAAAGCAGGTTCAGTAATTGACCCATTTCTGAGTAACCTTTTATCAAGCCAATCATGAATAAATAAATCATATTTTATAAGCTCTTTAGTTAACTTTTGACTAATAATTTTTTTATCTATTGCAGGCTTTAAGGAAATATCCTCAAGCAATTTATTAACCCAATAAGAAAACCCTTCACTAAATTGAGTTGAGCCACCTATTGGATCAAGATTTCGAAAATCTCCCTCAGTAATAAGTAATTGAACTTTTCCAGGCTTTTTAAGCCAAGTTTGTAATTCTCTACTTGGTGGTATTGGACCCAAGCGTAAAACTTGAATCTCATTGATTTTTTCAAATAAACCTATCGAGAAAAAAAGATCCCAGTGATTTATTAAACCCTCTTGATCATTTTCAACACCAGAAAGTGGATCAGCAATAATTGGCCATCCAGTTAATTTTTGCCATTTCTTTAATGCGCCCCTAAAAGAAAAAAGTTGTGTTGCTTTTCCTCTCCATGGCCCAACAATAATTATTCCTAAAGAAAATGGATCTAATTTTGGTAGTTTTAAAGTTGCAAAATTTTTAACAGCCTTAATTTTATTTGAACTAATTTTATCCTTAAAAAATCCTTCAAAGTCCCATCCATCTAGAACTTTTTTCTGGTCAATTTCGCAAGGATGCAAGGGCTCTTCATAAGCAAGGTTAATATGAACTGGGCCAGGAATGTTAGACGCCATTTCGAATGATTTTTCAATTAACGATGTCAGTCTCTCTTTAGAAATTAAATGAATTCCTTCTTTTGGAGATTCATCAAAATGTCTACAAACTGACTTTAGAAAATCCTGTTGATTAACTGCTTGATTCGCTCCACATTCTTTTAATCGCAAAGGTCTATCTGCAGTTAAAAACAAGAGAGGATGGCATGACCTATCTGCTTCAACAGCAGCCGGCAAAAGATTTGCGACAGCACTTCCAGAAGTTGTAATAACACAACTGACTTGTCCACTAGCTGCACTTATTCCCAAAGCAAGGAATGCAGCCGACCTTTCGTCAATTGATGTTATGAGAGTTAATTCTTTTCTTTTAGAGAGACTTGCTGCTGCTAAAGCAAGAGGGCCTGATCTGCTACCGGGGCAAAGGACAAAATATTTCACTCCTTTAGCTACTAGAGTTTTAAGGAGCTCTAAGCTGATAAAAAAATTGTAACGAGCTAGTGAAATTGCCAAAAGAACAACTACTTCGATTTTTGTAAAAAACTTTCCATCAAGTAACTAAAACAAAGAAAAATTCATGACATCTACTGGATCAAAAAAGAATCAAAACCAAAATAGCTGGAAAGGATTGTTGGTTTGGATATTAATTGCGCTTTTATTAAGATGGCAAGCAGTTGAACCTAGATGGATTCCATCTGGGTCAATGATTCCAACTTTGCAAATTCAAGACAGAATATTGATAGAAAAAATAACCCCAAGACTTAATAACCAACTAAATAAACATTTAAATTTAAATACGATTGTTATTTTCAAACCTCCAAAAATCCTTAAAGAAGCAGGCTACAGTGATGGTTCAGCTCTAATAAAAAGAGTCGTTGGATTACCTGGAGACAAAATAGAAGTTACTAATGGGAAACTATATAGAAATGAAAAAGAAATAAATGAACCTTGGATTAAAGAACCTATTCAATATGAAATGGACGCGATAAATGTACCCGAATATTCACTTTGGGTTTTAGGAGACAACCGAAATAACAGTTTAGACTCTCATATTTGGGGAGCTCTCCCAGAAAAAAATCTTATAGGTACGGCGCTTGCAAGGTACTGGCCATTAAAAAAGATAGGACCTATTCGGTTCCCATAACCTAAATTAAATTTTATTAGAGTACGTTTTGCGATATTGTGTAATTACATGGAAAAAACTGGATGTTTAATCCTGAATTTTTAGCTACAGACAATAATGAGGGCCATGAGGCAAATGCTCTAATTCAATACTTACAAGATCAACCTGCTGACGTTTTGCAAAGAGTCGCAAAATCTGCCAGTCCCGAAATTCAAGAAATAATCCGACACAATGTTCAAGGTTTACTTGGAATGCTTCCTGGAGATCAATTTGAGGTAAAAGTAACTTCTAGCAAAGATAATTTAGCTAGTTTATTAGCTTCTGCGATGATGACAGGGTATTTCCTTAGACAAATGGAGCAAAGGAAACAATTAGAGGAAACACTTTTGTCCGACGAGGAAATGTCAGTCGACCCAGATAAAATTTAATCATTAAACTTTTCTAGAGGGTCACGAGGGACTACTCCTGTTTCCAATAATTTTTGATCTAACCAACTTAAAAAACCAAAATCACCTTTTTTATTAGCCCACTCGGAGTTATTAATTTTATTTTTTAATGCTTTTATTTCATATTTTGAAAATCTAACTTTACCGCTGTAGTGAGCAGAAATTAGCCATGAAATACCCTGTAAGGATTCAACGTTATTTAACCAAGTTATTAAAGCCTTTTTTCCTCTAGGGAAAACCAGCCTTTCTATTACAGGAGCAATTTGTATGAGAGGAGTGTTTTTACCTACAAGTTTTTTAGCAGACAACTCCCAGCCTTTCTGCCAAGAAAAAGGATATATCCCAAAATGTGCTCTTTTATTTCTTAAATTTGGTTTAAAAGAGTTTCCAACAATTTCTTTTATTGTTGGTATGAGCAACTTTTCAGGTCTTAAATAGGAAGCAAAAAGAACCAAACGAAGCCATCCTTTTCTCCTCGCAATTGGCGTATCAATCAACTCTTCAGACCCCTTCTCTCTTGAATGAAACAATAAAGGGGTAGGGTCTAAATCAAAGAGCTCTGGAGGAGTGTCTTCAATTCCCACAAGTGCATCAGTAACCAATAAAGATTTTGATGGTTTATGAAAACAAGATATTTCTTGAAAGCGTCCTAATCCAATATCAATTGGTCCCAATGAAATCCAGTCACAATAATCACTATGAGGGAATCCATCAGCCAATAAGATATTTGTTCTTTTAGAGGGAATTCCCAACCAATCAAAAGGCAACTGAAATGGGAAACTCCATTGCCCTGGGCAAACCCATATTTTTGAATCAGGAAAGGCTCTAGCCAAAGCAGGAAGAGCAATTTTATGTTCCAAACCAGAGGCCGTTGGTAAAACAATTGTTTTTACGGGACCGATTTTTTTCACAATTACATCAATGTCCCTTAGCAATTCTTCTGTAGGAGGTAGAGGGTTAATTATCATCAATCCATTCTTTACTCTTACAACCAAAAGCCTCACTGGGACAGCTACATAATAAATACCCTGAAGTTGTTCAAAACTCCAAATCTGATCAGGAACTAATTCCCTGAATATTGTTCTTTTTCTTCCATAAGGATAGAGCGGTAAAAGTGGCCACCAACTCCATTTTTGTTCAGTAGAAAGGTTGCTCATTGTTTACTTAATTTAATTATTATTTATAAAAGTTTGGTTTTTAAATATTCCGTATCTTGGAGCGAATAAAAATGCTATTAGAAATATTAATGTTTGAACTAAAACGATAGATCCACCTGTTTCAATATCGGACCAATAACTTATATAAACACCTAGAATACTTGAGAATGAGCTGCTAATAACTGCTAATAAAGTCATTTGATCAAAACGATCAGTCAGCAAGTATGCTGTGGCACCAGGCGTAATAAGCATTGCTACTACTAGAATAATACCAACAGTTTGCAAACCAACTACTGCTGATAGAGATAATAAAGTTAATAATAAATAATGAAGTATACCTGTATTAATTCCTATAGATCTAGCATGCTTAGCATCAAAACAATAAAGCATTAAATCTTTTCTAAATATAAGCAATATAGATATAACAATAAACGAAATTATCAAAGTCTGGTTAACATCTGAACGAGAAATCCCTAAAGGACTTCCAAAAAGTATTTGCATTAGATCAATATTACTTTTAATTTTTGAAACCAATACAAGGCCTAATGCAAAAAAACCAGTAAAAACAAGTCCTATTACTGTATCTTCTTTAATTCTAGATTTCTGTTTAACAAATCCAATCAAAGCAACTGAACCAACTCCAAAAACAAAAGCTCCTAAGGAAAAAGGGAGCCCTAATGCATAAGCAACAACCACCCCTGGCATAACCGCATGGGAAACCGCGTCACCCATTAAGGCCCAACCTTTTAAAGTCATATAACAAGATAAAAGGCCACAAACACCTCCCACTAATGCGCTAACCATTAAAGCTCTTCTCATAAAGTCATGAGTTAATGGATCCAATAACCAATCAATTGGCGTAATGGAAATTAGAAATTCACTCATTTATAAAATCTTTACTTGAAGTCGGCCCTGATAAAGGATTTGGTGGAATACCTCCAAATGTTTTATTTAGATTTTCCGAAGTGAAAACTTCTGAGGTTTCACCATACGCAAGAACAGTCTTATTGATTAGGACAACGAAATCACAAAAATCTCTCACATGATTCAAATCATGAGTAGATATCAAAATAGTATGACCTTCTTGTCGAAACTGAAGAAATAGCTCAGCCATAAGCTTTTCAGTTGGTACATCTACGCCCGAAAAAGGCTCGTCTAAAAGAAGAACGGATGCCCGCTGAGCAATTGCTCTTGCAAGAAAAGCTCTTTTGCGTTGCCCTCCTGATAAAGATCCTATTGGTCTCTCTCTGAGATCCAAAAGATCAACTCTTTCAAGGGCATGAACAACGGCTCTCCTATCAGATTCTCTTGGTATTCGGAAAATATTCATAGCGCCATATCTCCCCATCATCACAACATCCCAAACGCTCACGGGAAATGAATAATCTATACCTTCATTTTGTGGAACATATGCAACCGATTGCTCCTTCTGGGCATGATTAACCTTTATACCATTGATCCTAATTTTTCCCCTTGAAGGTCTAACAAAACCCATTAGAGCCTTGAAAAAAGTTGATTTTCCTGCACCATTCATACCCACAAGACCACATATTGATCCCGCTTTTAAATTCAAACTTGCGTCATAGAGAGCAACTGTACCGTTGTAGTCAACACAAACTTGCTCTGCCTCAATACGCATAAAATCTTTCTCATGGCTTTTAAAAATTGGGTTCATTATTTTTTAACTTATGAAATGGATAGGCCCTTAGTAATTAATCGAACATTGTGCCTTAGTAAATCTATATAGGTAGGAGCAGGACCATTTAGATCTGAGAGTGAATCAACGTAGAAGGTCCCACCAAAAACAGCTCCGCTTGATTTCGCCACTTCCATTTGTGCTTCTGCACTTACAGTACTTTCGCAAAAAATTGTTGGGACTTCATTTTCTTTGATTTTTTTTATTAGATTCACCATTCTCCTAGGGGTTACTTGACTTTCAGCATTAACTGGCCACAAATATGCCTCTTTCATTCCGTAATCACGGGCCAGATAAGTAAAGGCTCCTTCACATGTCACCAAAAATCTTCTTTCTTTAGGAATAGAGGATAAAGAATCTCTTAGCTCTTTATCAAGCGTTTCAAGTTTAGCTTTATAGGTTGAAGCGTTAGATGAGTATTCAAAAGCTCCATCAGGATCGATTTTAATAAAAGCATCAACTATTTTATCTACATATTTCATAGCTCTTTTGGGTGACATCCAGGCATGAGGATTTGGCTTCCCTGAATAAGCATCTCCCTCTATCAATAATGGCTTCATCCCCTCGGTTAATTTCACATTGGGAATATCACCCGTACTAATCATAAATTTCGAAAACCATGCTTCAAGGCCTAAACCATTTTCAATAATCAGTTTTGCTCCTTTAGTTTTTACAATATCACTAGGTGTAAATTGATAACTATGGATTTCTGCTCCTGGTTTCGTTATTGATTTAACTAGAAGTCTATCCCCAGCAACATTTCTAGCAAGATCGGCCAAAATTGTAAAAGTAGTCAAAACGAAAGGCTTATCATTGCTTGGTCCATAGGTGTTTTTATTTACACATCCTGTCAGGAATGAAATATTTAAAGCAAGGAGAATAGATAAACTAAGTATCTTATTTTTCTTATAAATATAAGAAGAAACAACCTTTTTATTAAACATATATTTGAATTTAGAAAATATTAATGTTTTATCTAAATATAAGTCAAAGATATACCAGAAGAAAAGTTATAAACTTAAACTGATTTAACTTTGTAATTAATAGATTGAGACTGAATCCATTCTTTTGATTGCTTTAAAAAAGCCACCCAATCAACTCTTTCTAGCTCAGCAGCTTTTGATACTAGTTGAGGAGCTTGTTGCTTAATAAGTTCTAAATCAGGTTGAGTTACTCCATTATTGAGAGCCATCCAATCAGCCATCGATCTCCCAACCACTCTTGTTAAATAAGCAGCACTCAAGGCCTGAATTGTTCCAGCAGCAAACCAAGAGGAACCATCAAGCTTTGCCAAGCTCAACAAGGACTGTCCACTCCATTCGACCACTCCTTGAGCAATTGCAGCCATTGCTAGTTGTCGAGAGACTGCCTCAAGTAATTCTGGCTTCATTTTGGAAGACCATATTTTCGACATTTCTTTGATCATCAAGCCATTAACCACTGCAACTGCAAGCAAATCAGTTGAGGCTACAGGGGAGGCGAAAACGATACCAGCAACTATCCACTGAGATCTTGTTTGAATAACCTTGAATTTTTCTCTTCTTAATTTTTCTAAATCTTTTTGCCAAGAATTATGCAATCGAGACAAAAGTCTTTGCTTAGTAATGTCTGTATTCTTCTTTGGATTTTCAAGAAGTTTCTTAATTGGAGAAAGAACCGTTGCCATTTCTGTTTGAGATCCATCCCATTTCAATACTCTATTAGTCCATCTATCTGGTAATTGAGCCTCTAATGCATTTCGCTCATCAGACCAATCTGTAGATTCTTTACTGGCAACCATTATCCAGGCTGGTTGATCTGTAGGGATATTTTTAATCCACAAAAGATCAGCTGCGCTCATTGGAAGTGCCAAAGAATAAACAATAAAATCTTGCTCTTGGATTAAATCTGGCAAAATCCAATTTCGATCTCTTACAGGAAGAGCTGGTGGAAAAGAAACTTTTATTTGATTATTTATTCCTAAAACTTTTTCCAATTGCTCTTTCTCAGGTAATTTTACGCCTTTTGTTTTCAAGAAACCAATGCTTTGATCTTCGCTTCTATCAATAATTTTTTGTAAGGAATTAATTCGTTCTTTTTTTCTTTCACTTTGCTCTCCATCCTCAAGTAAGTACTCAAAATTCTCTAAAACGTCATGACATCTTCTTACCCATCCTTGAACAGTAGAGGGAGCATCAAATGAAACCTTTCCTGGTTTTAAAAAATAAAAAATAAAACCAAGTCCTAATAGCAATCCAAGTCCACCCCCAGGGATATGGGCCACATCACTTAAAACCCATTGACCTGTAATAGTTAGCCCAATAAAAAGACTAATTTTTGGAATCGAAAAAGAAGGCAAGGAGAGAGGAGATTTTGTTAATGAATGATTTTCCACGATTTCAATAAATACAGTTTCTTCTTAGCTAACTTTCATTTTAAAGCAAATTTTCCCTTAATAACCGCAAAGAAAGAAGGTTTTACGTTTTTAAGAAGAAAAATTT
This sequence comes from Prochlorococcus sp. AG-402-M23, assembly GCA_003216575.1. GTDB lineage: Bacteria > Cyanobacteriota > Cyanobacteriia > PCC-6307 > Cyanobiaceae > Prochlorococcus_B. The sequence continues at coordinate 19,358 of QCIR01000002.1, forward strand.
ATGCCTAAAGAAATCAAATCATTGCGCTGGGGAAAATATCATTAGATGTGAAAGTGCTAATCAAGATATTCAAATATGTCGCAAAAGTACCGGCTATGCGTCACACTTGCCCCTATTGGCAAATATGTTCATGGGTGACTCTTACACCAATAATCAGTCAGGTGGTGGCGATTTCCAAAACCAAAGACAAAATGGTCGTAATAATTTCAGAGGTGGTCGAGGTCCTAACAATAGAGAGGGAGGCTTTCGTATTCGCTTAAGTGATAATGAAATGCGAGCAGCTAGATCATTACAAGAAGCCTTTAATCTTCGTTCTACTGTTGCTGTTTTAGGTTTCGCAGTAAGAACTCTTGCCCAAATGCTTGAAGATGGAAGTCTTGAAAATTTAGTCAACGAATATAGGTCTCAAGCGCCCGCCAATGACCAAAGAAGAGGCAGAGGTAACAGGGGAAACTATAACGGTGAAAATAATAACTCCGCCAACAAAAAGCCCAACCCTTTTGCAAGACCAGAAAAGCCAGTTAAAGAACAAGAGGTGGCTGATACTGATCAGGCAAACAATGTTGCTCAAGATCCTGAAGGAAAAGATAATGATCAAGAAACAGAAGCAAGTTCAAATGAAGATGATTCCACAAATACAAGCGAGCAAGGATAAGTGAATCAAAAGCGAGTGTTATCTGGTGTTCAACCCACAGGAGATGTTCATATTGGTAATTGGCTTGGAGCAATAAGAAATTGGGTTGAATTACAAGAAAATTATGAAACATTTGTCTGCGTTGTTGATCTTCATGCGATAACGACTCCGCATGACCCAAAATCTCTTCATCAAAATTCTTTATCTACAGCGGCCTTGTATATCGCTTGTGGGATGAATCCTGATAAATGCTCAATATTCATTCAAAGTCAGATAAGCGCACATAGCGAGCTTTGCTGGATATTAAATTGCTTAACTCCTTTAAACTGGATGGAGAGAATGATTCAGTTCAAGGAAAAGTCAATTAAACAAGGCGACAATGTATCTATTGGATTATTAGATTATCCAGTCCTTATGGCAGCGGATATTCTTCTCTATGACGCTGATTTGGTTCCTGTTGGAGAAGATCAAAAACAGCATCTAGAGCTTGCAAGAGATATTGCTTCTCAACGAATTAATTCAAAATTCGGATCAAAAGAGAATCCAATACTTAAAGTTCCAAATCCCTTAATTTTGAAAGAGTGTTCCAAAGTCATGAGTCTGACAGACGGAACAAAGAAAATGAGTAAAAGCGACCCAAATGAAAATAGTAGGATTACTTTATTAGACAATCCAGATGTAATTACTAAAAAAATAAAACGTGCAAAAACCGACTCAGAATTAGGGTTAGAATTCGGAAATCCTTCAAGACCTGAAGCTGATAATCTTTTAACAATTTATTCTATAATTTCCGGCCTAGGCAGAGAAAAAGCAGCTGATTATTGCGCAGAAATGGGCTGGGGTAAATTCAAACCAGAATTTACAGAGGCAATGATTAACGTTCTTAAACCTATTCAAGAAAAATATAAAGAACTAATGAATGATCCAGAAGAGTTAAAAAGAATACTAAATAAAGGCAAACTTACTGCTGAGGAGGTTTCTAAGTTAACCTTAAAGAGAGTTAAAGAAGCTCTAGGATTTTATTCGAATTTGTAGAAAATTATGCCAATAATTACATTACCTGATGGAACTGAAAAAAAATATGATTCCTCTGTCACAATTGACCAAATAGCATCAGAGATTGGTCCTGGTTTAGCAAAAGCAGCACTAGCGGGGAAAGTGAATGGGGAATTAATTGATACTTGTATTCCTATAACTCAAAATTCTCATATACAGATTATTACATCCAAAGATGATGAAGGACTAGAAATTATTAGACATTCATTCGCTCATCTTCTTGGACATGCTGTAAAGCAATTATACCCCGAAGCAAAAATGGCAATAGGGCCAGTAATTGAAGATGGTTTTTATTATGACATTTCTTATAAAGATACATTTACTCCTGATGATCTTCTCAAAATTGAGAAAAGAATGAAAGAGTTAGTTAATAGAGATTACAATGTAGATGTAGAAATAGTTAGTCCAGAGAAAGCAAAGGAAGTTTTTACTGATAGAGGTGAAATTTTCAAGCTAGATATAATTAAAAATATCCCTGAAAATGAAATCATAAAGTTATACAGACATCAAGAATATATTGATATGTGCAGAGGTCCTCATGTGCCAAATACAAAACATCTAAGAGTATTTAAGCTAATGAAAGTATCTGGGGCTTATTGGCGCGGAGACTCTAATAATGAAATGCTACAAAGAATATATGGAACAGCTTGGAAAAGCTCTAAAGAATTAAAAGAATATATTAATAGAATTGAAGAAGCTGAGAAAAGAGATCATAGAAAATTAGGAAAAAAGTATTCACTTTTTCACTCACAAGAAGAAGCACCCGGTATGGTTTTTTGGCACCCTAAAGGGTGGACTATTTATAGAATTTTAGAAGATTTTATTCGGGAAACCATTATAAAATATGATTATCAAGAAGTTAAATCTCCTCAAGTAGTTGATAGAAGTCTTTGGGAGAAATCAGGCCATTGGGATAAATTTAAAGAAGATATGTTTACTACAACTTCAGAGAACAGGGAATATGCAATAAAACCTATGAATTGTCCATGCCACATACAAATATTTAATCAAGGTTTAAAAAGCTATCGAGATCTTCCTATTAGACTTTCTGAATTTGGTTCTTGTCATCGCAATGAGCCTTCTGGTGCATTGCATGGCTTAATGAGGGTAAGAAATTTTGTTCAAGATGATGCACACATATTTTGTACCGATGAACAAATCCAAGAAGAAGTCCAAAATTTCATTGATTTGGTATTTGAGGTTTATAAAACCTTTGGCTTTGATTCAATTCTTATTAAGCTCTCAACAAGACCAGAGAAAAGGGTTGGGAGTGATGATATCTGGGACAAATCAGAAAAAGCCTTATCTGAGGCACTTGATTCAAAAGGATTAGATTGGTCTCTACTGCCTGGAGAAGGTGCCTTCTATGGTCCAAAAATAGAATTCTCCTTAAAAGATTGTCTCAACAGAGTATGGCAGTGCGGAACAATTCAAGTAGATTTCTCTATGCCTCAAAGGCTCAATGCAAGTTATATAGATATTACAGGAAGGAAACAAACACCTGTAATGCTTCACAGAGCTATTTTAGGTTCTTTTGAAAGATTTATTGGGATTTTAATTGAGAATTATTCAGGAAATTTTCCTACATGGTTATCACCTGTTCAAATAATGATTATGGGCATAACTGATAGAAATAATGAAGCATGTTTTAGTGCTAAAAATAAATTAGTTGACTTTGGGTTCAGAGCTGAAATTGATATCAGAAATGAAAAAGTCGGTTTTAAAATACGAGAACATACTATGCAAAGAATACCTTTCTTGATAATTATTGGAGATAAGGAAGAAGAGAATAATGAAATCTCAGTAAGGACAAGAGAAGGTAAAGATCTTGGAAATATGAGTATAGACAAGTTTAAATTAATAATTGACGAGTCAATTAGCAAAAAAGGTATACAAGTTAATCAATCCTAAATCAAAAACGATTTTAATAACTAATGAATTTACTCGCTGGAGACCTTGGAGGGACAAAAACAATATTAGCTGTTTATTCAAACGAGAACTATCCAAAAAATTTATTTAAAAAGTACTATATTTCTTCAGAATGGAAATCTTTTTACTCAATATTTGAAGATTTTATTAAACACTTACCAGATCATATATCACTACCTGAATATGGTTGTATTGGAGTAGCAGGACCAATAAAAGACCAGAAAGTTACGATTACAAATCTAGGATGGAATATCGAAACAGAAGAATTATATCGGCTTTCAAAAATAAATAATATTGAATTAATAAATGATTTCTCAGTTCTAATACATGGAATACCATTTTTCAAAAAATTCCAATATGAAGTAATCCAAGGAACATTAAATTCTGAGTACAAAACTAATCAAAAATTAGTTGCCATTATAGGAGCTGGTACTGGCTTAGGAATGTCTAGAGGATTAATTACACCCAAAAGCATTTTTATATTTCCAAGTGAAGGAGGACATCGGGAATTTTCCCCAAGAACAGAGAACGAATGGGAATTAGTCAAATGGCTAAAAAAGAAGTTAAATATCCAAAGAATATCCATTGAAAGAATAGTTAGTGGGACTGGCCTCGGAATGATTGCTAGATGGAAATTGGATGATCCAATAAATGAAAACCATCCACTCCAAGAAATTTTAAAAAAAATGGATAGTGAAAAATCAGACTTCACAGATTTACCCGCACTTGTTTGGGAGAAAGCAAATAACGGAGATAAATTAATGTCTGAAGCTTTGCAACTATGGCTAAATGCTTATGGATCTGCAGCTGGAGATCTTGCTTTACAAGAACTTTGTTCCTCCGGTTTATGGATTTCAGGTGGTACTGCAGCAAAAAACCTCGATGGAATAAACTCCTCTAACTTCCTTAATGCATTTAGCAATAAAGGTCGCTTTAAATCTTATTTAAAGGAAATCCCACTGATTGTTCTTAAAGATCCAGAAGCGACATTATTCAGTTCAGCTTGCAGAGCACGCTTAAGTGCCGAATCAAATGGGAGACTTAGCTAAAGGATAAAAACATGGGGCCGCCAAAAATAGGACAAACTGTCGTAGTAGAAGTTCCTTCTACTACAGCCAACATAGGTCCAGGATTCGATTGCCTTGGAGCAGCATTAGATCTTGCTAACCATTTCACTATCAGAAGAATTGAGGGGAATGGAGAAAGATTCGAGTTGATAATGGAAAGTACCGAGGGGAACCATTTAAGAGGTGGCCCTGAGAACCTTTTTTATAGAGCTGCTCAAAGAGTATGGCGAACTGCAGGTATAGAACCTGTTGCACTAGAGGCAAGAGTAAATTTAGCGGTCCCTCCTGCAAGGGGACTCGGGAGCAGTGCTACAGCAATCGTTGCTGGTCTGGTTGGAGCAAATGCACTTGCTGGTTATCCATTACCTAAAGAAAAGCTATTAGAACTAGCTATCGACATTGAAGGACATCCAGATAATGTTGTGCCCTCATTAATTGGAGGGCTATGTGTGACAGCTAAAACTGCGACTGACAGATGGCGTATAGTTCGCTGTGACTGGGATCAATCCATAAAAGCAGTAGTTGCAATTCCATCTATTCGTCTTTCCACTAGCGAAGCAAGACGAGTCATGCCACAAAACATTCCAGTGAATGATGCAGTTGTCAACTTAGGAGCACTTACTCTTCTGCTTCAGGGACTAAGGACTGGGAATGAAGATCTAATTGCTGATGGCATGCATGACAAGCTTCATGAGCCTTACAGATGGGGTTTGATTAAAGGTGGTTTAGAGGTGAGGGAGGCAGCAAAGGCAGCCGGAGCTTTAGGATGTGCTATTAGCGGAGCAGGCCCAAGCATTATTGCGTTGTGCAAAGCCAATAAAGGGCGAGAAGTCAGTGTCGCCATGGTCAAAGCCTGGGAAGCTGCTGGAGTAGCAAGTCGTGCCCCTTTAATGAGTCTCCAACTCAGAGGAAGCGAATGCATTTCAAACACTCTTGGGTAGTTCTACTCATGAAACCGAACAAAAACTGATAGCTTATGGCTGACTTGCCCCAAATTATGGAAGCCAATCTGCCTATGAACATAGATTCTCAGACAGCATTCCCATGGCTTTCGCTCATTGTGCTCCTACCAGCTGTTGGAGCATTGATAATGCCTTTCCTTCCAACGCAAGAAAACAAAAATCGTAATCTTCCAAGGAATATCTCTCTAATTATTTTATTAGCCGATTTTTTTATAATCTTAGGTGCATTTTCAAATCTTTTTGATTCAACTAGCGAAAGTCTTCAATTAGTCGAGAGACTTCAGTGGCTTCCCTCTATTGGACTCGAATGGTCATTGGGAGTAGATGGGATATCCGCTCCGCTTGTTGTACTAAGCGGGCTAATTACTCTTTTATCCGCAGCTGCGAGTTGGAAAGTAACACAAAAAACACGTTTGTATTTTGCTTTATTACTCATACAAGCTTCTGCCCAAGCTTTAGTTTTCCTATCTCAAGATTTCTTACTATTCTTTTTAGCTTGGGAGCTAGAACTTGTTCCTGTCTATCTATTGATTGCTATTTGGGGAGGTAAAAGAAAACTTTATGCAGCAACAAAATTTATCCTTTATACAGCACTGGCTTCCCTTTTAATATTAATAAGTGGGCTTGCCTTAGCACTTTCTGGAGATCAATTTACCTTTAATTTAAGTGAAATTGCATCCAAATCTTTTACTGGAAATTTTGGCATATTTTGTTATTTAGGTTTTTTAATTGGTTTTGGAGTAAAGCTTCCTATATTTCCACTTCATACTTGGCTGCCCGATGCTCATGGAGAAGCAAATGCTCCGGTATCAATGTTACTAGCTGGTGTTTTATTAAAAATGGGAGGATATGCACTCATAAGATTTAACGTACAAATTTTACCGGATACTCATTTAATTCTCGCGCCAGCTTTAATCATAATTGGGATAGTAAATATTATATACGGAGCTCTAAATGCTTTTGCTCAAGACAATGTAAAAAGACGCATAGCATGCAGTTCAGTTAGTCATATGGGTTTTGTTCTTGTTGGAATTGGTGCCGTTAATGCACTAGGAATAAGTGGAGCGATGCTCCAAATGATTAGCCATGGACTAATAGCCGCCGCAATGTTTTTTGTTACCGGAAGTTTTTATGAACGTACCAACACTCTCTCCATACCCAATATGGGCGGTCTAGCAAAAGCTTTGCCAATTACTTTTGCATTCTTCTTAACCAGCTCTCTGGCATCTCTTGCACTACCAGGAATGAGTGGATTTATAAGTGAAATCACCGTTTTTCTTGGTATAACGAGCCAAGAAGGATTCACTTCGTTATTTAGAGCAATAACAATCCTTTTAGCAGCTATAGGACTTGTCTTAACTCCTATATACCTTCTTTCAATGTGTAGAAGAGTATTCTTTGGCCCAAGAATACCTGCTTTATCGATAGTTAAAGAAATGGATGCTAGAGAGCTTTCAATTGGGTTAAGCCTCTTAGTTCCTACATTAGTAATAGGTTTTTGGCCAAGAATAGCTATTGATTTATATGAGGTATCAACAAATGCTCTCGCACAATCATTAATTACCAATAACCTTGTACAAATCAGTTAGTTTTTGAAACTAAAAATGACTTCAATTAAGCCAACAGCACTATTAAAAGGTGAAGGTCTTCCTGATTACGATAAAATCACCCCTGATGAGGTTACTAAAAATATACCCAAACTGATAAAAGAATTAAATGAAGAACTAAATAAACTAGAAGAACATCTCGAAAAACAGTTAACAAACAAAAGCTCTCTAAGTTGGGAAGATGTAATGCCTCAGCTTTATGATATAGGTGAAAAGCTCAGGTGGAGCTGGGGAGTTGTAAGTCATCTGAATGCTGTATGCAATTCCACTGAACTACGTGAGGTTCATTCAAATCAGCAACCTACAATCGTTAGATTTAGCAATAAGCTTGCTCAAAACGAAGTCATTTTTAAGGCACTCTCAAATTTGAAAGAGCATGGAAACTTAAAGGCTGAAACACAAATCAGAATAATTGAGACAGAGCTTATTACGATGAAAAACAAAGGAATTGGGCTAGAAGCTAATGAAAAAGCACTATTTAATTCTCGCAGTGAGAGGTTAGCTGAATTATCAACTACTTTTAGTAACAATGTATTAGATGCGACTAAAAATTGGAGTCTTTTACTAAAAAACAAGTCAGAAGTCGAGGGGCTTCCTGAAAGAACACTTGAAACATTTGCTCTTGCAGCAAAGGATTCTGGTAACAAAGATGAAGAAGGCAATGATCCATCAGCATCAAGTGGCCCATGGGAAGTCGGCTTAGATATGCCTAGGTACATTCCTTTTCAAACTTATGCAAAAGATAGACGTCTCAGAGAGAAAGTTTATAGAGCCTTTGTAAGTAGAGCTAGCTATGGAAAGATTAGTAACAAAAAAATAATTGAAGAAATTTTAGAGCTCAGAAACAAACAAGCAAAACTATTAGGATATAAAAACTGGTGTGAAATTAGTTTAGCTACAAAGATGGCAGACAATGAAAATGCTGTTGAGATGTTACTCGAAGAATTACGATTGGCTGCAATGCCTCATGCTGAAAAAGAACTTATACATCTTCGTGAGTGTGCCAAAAGAAATGGAGAAAACGAAGATTTTGAGCTATCTCCATGGGATGTAAGTTTTTGGGCTGAAGTTCTACGCAAAGAGAAATACGATCTTGATCAAGAGAAACTCAGACCATGGTTTCCTTTAGATCAAGTTCTTAATGGTCTATTCAACTTGTGCAAAAGACTTTTTGAAATTGACATTGAAGAAGCAATTAATTCAGCTCCTTTATGGCATGAAGATGTCCGTTTCTTCAATGTTAAAAATTTAGATGGCCAAAAAATTGCTTCTTTCTATCTAGATCCCTTTAGTCGTCCTGCTACAAAAAGAGGTGGTGCCTGGATGGATGAATGTCTGTGCCGAAATCAAAAAACAAAGGATGATATTGTTCTTCCAGTAGCCTATTTAGTCTGCAATCAAACGCCTCCTATTGCGGAAAAACCCAGTCTGATGAGTTTCGAAGAAGTCGAAACTCTCTTCCATGAATTTGGTCATGGGCTACAACATATGCTGACAACTGTAAATTACCCTCAAGCGGCCGGTATTAATAACGTTGAATGGGATGCGGTCGAATTAGCAAGCCAATTTATGGAAAATTGGTGTTTAGAGGATCAAACAATTTCTGAAATAGCAATACATTGGAAGACGAAAGAGCCATTACCAAAATCGGAAATCAATAAATTAAGACTAAGCAGAACATTTAATTCTGGGCTTGCGACATTAAGGCAAATACATTTTGCTCTTACTGATCTGAAACTGCATAGTCAATGGAATGAAGATTTAAAAATTTCCCCAGACGAGTTACGACGAGAAATCGCAAAAAACACAACAGTGATGGATCCTATTCCAGAAGATCAATTTCTCTGTGCCTTCAGTCATATTTTTGCTGGTGGTTATGCTGCTGGATACTACTCTTACAAATGGGCTGAAGTACTTAGTTCTGATGCCTTTGCAGCATTTGAGGAGGCAGGTCTTTCTAATCTAGATGAAGTCAGAAAGATTGGTAAAAGATATCGTGACTCAATTCTGAGTCTTGGTGGCAGTCGTTCACCAAATCAAGTTTTTAAACAATTTAGAGGAAGACTTCCTTCTACAAAAGCTTTAATAAGACATAGCGGTCTAAATTAGGTGTCAAAGATCTTTTTGGCTAAAATCTCTAAAGATAAAGAATTGGTTATCAATTCTTTATGAGTCAATACAGGTAAGTGATAAGAATCACCTATTGAAAGTTTTGCTTGCCAACCTGGAAATGACATCAAGTCCCATTTTGTAAAATAGCTAAAACATTCAACCTTTTTTAGGCAAGTCAAGTCATTATTTAATTGGGATATTAAACTACTTCCTCTTTTCATCTCTGCAATTCCACTCAGCAAAGAAGAAGGTATCACTTGAGCTGTGTAGGTACCCATATGAGGAGTGCCAATACTAAAAAAACGTTTTGTTCTTAAGAAGCCATTATGGTTTTGCAACCAAAGTCTACTAATCAATCCACCCATTGAGAAGCCAACGATATCGATTTCTATTTCCGGTCCCACTAATTCCTTAATTTTAGAATCAAGATCTCTAGCTAAACACCTCAGCGATTTTTTTCCATATTTGTGTGGCAAATGTGGTCTATACAATTGAAAATCATCTTCTTTTATGTTTTTTATTAATTTGTCAAATAATTTAGGATTGTTCCACAAACCATGAACAAAAAAAATTGGTCTTTTGTTTGTATCCAATTAATTAATAGGAAATAAGAAATTCCTTTTTTTTTCAATTAAAACACTTCCAGTAAATCCATGTATTGGTGGCGAGCATTTTGTCAGCAAAATATGAATTGGGACTGGACCATATAGAGACTCAAGAAGATTCAAAATTTGATCACTAAAATGTTCAATCGTTAAACATTTAATTTCAAATGAAAATTTTTTAACTGCTTTAATTGCTTCGCTATAGTCTATTGATTTATGTAATTGATCAAGCTTGGATGACTCATCCAAGTCCAACCAGAAACTAATGTCAAGAAGAAAGCTTTGACCATGTATTCGCTCACTTTCTAAAACACCTACATGGGCCCATAGATTTATATCTTTTATATGAATTGCGCTTAAATTATTAAATTGATTCATAATGGTAAATCAATATGAGAAAAACATCTATCTCCAGATGCGAAATCCTTAACGACATCACCATCACCTCTGAGATAATAGCGATAGGTAACTAAGCCTTCCAATCCAACTGGTCCCCTTGGTGGAAGAGTCTGAGTACTTATCCCAACTTCAGCTCCAAACCCATATCTGAAACCATCAGCAAAACGAGTAGAACAATTATGATAAACACCTGCACTATCAACCGAGCTTAAAAATTTTTCAGCAACTTCCTTATCATCAGTAACTATCGCCTCTGTATGACGAGAGCTATATTTACGAATATGTTCAATAGCCTCGTGTACATTACGAACAATTTTGATTGAAAGAATTAAATCAAGATATTCTGTAGACCAATCTGCTTCATCAGCCTTGTTTTTCACCCCTAAAGATTGACTCTTTGCATCTCCCTTAAGAGTAACTCCTGCACCAGAAAAAATTGACAAGCCTTTTTTCAAAAACATTTCGGCAACATCTTCATGAATTAATAATGTCTCAATTGCATTACAAGCAGCAGGATATTGAATCTTACTATCTAAAGCTACTTTTATAGCTTTATCAATATCTACAGATTTATCGACATATAAATGACAAATTCCATCAGCATGTCCTAAGACAGGGATACGTGTATTTTCTTGAATAAACTGAACTAACTCGTTGCTTCCTCTTGGTATTATCAAATTAACAAACCGATCTAAACGAAGTAAGCCTAAACTTTCTTGACGTGTCGTCAGCAAAGACAACGCGCCTGAACCTACATTTGATTTACTTAATCCCTTATCAAGAGATTCCATTATTGCTTGATTTGTGGCTTTTGCTTCACTCCCTCCTTTTAACAAAGCTCCATTACCAGAACGAACAGCAAGAGATGCTATTTGTATCAATGCATCTGGTCTCGATTCAAATATCACTCCTAATACTCCTAATGGAACTGTCACTCTCTCAAGAATAAGGTTCTCATCCAATTTTCTATGAAGTTGTCTTTTACCTATTGGATCTGCAAGATTTGAAACTTTTTGAACCCCGTCAATACATCCTTGTAGTTTAGTTTTTGTTAATTGAAGTCTTGATAAAAGTGATTTATTCAACCCTTCTTTTTCTGATCTTTCAAGATCTTGCATATTAGCTTTTAAAATCTCATCGGCATTATCATTCAAACTATTAGCCATTTCAGTCAAAGCCTCACACCTTTTTTCATTAGTGGATTGACCAAGCAAAATAGAAGCCTTTTTTGCACTCTCTGCTACTTTTACTAGCTGGGGAGAAGGATCAGGAACTGAAAAGTTTGTACTCATTTGATTTAGATAACCTATTTAATCAAAGATAATTTTTCAATATCTTTAAAATATTCCTTTAATGGCGCATCAAGCAATAAAAGAAGATAAAAATCTATCGAACTGAGCATTTTTCAATTAAATCATTTTTTCAACTATTAATTGCTTTAATATCTATAAAAGAGTTGGAGCTGACTTTGCCAATTCCCATTCTTGTCAAACGAGCCCAGTAGACCGATGTTGGGATTCATTTGAAAAGTAATATTTCCTTTCGGTGGAATATCTTGTCGGTTAGGAGCAGCCTGAACTGAAAAATTAATTTTATCATTAAGGTCAACTCCTAGTTCAGTCACCCATGTCTGTTGGCCTGGCAGATTAGTCTCCTCCTGATCTGCACTAGAAGAACTGCTTTCATTAGCATCATCTTCTGAATCTGCTCCATTTATATATGCAGGATATAAAGATATTTGAAGCCTATCACTTAAAAAACCATTGATATTACCTTGGAGATACGAAGCAAAAGATCTATTCAAAAAGCTAGCAAGCACATCGCCATTTCCTCCACTACTTATTAGATTTGCGAGAGAATTCCCTCCTATAAGTCCTAACAACTCACTTCTTCCCAAAGATGGAGTACTTCTCAATTGAAAATTTTCAGTGATGCGATCTGCAGGTCCAGAGGCCGTCACTTCGACATTTACGAAACGAGATCCTCCAATACCAAATGATGCCATGCCATTAGAAGAAAAATTACTTACGTCTCTAACATTATCTGGAACACGGCTTTTCAAAGTCACGTCAACATATGGAACTAAGCCCATAGACGGTACAAATACGGCTACATTCGGTTCACTTTGATCTAAATTAAAAGTAGTCGTAAAGAGATTGACATAGCCACTCACAAGTTTAACAACTCCACTAACATCAAGTGTCTCGTCAAAGGCACCATTTAAGAGAAGGAATCCATTCGTTTCAAAGCTTGCCAAAGGTTGAGAAACCAATCGCAATGAAGGACCAAGTACGAGCTTTAAATTGTCAAAGAATATTGATTCAAATCCATTAGGCAACCCAGCACTAACTATTCGACTTGCAGGTGCATTTTCATCTTGAATAAATAGAACTAGAGGTTCTACCTGGTTCCAGTATTGTTCTGGAAATCTACGATTTATTTTTACCTTAGAATCTTTATAGCTTTTCGATTCAGAAGATGTAGCCTTGTCTGTATTATTAGCTCTTTTCGCGAAAATTGAACCTTCTGAAATAAGGACTTCACCTGCCAATTGAGGCTTCAAGATAGATCCCTTAACAATAATTTCAGATGAAGCTCTGATGTCAGCAAATACGGTTTCAATACGTGTTTTTTCTATAGAAAGAGTCAATGGAGCGCTTTCACTTGATTGAGAATCAAATAACGAAATTCCACCTTGACTATTAATCACACCATTCGGTCCAATATTTGCTTTGAATTTCCGGACTTCCAGTCTATTGAAATCAAAAACCATCGTGCTATTCAAATTATTAATTTCTTTATCTTGAAAAAGTAGCTTATTGTTTTTTAAAACCAAAAAGCCATTAGCTATAGGTTTTGCCGGTGTCCCTCTAATCAGCAAGCTTAAATCAGCAGTGCCTGATGTCCAAGAGACATTCCCTTTCGTTAGCCCAGTCAAAAACGCCAGTCCATCTCCATGACTTTCGACCTTTAGATCAATAGGATACGAACTAATTAATGGGTAGGTTCCAGCTAACTTAACCGGATTTGCCGAAGTTTTATCCCTTAGAGAGATGTCAAACTTTAGATAATTATCGTTTAATGAAATATTTCCATTATCTAAAATAATATTTCTGTTATAAATTATCGTATCCTTAATTATTAAATCTGCTGTAACTCGTGGGGTTGAATTAGCTAAACTATATTTACCCTTTAAACCAAAGTACCCATCAAATGCTGAAGGTATTGGCGCAACTAAAGCTAATAATGAAAAATTAAAATTAAGCAAAGAAAATTCTCCCACACCTGAAGCTAGATTCCCTTTGAAAGTTGCACTAAAAGGTCTTATATCATTGGAATTGATAATCCTCAGTTTATTCGTCCAAACTTTACCAAAGGCTTTGGCTTCTAAATTTAAATCAGATAGGTTTGGACCATTTAATTTAATATCAGCATTAATATTCCCATTAAGATCATAAGGATTAATAATGCTCTGATCATTTATTTTAGAAATCTCTTCTCTATATGAATCCTGAGACCTAGTTAAAGCTGCTAACTGACTATCTATAGAACTACTTGGATATCCAATTATAAATTTTTCTAAATCTTCCGCCTTACCTATTGCGTCTGAATACTTCAATCCTAATTTAGGAAGCTCTAAAGCTGTAGCAGCAATCCAACTAGAACTTACATCATCCACTTGAGCTAACAAAGAAAATTCGGAACTATTGTTAATCTCAAATTTAATCTTTCCTTTTTCGGATGGTATTAATTCACCTGTTAAATTAGTTTCTAGATTTTTAATTTGACCTTTAATGCTTGCTTTTTCTAATTTGAAACCTAACAATCTAAAATAATCTAAATTCAACTGACCATTAAGAAATAGTGGGTCAAAAGAAAATATTCCATTACCTGAAACTTCCCCAAAGATTCGTTTAAAACTTTTCTCTGGGGGGAAAGCCACCTCTACTCGATCTAATCTAAATTTATTAGCATCCCATTCATAAGAATTTGATTTAGGATTTAGACTTATTTTACCTCCTAATCTACTTAGATTTAAATCATTTAAATTACCATCCTTATTAAAGTTAACTTTAAGATCCCCTGGAATTGAAGCACCTTCAGACTCCATTCTCAAACTACCCCATTTCTTTTCATTTGGAATTCGAATAAAGGAACCTCTCCATTTTTCCCTTAATCGAATACCATTAACTTGTGGATTATCTAAAGAGAGGTTAATAGTAGAGTTCAGAGAAGATAACGGACCCCTAAAATAACCTTTTGTATTTAATTTTCCCGATAATGATGCATTTAGGATTGGATCTAAAGCACCTAAAGGAAATGATTCTAAATTAAAATTAGCATTTAGTTCTCCAGGAATTAATTGTCTATCAACTACTGAAATTGGTAATTTTAATTTTAAAGAAAGTGGTTTATGATCGAAATCTTTAATTTTAATAGTAGTTACAGAATTTATGTAAGTTTTATATTTTTTATAAAATGGAATTTCAGTTGAAGTAGATATATCCCAATATCCATAATTCCAGTTAGAATCAATTAAATTAAACTTATTATTATCACATTTTATTTTTGAATTATTTGTAGATAATGTATCAATTAGAGGCCCTCCTTTTAGAGTTAAATTATCAAGAAATAAATCACCTTTACACCTTATCAAACCTTTCTTGACTCCCAAATTTAAACTTCCATTTATATTTCCTTTAGTAATGATATTAGAATTATTTCCAAAAATTCCCTCAAAGATAGCAAGACTAAGTTTATTAATTTTTACTTTAGTTTGAAATTCTATTCCATCCCAATAACCCTTTCCTGCAAGATAGAGGCTTCCTTGTTTCTTGGAGTCAAGATTAATCGCACCATAAAGCTTTTTCTTCCCAAGATTTAGAGATAAATTACCTTTCGCTAATAATGTCGTGTCCCCAGAATTAAATACAATTCTGGTTGGTTCTTTTAAGTTAAATTTTAGTTGAAGGTTAATTTTCTTAGGATTATCATTCTGGGGAACAACCCAAAACGAGCCAGTATCATTTTTTATTAATGTAATTTCTGTTCCTTTTGGATTAAATATTGCAACTGGTTGCCAATTAAATAAACTCGCAAAAGGAGCAAATTTAATTGTTAAATTTGAAATATTAACTGCGGAAGAATCTTTAATCCCTGGAAGTAGCCTAGTTGGCCCCAACTCAACCCCCCATGGTCTAAGTCCTTTGTATGAACCTATTTTTAAAGGATGACCTAATGAATCAGATAATGTTTTTTCTATTTGTGGAGAAAAGCGGCTTATAGTCCTAGCTACTAGTAAATCTGCGCCGCTCCAAATCAAAACACCACCTAACGCCACAAAGGTTCCAGCAAGTCCCCACCGCTTTAATCTTTTAGAACTCCACTCATCTCCCATGAAACATTATTCTCAAACTTGGGGGAGCTAACAAACTATAAAGAATCAACTCAGGAGAAACCAGCCTATGTCTATGAGTGAAGTTATCCAAGATGTTACGAAATGGCTAGCCTGGGGAGGCTCAGGACTTGTCGTCGTGACTGTTTTGGCTTATTTATTTAACTGGGGTATTAA
Source organism: Prochlorococcus sp. AG-402-M23 (assembly GCA_003216575.1). Taxonomy (GTDB): domain Bacteria; phylum Cyanobacteriota; class Cyanobacteriia; order PCC-6307; family Cyanobiaceae; genus Prochlorococcus_B. The sequence goes on from QCIR01000002.1 coordinate 35,301, forward strand.
ATTCCGACTAACTGGAACAACAATTTTTACACTGTTACTATCTGCTAGTTGCTGGGCCTTTAATCAAAGTTATACTCCTCCTTTTAATGTCGAAGGTTACAAATATGCTCCTATTGTTTATGACAATGGTTTTGATTTAGTTGTTGCTCAAGCATCAAATGATTTCCCTGATGAGGCCATCAAGCCAACATTGTTACAAATAGCTGGTAATTTGAAAGGAGGAGGAAGAAATGGCGCTCAGGTCAAAGTTAGGCTCAGAAAAATAGAATCAGCTGGTGACGGAATAAGTAAACCTATTATTCTAGGTGAATTAATAAATGATTTAAAAGAATCAAAGATAATAGAAGTACCAGATAGGAATTATTCTGCAAGAGAATATTTATCAAATAATTCTGATATTGAAGAAATTACCTCATTAGAAACCGATGAATAATAAGTCATTCTTGAAAGAACTTCCTAAAACCTTTTATCAAGAAGAAAAAATCCTCTTATCAAATAATATAAAAACATGGGATTCTTTATTATCTATTAGTGATGAAGAATTAAATGATCTAATCTATGGAAGTCTGGGTAGTGTTCGCAATCTAAAAAGACTTAAATGTATAGCGTATTTCATATGTACTTTAGACATTCAACTTAACGAAGCAGCCTTGTTGATGCATTCAGGATTAATTTCTAACAAGGCCATTTCAAGACTTACTCCTCAAGAGCTAGTTCAAAAGACTGGTCGCTTTGAAAGAATCCTTCGAACAGGAAGAATTCCAATAATAAATTTAAAAAAAGCTCACTTTTTAATAGAAAAAGCGAAAAAAAACATTATCTAATTTACCCAAGAACAATTAGGTAATAGAATATAAATTAAAAAGAATCTAGGTAAACTAAAGGAAATGAATGGTTTACTAATCACTTTAATAATTTCATCATTTGGAATAAGTCAAGGTGCAATGGCTCAGTCAAGACTTCTTGAGGGTGTAAAAAGGAATCCAGATGAAGCGAAGTCTATTTGTGAGAGTTTCAGAGAACTAAATAAAGAAAACATTTCAGCTGGTTCACAAAAATCTATTCAGAGAATCTCAATTCAAAAGAATATAAGTGAAGTTGATGCTGAAATCATTTCTATGTACGTAAGAGGTCTTTATTGCCCAGAAACTTTTTAAAAAAAAATAATGAATTCAATAAGATACAGAGACGAAGACTTACAACTTAGAGATGGAAAATCACTAAAATCTCGAATCTGGTCGCCACAAGGAAATGGGCCATGGCCTGTCTTACTTATGCGTCAGCCATATGGAAGAGAAATTGCTTCTACGATTACATATGCTCATCCATCATGGTGGGCTAGCAAGGGCTATCTAGTTGTCATACAAGATGTACGAGGTCAAGGAGGGTCCGAAGGAGACTTTTCAGGTTTCATTCAAGAAGCTTCAGATACCAGTCAAACTCATAATTGGGTTCGGTCCTTGCCTGAATGCAATGGCCTACTTGGCACATACGGATTTTCATATCAAGGATTAACACAGCTCATAGCGGAGGAAGGTACTCCTCCGCCTGATTGCATTATTCCAGCAATGACAGGTCTTTCAGAGGATGAACATTGGAGTTGTGAAGGAGGAGCGTTTTGGTGGCACTTGGGAATTGGATGGGGTTTACAATTAGCCGCTCAAAAAGCACAAAGAGAGAAGAATTGGTCAGCTTGGCTAGAAATTCGTGAAAATCTTGAATCGAAGAAATATTTATATAATGGCCATGATTTACTTAAAAAAAATGATCCAGAAGGGATGGCATATAGATGGCTAAATCTTTCGTCTAGTAAAACTCCTAAATGGAAAACGCATGAGCCATTGAAAAGCTGGTTAAAAAAACCTTTACTTCTAATTGGGGGTTGGTGGGATCCTCATTTGAAAGGGATTCTAGATATTTTTGAGCAATCTAAAAAGGCAGGAGGTAATCCTAAATTACTAATTGGTCCTGCTACCCATCTTCAATGGTGGGAAGGTGCACAACAAACCCAGTTAGATTTTTTTGATGCTCATTTAAAAGAAAAAAACAAAGAGATTCATTTCCCTCAAATCAATCTTTGGAATCTAACTACTAAAAGTTGGGAGCTTTCGGCTCAAAATAAAACTCCAACATGGAATCTTCGAAGCGAAGGTTTAGCTTCAATAAGTCATCTTGAAGGATGCCTAATACCTAATTCTGATTTAGACGTAGATAGTGAAGTGAATTTAGTTCACGACCCATGGAGACCAATACCAGCAATCGGGGGACATCTAAGTGACACAGCTGGTGAAGCAAACAGATTTGAGCTTGATATTCGACCTGATATCGCAGTATTTACATCAGAACCTATTTTGAAGGATCTTAGACTGGAGGGTATTCCAACTCTTTTTTTAGAGACAAAGTGCGACAGGGAAAGTTTTGATCTGTTCGTTGCATTATCAATAATTCCTAGTGAAGTTGAGAATACTGCTAATCAACTTTCCACTGGTGTACTCAGAATTGCTAATTGTGACCAAGGTATAAAAAGCGTTAGACAAATCAAACTTCAGCCAGTTCTCGCAACATTTAAAGAAGGAGATCGTTTAAGAATTTCAATCTCAGGATCTGGTTGGCCAGCAATTGGGATAAATCCTGGAAAGAGTCAATATTTATGTGAAGGGCCCAGTCCTCACTGCTTAGTGACTACAATTTCACTCCTACTTTCAAATTCGAAACTTAAATTTGAGTCACTTATTTCCTCTTAGGGGTTCAATATTTACTTGCGTAGGATTAAGCTTACTAGCTATTTAAGCGATAAGTCATGACCGTCTCTATTCTTCTAGATTCTTTGAAAGATGACGGGCAAAGACTTTCTGAATGCAGACATGAAAGTCCATTCTCAATTCTTGGTCCTCAACCGTTTAAAGATAAATGGATAATTCGAATATGGATGCCTGAGGCAAGTGCAGTTGAACTAATAATACAAGAAACGAAGATCCAACTACAAAATCCAAACCACGAATGGATCTTTGAAGCTGTAATCGAAAAAGATCCCGGCACTGATTATCAAATAAAAGTAAATAGAGGAGGCATTGAACATATTCAAAATGATCCTTGGAGCTTCCGAAAAGAGTGGATGGGTGAAATTGATAGACATCTTTTCGCGGAGGGTAATCACCATCACATATGGCGAAAAATGGGTGCTCACCTCACTGAAATAGATAAAAAGCAAGGAGTTATGTTTTGCTTATGGGCACCTCATGCAAAAAGTGTTTCCGTTATTGGTGATCTCAATTCATGGGATGGCCGACATCACCCCATGCAAAAACGTCTAGGAGGCATTTGGGAACTATTCATACCAGGTCTAAGTGAGGGAGATTTATACAAATATGAAATCAGAACTGAAAAAGGACATTGCTACGAGAAAGCCGACCCTTATGGTTTTCAACATGAAGTAAGACCTGCAAAAAGCTCAGTCATATCAAAAATAGATTCATTTCAATGGAATGATCAATCTTGGATATCCAATCGTGAAAATAGAGATCCTTTAAACCAGCCAATATCGGTTTATGAAATGCATTTAGGAAGCTGGATGCATGCTTCCTCAGATGATCCATTTATAAACTCAAACGGAGAGCATAGAACCCCCGTTCCAGCAGCAGATATGAAGCCTGGCTCAAGATTGCTTACTTACAAAGAGCTGGCAAATAAGGTAATTCCTTATGTCAAAGAGAGAGGCTTCACTCATATCGAGCTTATGCCAATTTCAGAACATCCTTTTGATGGCTCATGGGGGTATCAAGTTACGGGCTGGTATGCGCCTACTAGTAGATATGGATCACCTGATGAGTTTCGTGCCTTCGTTGATTTATGCCATAAAGAGGGAATAGGAATCATTCTCGATTGGGTTCCAGGCCATTTCCCTAAAGATCAGCATGGACTTGCTTATTTTGATGGCAGCCATCTATATGAGCATTCAGACCCCAGAATTGGAGAGCATAAAGAATGGGGAACCTTAATTTTCAATTACAGTCGAAATGAAGTTCGTAATTTTCTAGTTGCAAATCTAATTTTCTGGTTTGATCAATTTCATATAGATGGAATTCGTGTTGATGCAGTTGCCTCAATGCTTTACAAAGACTATCTTCGTCCGGAGGGTGAATGGATACCCAATGAAGATGGAGGGAATGAAAATTTTGAAGCAGTTAGATTTCTACAGCAGGCTAATCATGTTCTTTTTCAACATTTTCCTGGTGCACTTTCTATTGCTGAAGAATCAACGACATGGAGTGGAGTAACTAAGCCAACTGATACGGATGGACTCGGTTTCAATCTCAAGTGGAACATGGGTTGGATGCACGATATGCTCGATTATTTTGAAATTGATCCATGGTTCAGGCAATTCAATCAAAACAACATAACTTTTTCCATTTGTTATAACTTTACTGAAAACTTTATGCTTGCTTTAAGCCACGACGAAGTTGTTCACGGCAAAAGTCATTTACTTCATAAAATGCCAGGTGATGACTGGCAAAAGTACGCAAATACAAGAGCATTACTTGCTTATATGTGGACTCATCCAGGTAAAAAAACAATATTTATGGGGATGGAATTTGGGCAACGCCAAGAATGGAATGTCTGGGATGATTTGCAATGGAATCTTTTAAATTATGAACCTCACAAAGGTATACAGAAATTAGTAGATGATTTGAATTCGTTATACAAAAAAGAACCTGCTTTATGGAGAAATGATTTTGACGAATATGGATTCCAATGGATTGATTGCGATGATAATAAAAATTCAGTAATTAGTTTTATGAGAAGAGAAAAAGCTGAAGGAGAATGGTTAGTAATAGTGGCAAATTTCACCCCACAAAATCATTCTAATTACAGAATAGGTGTACCTATCGCTGGATTCTATGAAGAAATCTTCAATACAGATGCGAGTCAATATGGAGGCTCAAATTCAGGTAATATGGGAGGTAAATCAACAGATTTGTTCAATATACATGGCTATGAAAATTCTGTAGACCTTTGCCTTCCCCCTTTAAGCGTTCTAGTTCTAAAGCATAAATCTAAAGATAATTAAGCCTCTGCGAATAGAAATGTTTCAACCTTGCCTCATAACCTAATTTCAACTGTCGTCTAGATGTAAAAATTCAAAAGGTATAACAAACTTTCACCAAGAACGTATTTCATGGTTTTTCATTTACAGCCTAGTGAAGGTTTTTCGCTTAAAAGGACTAAATAATGAACGAGACTACTCCACTACTACTTCGTGCCGCTCGCGGAGAAGCTGTTGAAAGGCCCCCTGTTTGGATGATGCGCCAAGCAGGTCGTTATATGAAGGTATATCGTGACCTGCGTGATAATCATCCTAGTTTCAGGGAGAGATCAGAGAACCCCGATCTGTCTTATGAAATTTCAATGCAACCTTTTAAAGCTTTTCAACCCGATGGGGTAATACTTTTTTCAGATATCTTGACTCCTCTTCCTGGAATGGGAATTAACTTTGATATCGTTGAAAGTAAAGGACCATTGATAAATGATCCAATAAGAAGCATCAAGCAAGTTGAGAACCTAAAGCCGCTTCAACCAAAAGAAAGCATGTCTTTTGTTGGTGAAGTTTTAGGAAGGCTGAGGGAAAGTGTTGGAAATAATGCTGCAGTTCTGGGTTTTGTTGGTGCTCCTTGGACACTTGCTGCATATGTTGTAGAAGGTAAAAGCAGCAAAAATTATGCAGTTATAAAGGCCATGGCATTCCAAGAGCCCGAATTACTGCATCAACTTTTAAATCATTTTGCAGAATCAATTGCAAACTATTTGTCTTATCAAATTGAATCTGGGGCCCAAGTAGTTCAAATGTTTGATTCCTGGGCAGGACAATTAAGTCCTCAAGACTATGACGAGTTTGCAGCACCTTATCAACAGAAAGTAGTCGACTTAGTAAAAAAGAAGCATCCAGAAACACCAATGATTTTATATATTTCTGGTAGTGCTGGAGTTCTAGAAAGAATGGGGCGAACTGGAGTAGATATTGTCTCTTTGGATTGGACTGTTGACATGGCAGATGGCTTGAAAAGGCTACCTCAAGCTGTAGGAGTTCAAGGTAATGTTGATCCAGGACTTTTATTTGGCACACCTGATGCGATTAGATCAAGAATTGTTGATGTCGTTAAAAAAGCAAAAGGTAGAAAACATATTCTTAATCTTGGTCATGGAATACTTCCTGGGACGCCAGAGGAAAATGCAAGAGTATTTTTCGAGGCTGGTAAAAATGTCAATGAGCTTATAAAACTTTCATCTTGAAAAACGAAATAATTCTGATCACTGGAGCAAGTGGATGTGTTGGACAATACATTGCAAATTGGCTAATCGAAAACTCAAGTTCAGAACTATATCTATGGGTCAGAGATCCTAAAAAAATAACATCAATAAATTTAGAAAATCCAAGGATTAAAGTCTTAGTTGGAGATTTGAGACAATCAAATAAGTTCAAAAAAGAAATTTCAGAAGTCAACAGAGTTATTCATACAGCAACTGCTTGGGGTGATCCTAAAAGAGCGAGAGAAGTAAATATTGATGCAGTAAAAAATTTGCTCAATCTTCTAAATCCTTCCAAAATCAAACAAATTATTTATTTCTCAACTGCAAGTGTTCTTGATAGAAACTTAAATTTGTTACCAGAAGCTTTTACGTATGGAACAGAGTACATACAAACGAAAGCTCAATGCCTCAGAGAACTTGAATCTCATCAACTCGCAACGAAGATCTTAGCTGTTTTCCCAACACTAGTTTTTGGTGGACGTTTAGACGGAAAAAGTAAATTTCCAACTAGTTATCTTACCGAAGGCCTTAGAGAAGCATTGAGATGGATCTGGCTAGCAAGATGGATAAAAGTATCCTCAAGGTTTCATTTTATTCACGCAGCAGATATTGCTTTCATTTGCGGGCATCTAGCCACTTCTAATTTCGAGCCTGCAAAATCTGTTCCTGGCAATAAAATAAAGAAATTCGTTTTAGGACAACCCTATATAAGTATTAATACAGCAATTCAGACGCTTCAAGAATGGAAAGGAATGAGTAAAGTCCCTCAAATCCCCCTTTGGAATTGGCTTGTAGAACTTTTAATCGTATTGCTTCCAATTCAAATTACAAACTGGGATAGATTTAGTCTTAGACAAAAGCACTTTATACATGATCCCGTAACCTCTCCTGAAACTATTGGAGGTATAAGCCATGCCAAAACTCTAAGTCAAGTTTTACATAATTCTGGTTTAACTAAACACTAAAATGGCAAATAGAAGCTAAAGTAGTAAAATTAAAAAAAAGAAGAGAATTAATTTCATGATTCGATCTATTTCAACTGCTTTATTTGCTTTCTTTGCATTTCTCGTCATTGGCGTAACCAATGTGAATGCTTCAACTGTTGAAGTTAAGCTTGGTACAGATGCAGGAATGCTTGCTTTCGAACCAAGCACCCTAAACATAAGCGCTGGTGACACAGTCAAGTTTGTCAACAACAAACTAGCTCCTCATAATGCTGTTTTTGACGGAAATGATGATCTTAGTCATCCAGATCTTGCTTTCGCTCCAGGAGAGTCTTGGGAGAGAACTTTTAGCACAGCTGGAACTTACGACTTTTACTGCGAGCCTCACAGAGGTGCAGGCATGGTCGGGAAAATCGTGGTCAACTAAATCTAAAAAAAAATTTATTCAAGATGGGGGAGACCCCATCTTTTTTTTTGAAAAAATATATTTAGAAATTCAATAAAAATCACGGAGTATAATTTTTTTAGAAAACAACAACAATTAAAATTTAAAACATCAAAGGATTTATTCTTAGTTGAGGAAAAATTTTGATTCGCTCTCATCTGGGAGAGTTTTAATTACAATAAAACTGCTAATAAATATGAATAATAGATCTAAAGTATATAAAAGTAAGATATTTAAAATCCAAATAATAATTTCCAAAAGCTTAAAATTAACTCACAAATTTATTTAACTATGTTAAAAAGGTCGGTTTTCTTATATGTGTACAATTAACAGACTTGAATAGTATAAATTACCCAACTAAAATAATGTATGAAGGTAAATCCTGATGATTTTACTAACATCGCCTGGCAAGGGATCATTGATGCAAAAGATTTAGCATTAACTGAAAAACATCAGACTTTAGAAACAGAACATCTTCTTTGGTCTCTGCTAAAGAATAATGAAATCGCTATAAAAGTAATAGAAAGATCGGGCGGTTCAATAAAAAATCTACTCACAGAGATAGAAAACTTTATAAAGAACCAACCAAAAATGCAAAAGCCCCAAGAATCAATTTTCTTTGGCAAAAATATATCTTTATCAATTTCAAGAGCACATAAAATTAAACAATCTTTCAAAGATGATTTTATTTCAAGCGAACATTTAGTGATTTCCCTATTTGATGACGAGAGAGTTTGTCATAGGTTATTTGGACAAAATCAAATCAACAAAAATAGCCTTCTTGAGGCTATTAATGCTATTAGAGGTGACAAAAAAGTGACCCAGAAATCTGCTGAAAATAGCTATGAAGCTCTACAAAAGTATGGCCTAGACCTTACTTCTGCCGCCAGAGATGGGAAATTAGATCCTGTAATTGGAAGAGATGAGGAAATCCGAAGAACGATTCAAATACTTAGCCGTAGAACTAAAAATAATCCAGTCTTAATTGGGGAAGCTGGCGTGGGTAAAACAGCAATTATTGAAGGTTTAGCACAAAGAATTATCAACGGAGATGTTCCTACGGCCCTTGAGGACCGTCAACTAATTTCCTTGGACATGGGGGCACTAATAGCAGGTGCAAAATTCCGTGGAGAGTTTGAAGAGAGACTTAAGTCAGTTCTTAAAAATGTCACAGATTCAGAAGGAAAAATAATTTTGTTCATCGATGAGATCCATACGGTTGTCGGAGCAGGAGCGAGTGGTGGTTCAATGGACGCTAGTAATCTCTTAAAACCAATGCTCGCCAGAGGTGAACTGAGATGTATTGGAGCAACAACCATCAATGAACATAGAGAAAATTTTGAGAAAGACCCTGCGCTGGAAAGAAGATTTCAGCAAATACTTGTAAAACAACCCTCAGTCCAAGATACGATTTCGATCTTACGTGGACTAAAAGAAAGATATGAAGTCCATCATGGTGTTCGTATCTCTGATAACGCTCTCATAGCTGCAGCGATATTGAGTGATCGATATATACCAGATAGGTATTTACCTGATAAAGCTATTGATCTAATAGATGAATCAGCCTCACGTTTAAAGATGGAAATAACATCAAAACCAGAAGAAATTGATGAGATTGATAGAAAAATCATCCAACTTGAGATGGAAAAATTATCTTTGGAAGGTGAGTCAGATACTTCAAGTAAAGATAGACTCGAATTAATTACTACAGAACTGGCATTGTTAACAAGAAATCAAAATGAAGTAAACAAGAAATGGAAACAAGAAAAAGAGTCAATCGAAGAAATTTCAACACTTAAAGAAGAAATTGAGAAAGTACAACTAGAAATAGAAAAAGCAAAAAGGAATTATGACCTCAACAGGGCTGCTGAACTTGAATACGGGACCCTTGTAAATTACCAACAAAATTTAAAATCTAAAGAACTTAATTTAAAAAATTCCTCTCAAAATGCCGAGAAATCACTCTTGAGAGAAGAGGTTGTAGCCGATGATGTAGCTGAAATAATTGCAAAGTGGACATCTATCCCAGTTAAAAGACTTGCTCAAACTGAAATTGAAAAATTACTCAATCTTGAGTCTGAGCTTCATAAAAAAGTTATTGGTCAAAATAAAGCCGTTGAATCAATATCTTCTGCGATTCAAAGATCTAGGACAGGTCTTAGTGATCCAAGCAGACCAATCGCAAGTTTTTTATTTTTAGGACCAACAGGCGTGGGCAAAACAGAATTGTCTAAGGCTTTGGCTTCTCAACTTTTTGATAGTGAAAATGCCCTAATTAGAATAGACATGTCTGAATACATGGAAAAGCACTCTATAAGTCGCTTAATTGGCGCTCCTCCTGGTTACATTGGCTACGAGGCAGGTGGACAATTAACAGAAGCAATCAGACGAAAACCTTATTGTGTTTTGCTATTCGATGAAATTGAAAAAGCACATAAAGATGTTTTTAATGTATTGCTACAGATTCTTGACGAGGGCCGAGTAACTGATGGGCAAGGAAGAACAACAAACTTCAAAAATACCATTATTATTCTCACCAGTAATTTAGGAAGCGAATTAATTGCTGAAAAGGATATAACGAATAATTTGTCGACAACTATAGATGAACTTATCAATCAAGAACTAAAATCAAATTTCAGACCTGAATTCCTAAACAGACTTGATGAAATAATTAATTTCGAACCACTTAAAAAAGAAACTCTACTGAAAGTAGTTGATTTACAATTAAACCGTTTAAGAGAAAGATTAAAAACGAAAGGAATCGAGCTTGAGATAAACAATGATGTTTTATCTTTAATTACTGAAATTGGATATAATCCGAGCTATGGTGCGAGACCTTTAAAAAGAGTCATTCAAAAAGAATTAGAAAGTGAAATAGCAAAGCATATACTAAAAGGCAAATATAAAGAAGGAAGCACTATCAAAATAGAGAAGAAAGATTCAAAATTAATTTTCAACTAAAAATATATGAACTGAGTAAGCAGATTGCATCTTAACTAAAGATTTTAGACTATTAAGATTTAAACCACTCAGGGAAGCATGTATAGCTAGCAGAATTAATATCATTTTCATGTGCTATTGCTTTCCAACAACAAGATCTACCTTTCTCTCTTGAAAATAATAAATCATTAGCCCATCCCCAAACTAATTCAGCAGTTGCCTCCATTCCAACATTATTCATAACTCTAAGATCCAGGGCTTCTTCAGAATGAAGTTTTTTCCATGTTTCAAGAAGAGGATCATCAAAATTAACTAGAAAAGTATGGTCAAAATGGTCTCTTAACTTATCTTCCAAAGGCCTTAGACTTGAAAAATCGACAACGAAACCATTTTCATCAAGTTCATTTGAAGCAAAACGAAAGGTAAAGCTTCGACTGTATCCATGAACATAACGACAATGTCCTTTATGTTTCCATTGACGATGAGAGCATGGATAGTCTTTAAAATGCTTTGAGCAATTAAATGGAATATCTTTAATCGTCATAAAAAGATGAATAAAAAACCAATAGAGGATTAAATTTAAATAATTAGAGTTAAAAAGCCTAATTGGCTTAATTTAAAATGCTTTTTATAGATAATCTACTTTTTGATCAAAACGGCTTGATCCCAGCCATAGCACAAGATTGGGTCGATGGCTCAATTTTAATGATGGCATGGATGAACAAAGAATCCATTACAAAAACATTAGAATCTGGTGAAGTTCACTATTGGAGTCGGTCAAGGCAAGAACTTTGGCACAAAGGGAAAACAAGCGGTCATTATCAAAAATTGAAAGGAATCAGGACTGATTGCGATTCAGATACAATACTTTTATCAATTGAGCAAATTGGTTCAATCGCATGCCATACAGGAAAAAGAAGTTGTTTCTTTAAAGATTTAGAAACAAATGAAGATGTTCTTTACCCCCCATCTGATGCTTGTAGTGAATTATTCAAAGTCATTCAGAGTCGTAAAAGTAATCCTGAGGGGGGAAGCTATACAAATAGTCTTCTGAAGGAAGGCGATAATAAAATCCTAAAAAAGATAGGCGAAGAAACAGCCGAATTTATTATGGCTTGTAAAGATAAAAATCCGATTTCAGTTGCTAATGAGGCTGCAGATCTACTTTTCCATCTACAAGTTGCTTTAGCCCATCAAAACGTTTCCTGGGAAGACGTTCTGAAAGTTTTAGTTAAAAGAAGAGGCGCTCCAAGAAGGAATCAGTAGAGAAAGAATCAACTCTTATATTATTTTTTTACTTATAAATTAAGTTTATTTAGTAAAAGACAAAGGATTAAATTCATAAAAAGTCTTGAAAGAGAAAAAAACAAATCAACAGATTTTCTTAAATCTATGGCAATCGATCTTTCTCCTAAAATTAGGGATAGCGATTAAAAATAATTCTTCGATGCTGAAAAATCTGTAAAGAGTTTTATAGATCAAAAAACTACTTTAAAAATATCCCTGCTATCAGTGGGCTTTGAGATATTTTTATTAAAAATAATTTATTAAAACGCATTTTAAAAGAGTCAAGTAAAAAACATACAAAACTTCTTTTCGCTTAATTGACCTAGTGAAGGCACTAAGAATAGATAAAGGATAAATAATAAATTCCGAACACTTTATTACGCCTATTGAAAGTAAACAATTTCTCTCTAGGTTATTAATATAAGGAGGAATAAATCGTGAGTTCATTAAGCGACTTTCTTGGAGAAATAGGAAGACACGAATTGCTCACACCAGAGCAGGAGCTCACAATGGGTAGAGAAGTGCAAGCAATGGTTGCACTTAATGAACGCTGCCAAAAAGCTGGAGGTAATGGGCCAGAGTGCGAATATTCAAGCGCAGAAAAGAAAAAACTTAAAGCAGGTGAGCGTGCCAAGAATCAAATGATAACAGCAAATTTGAGGCTCGTTGTGAACCTGGCTAAACGCTATCAAGGTAAAGGTCTTGACCTTCTTGATTTGATTCAAGAAGGCACCTTAGGATTAACAAGAGCTGTTGAGAAATATGATCCCAAAAGGGGTCATCGATTTTCAACTTACGCTTACTGGTGGATTAGGCAAGGATTAAATAGAGCGCTTTCAACACAAAGTAGAACTATAAGAATCCCTGTAAACATAAATGAAAAGCTAACAAAACTTCGTGCTGCCAAGTCTCGACTAATGCAAGAACTTGGAGTTCATCCCTCAACTAATCAAATAGCAATACAAATGAAAATTCCTTTAGAGGAAGTAGAAGAATTGCTTGCATGCGAGCTAAGAAGTATCACGGTAAGTTTGCAAGGTGCGGTCAAATCAAAAGCAGATCCTTCAGAGCTTGTTGATATTCTTCCTAGTGAGGAAATGCCTCCTATGGAACTAGCCGAATTAGCAGAAAGAAGTGCTTCTGCTTGGTCATTATTGGACAAATCAAATCTCACACCTAAGGAGAGAACGATACTAAGTCTTCGATTTGGCCTAGATGGATCTAATGAATGGAGGACATTAGCTGAAGTAGCAAGACAAATGAATTGCAGCAGGGAATATTGCAGACAAGTTGTACAACGTGCATTAAGGAAATTGAGAAAGACGGGGATCCAAAGTGGTCTTTTAGAGACAAGTATTTAATTGTGATTAGTTCAAGAAACTCAAATAAAGAAGTATTTGAAGCAGAAGTACTTGAAAGTTCTGTTATCGACGAGGGCGTACTTAAAAAGATCTTATTAAGAGCAGGCCGAGTCATTGCACAGCCTGCTTTAGAGGGGTTTGAACTCATCATTGATAACTCAACTCCTCCCCAAGTAAGAATATCCATAATGGGAGCACTTACTTATTTAATTGTTCCTGTTGATTTAATTCCCGACTTTATTCCTGCCTCAGGTTTTAGTGATGATCTTGTGGCTCTAACCGCTGTAATTAGTCTTTGGAGACATCACATCACTCCAGAGATAAAATTCAGAGCAAAATCTAAGCTAGATAAATGGTTTCCTCTATGAGCAAAGAGCGCTGGTCAAAAGACATTGAAGAAGATCTAATACTTCTTATCAAAGATTGGTTGAAGCAGACTGGCAGATCACAATCAGAACTCTGCCAAACTCTTAATCTCCCTTCAACAAGAATTTCAACTTTAATTGAATCATTAAAAAAAGATTTCAACTCTGGTGGAATTCCAAAAATTGCTCATCGACTTTGTGAAGTTGAAGAGTTATGGGCAAACGATGGAAAAGGGAAAACAAAGAAGAGTTTTGAATTAAATTCTTCAGGACAACTTGATCTTCTTGACGAAATTTGTGAGGATCTTTCAAAGATTAATTTCAAGAAATAAGATTTACAAGACTATGAAAGAAAATTTGAAATTTTTTTTCATAAAATTAAGAGTTTTTTTTCTACTCAGTTTTTGTTGCACATTTTTTTATTTTAGTTTGCCGAAAGAGCTCAATGCTTTTGAGGCAACGTTAGGGGAAAGTCTTTTTAAACACAACTGTGCTGGATGTCACATTAATGGCGGGAACATAATCAGAAGATCAAAGAATTTGAAGATCTCATCATTAAAACGTAATGGAATTGACAATCCAGAAGCCATAGCGAAGATAGCCAGACAAGGGGTAGGAATAATGGATGGTTATGAAGATAAATTAGGAGATAATGGCGATCAAATTGTAGCTAATTGGGTATGGGAACAAGCTCAAAAAGCCTGGATCCAAGAGTAAATTTCAAAATCAGTCCATATCCCCTCTCTCCAGTAAACGTCCTCTTTGATAAGACTTCTTATATGCTCAATGTCCTCAGATTTAAAAATCCCAAAAACATATCTATTACATTTTGTCGGTCCTAATGTTATTAAGATACCTTCTTCCTTAAGTAATGAGAGCCTGTTTAAATGCTCTTCCCTAAAAGGTGTTCTCTTTATTAGAGCATCTGCACAGTAAGTCCCCCAAAGCACAAATTGATCCATGGTTTTAGAATTAATTTAAGACAATATTTCTCAAGATAAAACATAGAAAAGAATTCTATATTCAGCTTGGTCTGTTGCTATTTAAAAAAATATTAGTTAGTTGCGTCTCTTAGTTCCTTACAAAAAGAACCGGCTTCTTCGACTTTCATTCCATTAGAGGCATTCGCAATTCTTTTAACTAAAGCACTACCAACAATTGCGCCATCAGCTCCCCATTCTCTAACTTGTTGAATATGTTTTACCTCCGAGATTCCAAAACCCACAGCAATTGGACCAGATGAAGAATGTTTTAGTTGTTTAACAAGAGTCCCAACATTATCTTCTAATGACGACCTTTCTCCTGTTACCCCAGTAACACTAACAAGATAAGTAAATCCATTAGAAGTCGCTGCAATTTTTTCCATACGGTCCTTGGGGGTTGTAGGCGCAACAAGTAAAACCAAATCAATTTCTTTAGATTCAGCTATCTTAGAGAGCTTTTCTGCTTCCTCTAAAGGAAGATCTGGTACGACAAGGCCTGAAACACCTACTTTCGAAGCTTGCAGGCAAAATTCTTCCAACCCTTTATTAATAAGTGGATTGGAGTAAGTAAATAAAATTATTGGTATTGTCAATTGATCTCTCAATTCAGACAACATTTTAAAAACTCTGTCAGGAGAAGTTCCTGCAGAGAGAGCTCGAGAAGCTGCTAATTGAATAACCGGTCCATCTGCTAACGGATCACTGTATGGAATGCCTAACTCAATCATGTCAGCGCCATTTGCCTGAAGTTCTAACAAAATCTTTGCTGTAGTTTCCAAATCAGGGTCACCTGCCATAAGGAAAGGCATTAGTGCAATTCTTTTTTCCTTTTTTATTTTGGAAAAAGACCTACTGATATTTGTACTTTTCAATGTTCTAAGCCTTGGGTATCTATCTTTTTTATCATTTTTGCATCCCTAAGAGTAAAAAATTATTGAGAAATAGTAATTCAAACTTAAATTTGATCAATACTTTCTTCCTCAACGGTTTTGAGTAATTCAATTTTTTCTTCATCTGTCATGGCCTCAAACTTTTCTCTAATTTTTTCATCAGTCAATTTTTCATAAGCCTCTCTGTATCTTTTACGTTGCTCCATAAAAGTCATATTCCCAGAAAAAACCCTTAAAAGATAAGAAGCTGTCCAAGCAAAAATAATTAAAATTAATATTGACTGTGCTGCAATACCAGCTGATATTGATTCAAATCCAAGTAACTGAAACACTTCATATCCCAAGCCTCCTAAAATAAAAACAATCAAACCTATTTGAAAAACCTGTGCTCTTGTCAAAGTTTAAGACTCCTCTTTTCCATTCATTCTTAAATTAATAAACGGTGCAAACAAAACCATTCCAGGAAAGAAAAGAAACACAAGTCCATATATAAAAAGGCGTTCAAACTTTCCCATAACATTCCAACGATTATTCATCCAATAAAAAAGAAATAAAGGAACTACCAATAAATACATCCCCCCCAATACCGCATAAGCAGATAATATAAATATCGAATTAACAGTTCCTGTTAATCCAAAAGGGATTAAACACACAATCGAGATACAAAACATCATGGGAGTGGGGGGACTTGAACCCCCACGGCCAAAAAGCGGCCAACAGATTTTAAGTCTGGTGCGTCTACCAATTCCGCCACACTCCCCAGTGATAGCAAGGGTTATCACAATGCTAGAGTTTCAACTCTAAGCCATTTACATATTAGCGTAAACGTATGTGCTTAAATCAGTACTCTTAAGAATATCTAGAGTTAAATAATTAATGGAGGAATCATTTACCAATCTGACTAAACATCCCTTATTGCCCAGCCAAGAGTTTCTCCTGAATGAAATGGTTTTACAAAATCATTGGGATCACCATCTAATCCAACGTCAATCATTTGAGGTACGGAAATATCTTTTTTAACTAAAGTTATTCTCTCTGTGTTTAAAGGTAATCCATAGAAAGTTGCACCATTAATACTTGCAAAAGCTTCAAACCTTTTTAGGGCATTTTCTTCTTCAAAAACTTTTAAATAGCTTTCTAAAGCGAAAGGGGCATTAAAGATCCCTGCACATCCACATGAGCTTTCCTTAAACCTACGAGTATGAGGTGCTGAATCAGTTCCAAGGAAAAAGCGAGGTTTACCACTAGTAGCCGCTTGTCTTAGGGCAATACGATGAATTTCCCGTTTAGCTGTGGGTAAGCAATAAAAATCACTCCTTAACCCACCATTGAACATTGCATTTCGATTGATATGTAGATGATGGGGGGTGATCGTAGCTGCTATATCAAACTCACTGTTTTCTACAAAGTCAATTGCATCTATGGTCGTGATGTGTTCTAAAACCACTTTAAGTGATGAAAATCTTCGTAATAATGGTTCAAGATGACGCTCAATAAAAACAGCTTCTCTATCAAACACATCAACATTGAAATCTGTCACTTCTCCATGAATCAATAATGGCATACCAATTCTTTCCATCGTCTCAAACAAATTGTCGATTTTACTTATATCTGTAACCCCATAAGAGGAATTAGTTGTCACGTTGGCGGGATAGAGCTTTGCCCCATGGAAGACACCTTCTCTAAATCCTCTATCTAAGACCTCTGGAGGCATATCATCAGTAAGATATGCTGTCATTAATGGGGTAAATGAGCCCCCTTCAGGGATAGACTGGATAATTCTTTTTTTATACTCTTGCGCTTGACTTAAAGTAGTTATTGGCGGATCAAGATTAGGCATGATAATTGCGCGGCAAAATACATCTGCTGTATGACTTAAAACACCTTTAAGAATCTTTCCATCTCTCAAATGCACATGCCAGTCATCCGGCTTTAATAATGAGATTTGATTAATAGAAGCAATCACAGGATTAAAGCTTTTTCAATATATATCTTATGCAACCTTGATCTATAAGTCTCCAAGTATCAATAAAGGGCTAAGATATTAGGATAATACCAAATGGAAATAATATTAATTTATTCACTAATTTAGTTTCTCAATAACTCACTCAATTATGTCATCAATATTATTGTCATTTTTAGAGCTTATTACTGGGATACTTTTACTTTTTAGTGGTGGGGAGTTCTTTATTCAAGGGTCTGTAGCTTTAGCCCTAATCCTTGGGATCCCTCAACTAGTTATTGGTTTAACAATAGTATCTCTCGGAACAAGCGCACCTGAACTATTTGTGAGTGTTAACTCGTCCCTCTCTGGGTCAGATAGTCTGGCTTTAAGCAACATTGTTGGCAGCAATATTTTCAATGTGATGGTAGTTCTCGGAGGAAGTGCACTCCTACGACCTTTAAGAGTTGAAAGTCGTCTTGTAAGGAGAGACATTCCTCTTCTTTTGGCAGTATCAACTGCCGTTTGGGGGATGGCCGCTTCAGAGCTAATAACTTGGCAATTTGGAGTAGCTTTGATAGTTGCGCTAACAATAAATACCACTTGGGAAATTCGCACGGCGAGAGAGGAACCTCAAAAAACACAAGAAGCAGAGCCAGAAATCAATCTAGAAACAGACTCCACAAGTTTATTAAATGCAGGCGTCAAATTATTAGGTGGTATTTTCTTGCTTACTCTTGGATCACGACTATTAATAGAAGGCGCATCTACAATTGCAGGATTATTAGGGGTAAGTGAAGCTATAATTGGATTAACGATAGTATCCCTGGGGACCTCTTTACCTGAGCTAATCACGTCATTAGTTGCCGCTATTCGTGGTCAAACCGATCTAGCAATAGGCAACGTAATTGGAAGTTGTTTATTAAATCAGTTACTAGTTTTAGGTAGCTGTTCTGTATTATCTGGAAGTAGTGGTTTAGTTGTTGAGAATTTACTAATAAATAAGGATATTCCTATCATGGTAATTACTACACTTGCTTGCATGCCAATTTTTTGGACAAAAGGAATAATAAGTAGAGGAGAAGGCGGCGTTTTATTAGGGTTATATATGCTTTACATCGCAGACAAAATAATACCTCTCACTCTCCCAACTTTACATTCATCATTCAAAGAATTAGTTTTTATAGCAATAACATTATCAATAATAATAATTATATACAAGACAATTGCTTACTGGTTAAGGCTAAGAAGAAATTCTAATAATTAATACCTTTATATAAATCATCTCATTGTCACGAATTCCTCGGCTATTGTTGGATGCAATGCCATTGTATTATCGAAATCAGATTTCTTGGCTTCTAGTATTAGTGAGATTGATGCCATCTGAATAATTTCAGATGCATTATCTCCAATCATATGACATCCCAAAACTTTATTATTATTTTTATCAACTATTAACTTTAAAATACATTTAGAGCCAGTCTTTGTTAATGATTTAGATAAGGGCCTAAATATTGATTTATATACTTTAATGTTATCTTTACCAATCGATTGAATAGCCTTCTCTTCTGTTATACCCACAGAGGCTATTTCAGGCTGACTAAATACAGCATAAGGAATAAAGTCATAGTTAACCTTACGATCTAATTCGCCATAATTTCTATCAGCAAACTTTCTACCCTCATCAATTGCTACAGGGGTCAAATTGATCCTATCAGTTACATCTCCAATAGCAAAGATATTAGAAATATTTGTTTTACTTTCACTATCAACTTTAATTTTATTTTCAAGAATTTCTATACCAGCTTGTTCTAATTTTAACCCCTCTAAAAATGGCTCTCTACCAGTAGCAAAAAGCAATCCATTAGAGACAAACTTTTTAGCTGAATTTGTTTTTATAATTAAAGATCCAGGAGTTCCTTTTACTGAAGAAATATTCTCACCAAAGTTTATATTAATACCTTTGTTCTTCATTGTCTCAGTTAAGGCTGAAGAAAGTTCAAAGTCAAACCCTCTCAAAATCCGATCACCTCTCACTAATTGAGTAACCTCAACACCCAACCCCTGCAATATGCATGCAAATTCGCAAGCTATATAGCCTGCACCAACAATTGTAATTTTATTCGGAAAGCTTTTAAGAAGAAACATATCATCACTTGTCCAACCTAACGATGCTCCCTCGATACTGGGTTTTTTAGGTCTAGCACCCACTGCAATCAAAATTTTCTCTCCATAAAGTTCATTTAAAGTCTCTCCATTTATTCTATTTTTAATTGCAATACAATTTGAATTTCTAAACTCACCCCAACCTTTAAAAAGCTCAACATTAGCCTTATTTAAAAAATTCTCATGTAATTCATTCAGCCTTTGCACTTCCTTTCTGACATTAGCTAATAAGATCTCAGACTTGATCTTTAAATTATCAAAACCAAAACCATAAGTTGGTGCAGAGAAAAAGCTCTCTGAGAGGGAAGAAGCGCAAACTAATAATTTTTTAGGGACACAACCTCTTATTACACATGTTCCTCCAACAAGATCACCCTCGACGATCGCTACAGATGCTCCATAAGTAGCTGCTTTCTTTGCCGCAGCCAATCCACCGGATCCTGCCCCAATGACAATTAAATCAAAAGACTTTTTCAATTTTTCAACCTAGTATTATTTCCCTATTCTCGTAGAAATAAATGAATCCAACCAAAAATGCACTGAATTGGGAAGAATTAGCAATATATGCCGCTGATCCAGCTGATCGAATAAATGGGTTAAACAACCCATATTCCTCGCTTCGTCTTTTTAATAAAAGTGAGTCCGAGGTACTTGTTACTCTTTACAGAGATAATCATGCTTGGTGTCCCTATTGCCAAAAAGTTTGGATTTGGTTAGAGCTTAAAAAAATTCCGTACCGGATTAAAAAAGTCACAATGCGTTGCTATGGAGACAAGGAAAAATGGTATTTAAGAAAAGTAGCCTCAGGAATGCTCCCAGCAATAGAAATTGAAAATCATGTAATCACAGAAAGCGATGAGATTCTATTAGTTTTAGAACAAATTTATGGTCCTTTAGGCCAATCTCTAAATGAAAAAAAGGTCTTAGGGCATAGGAGACTTGAAAGAGAATTATTTTCATCATGGTGTAATTGGTTGTGTCGTAATGCTCTTTTCCAAGCCCAAGAAGAACAAAAGAAAGAGAATTTTAAAAATGTTGCAAAGAAATTTGAAAAAGAACTACAAAAAAATGCTTCAGGATGGCTCACACCAATCTCAACAGAAATTGGTGTGAAGCCTGGATCAGCAGATGTCATTTTCATTCCATATGTTGAAAGAATGAATGCATCATTGGCTTACTACAAAGGATATTCATTGAGAGAAGAGCACCCTATTATAGATACATGGCTTAAAAATCTAGAAAAACTTGATGAATATAGAGGGACTCAAGGAGATTTTCATACTCATGCTCATGATTTACCTCCTCAAATGGGAGGTTGCTTTACTTATTCTAATAAAAACCAACAATTATTTGCCCAAGAAATTGATATAGGTTCTGGACTAGGGCAATTAGAACTAGTAGATTACAAAGTTGATGAAAAATATTTTGAGGCACTAGCTTTAGAGAGGGTTATCAAACATAAAGACAGAATCATTGCTGTAAGCCCAATGAAAAACAACTTATTTGATCAGCCATTGAGAGCAGCATTAACTTCTATGATTTCAAAAAAAGATTGCCGTCCAGAGAAGAATAGTGCCTCTGCATTACGTTACCTCAGAGATAGAATTTCAGTTCCAAGAGATATGCCTTTATTATCCGGAAGATTATTTAGACAAGCTCTTGAACGTACAGCAAATATTGATGGTAATGATCTAGCTCCTGAAATACCTACACGAAATAGGTTAGACCAAAATCCTATACATTTTAATTAAAAAATCTAAAATCCTCTCGCTATCAAATCTTAAATTTAACGACGTTTTCGTGAATCGATTTGAAGAAGATCTTTTACTTTTTGAACTTGACTTGCCAATTGTGGCTCACTTGATAGTTTCTTTTCAACTTGTTCAATAGCGTACATAACTGTTGTATGATCTTTCCCCCCAAAAGATTCTCCAATACGAGGAAGGCTTAAATCAGTACCATGACGCATTAGATACATACCAACCTGTCTCGCCTGACTAACAGGCCTACGTCTACTTGCACTGCGCATTTCTTCCTCAGTAACACCAAAAACCTCAGCCACCTTTTCCATCACTTGTTTTGGTGTAACTTCAACTCCTTGTCCAGTAGGATCAAGCATAGGTGCAACTGATTCAACAGTCATTGGTAATCCAGTGATAGAAGCAAATGCAACAGCTCGAGTAAACGCTCCCTCTAACTCTCTTATGTTTGAGGTGAATCTTCCAGCTATGAACTGAATCAAATCCCTTGGCAGACGCATCCTTTCATGCTCAGCTTTTTTTTGTAATATGGCCATTCTCGTCTCCAAATCAGGAGCTTGTATATCTGCGATTAGTCCCATTGAGAATCTTGAAATCAATCGCTCTTGTAAACGAGGTATCTGACTTGGAGGCCTATCACTTGTGAGAACAATTTGCCTACCGGCCTCATGCAAAGCATTAAAAGTATGAAAAAATTCCTCCTGTGTATACTCTTTCCCCTCTATAAATTGAATGTCGTCAACCAATATCAAGTCAGCTTCTCTATACCTATTTCGAAAAGCTTGCATTCCATCTTTTCTAATTGCGACAATTAAATCATTGGTAAAAGTCTCAGTCGAAACATATGCAACCTTTGCTTCTGGATCAATTTCTAATCTATAATGACCAATAGATTGCATGAGATGAGTCTTACCAAGACCTACCCCTCCGCAAATAAATAATGGATTAAACTCTCGACCAGGAGACTCGGCTACAGCCATTGCTGCAGCATGAGCCATACGACTATTCGGACCCACAACAAATCTATTAAAATTGTATCGAAGATTTAAACTCGGTAAGAATTTTTTTATTGGGGTTTGCTTAGATTTAACACCTTCTGAATTATCTCTAGAGGCAAAAGAATTATTCTGATCTACATTTGATAAAGTTTTTTTCTTGTTGTTTTTGTTTAATGAAAATTCTTTTTTAACTTTTATCTGAACTTTTACTTGATCACCAAAGATCTCTGAAGCAATTTCTTCAATTGTCTGAGAATAATTTTTTCTTAACCAGTCACTTGAAAAACTATTTGGAGCAAGCAAAATCAAGCAACCATCTTTGAAATCAAAGAATTCAGCCGGGCGTATCCATGTTTCATATGAAGGCTTGCTTAAATTCTTTTGCAGTAATTGCTGAACCTTCGTCCATAGTTCATTCCGAGTTGGCACCGCCTTTACCTAATGGAATATGAATCTAGGCAGAAAAATCAAATTGGTCATTATTTAATAAGGGAATCCAGTTGTAAAAATTGAATCGTTACAGCAAAAGAGGTAATTACACCTTTGGTTTGGGAAATAAAAGCACCTATATATTGATTTATACAGAACAAAACTTAATCCAATACAACTAAAAGTAACATAGACTTTATAAAATAAAAAGAACCAGACATTAATAATGATTGATCTGGGAAAGCATAAAACATTAAAAACAGAAAAATTCAAAGCAAACAAAAAAGCGACTATAGTTTTAATGACAAAATGGCACTCAATCTATAGATGTAAAAGTCGTCTATCGAAAGATATAGGGGCACTTAAAGCAGCAAAGATACAAGAGAGACTAACTAACAATACGATTAAAGTAGTCAAAAGAATTCAAGAACAAGGTCTCGCAGATATAAAAGTTGCCATAGATGGAATTGGAATTAAAGCAGCAAAAAGATGGGCAATTTCAAATCAAATTAAAACTGTCACAATTCAAGGGCCTGGCAATCTAGGGACTAAAATGAAAAGACAATTTTTAAAGGCTCATAGCAAAAGAACTAATTATTACCAAATTCCTAATCCGATACTGCTAATTGGAACAGATTTGCCGACAATCTCTCATGTGGACTTAATTAAGGCGATACAAATACTAGATCACAAAGAAATGGTTTTAGGTCCTTCAACAGATGGAGGCTACTGGCTTATAGGATTATCAAATAAAATTTTGAACCCTCTATGTATCTGGCCATTTTCTGGTATAAATTGGGGTACCAATCAAGTCCTTCAAAAAACGATTCGATTGGCCACCTTAAATCAAATAAATTATCAATTACTTCAAACAAAAAATGATGTAGATAATATTATAGATTTATCACCATGGATAGATTTCAAAAGCTTCCGACTCTCAGTATCGTCATACCAACTTTAAATGAAGCAAGTCATCTCCCCCTTCTATTATCAGATTTAAATGTATGGCCATTTGATTTTGAAATAACTATTGTTGATGGTGGTAGTAGAGATTTAACTACTTCGATAGCACAAATACAAGGAGTAAATACTATAAAAGCCCTCAAGCCGAATAGAGGTTATCAATTAAGAATTGGAGCTTCAAGTTCAAAAGGAGATTGGCTTTTATTTCTTCATGCTGATAGTAGATTAAGGGCTAACTGGGTTAAAAGTATACTTAAAATAATAACAACTAAAAGTTCAGAAAAAGCTGCATGGTATTTTGACTTTAAAATAAAAAAAAATAATCTAGAATTTCGAATTTTAGAGATATTTGTTGCCTTAAGGAGTTATTTTTTTCAAAAACCATATGGTGATCAAGGCTTACTAATCCATAAAAATCTTTATCACCATTTAGGTGGATTTAATTCAATAAAAATAATGGAAGATCTAGATTTAATAACGAGGCTAACTAAAACAAACAAAGTCAAGAGAATTAAGGAAAGTATCTATACTGATGATATAAAATGGCGGAACTCAAATATATTTAAACGTGGAATTAAAAATGCAGTATTAAGAAGAAAATGGAGACAGGGTTATGATATAGATAAATTGTCAAAAGAATATAATTAAAAAATTTAAAAACATTAATTAATCAGTTGGAATACCAAAATGCACATTTATTACCTTTTGGCTCTAAAATCCAACCTTGTCTCTTATAAAAAGTAATCACATCTGAATCAGCAAATAAAGTTACTCTTTTAATTCCTTCTCTTTTCAAACTTCTCATTAAATATGACATAAGTTGCTTCCCTAATCCAAAACCTTGATAAACAGGATTGATAGCTACATCCCATATTGTTGCGTCAATAACTCCATCTCCAGTACATCTTGCAAAACCAATTAATCTTGGAAATTTAGAATCATGTTGCCATAAACCTACTTTAAGCAAGCTATTATCTAGTGCCTTCTTTACTCTCCTAAGTGGCCTTCTTCCCCAACCAACAGCCTGAAGAAGTTGCTCAAGCTCAATTAAATCAAAAGATTTTGAATCACTAAAAACAAAGGGGGATAAATTATCTTCACTGAAATATTGTAAAGCTTGTTTCCCATATATTTTTTTTAAAGTTTCATCTGAAAGAATATTTTCATTTCGCCAGCCAGGTGAGCCAAGTCTTTTTGATCCTAAATTAATCATAAGTTAATAGTAATTAGATTTTTGTAAGACCTTTTTCTTGTAAATCTGCAAGTTGAGAATAAAGTCCACCTAATGCCCTCAATTCCTGGTGAGTTCCTTGCTCTACGAGCTTGCCTTTTCTCATCACGAGTATACGATCAGAAGATTCAATTGTTGCCAATCTATGGGCTATGACAAGCGCTGTCCTTTTCTCTAATAATCTGTCAAGATCTCTTTGCAAAGTTGCCTCAGTTGATGGGTCCATAAAAGCAGTAGCCTCGTCCATAATTAATACTTTTGGTTCTCTTATCGCCACTCGAGCAATAGATAAAAGCTGTCTCTCGCCTGAAGAAAGATTACCTCCTCTTTCTCTTATATAAGTTTGTAATCCATCTGGCAATTTTCTCAATAAATTACCAAGTCCCAGTTCATTACAAATATCTTTTAAGCGTTTATCATCTACTGAAGAATCTAAACGAAGATTATCTGCGACATTCCCACTAAAGAGAAAAGTATCTTGAAGAACAACTCCAAGCTGTTTCCTTAGTGAATCAAGAGGTATATTCTTAATATTCTTGCCATCAATATATATATTTCCCTTTTGAGGTTCATACAGTCTACACAATAATCTAATCAAAGTAGTCTTGCCCGAACCTGTTGGTCCAACAAGCGCAATATGTTCTCCTGGTTTAATCTTAAAACTTAAATCACTTATTATTGGTTCATCTTGTCTGTAAAAAAAACTTACATTTTCAAACACAACTTCGCCGAAAACATTTTCGATTGGATTTGTAATTTTAAGATTTTCTGCTTTATTAGAAATTTGATCATAAATTTCGATTTTATTCTCAAGTAATTCACTGATTCTTTCTACTGCTGTCAACCCTCCCTGTATTTGTGTAAATCTTTCTGCAAGCTGTCTTAAAGGTTCAAATAACCTTTGTGAATACAAAATAAATGTTGTCAGTGTGCCTAATCCCATTGTCCCCGAAGTCACCATATAACCTCCCAAAGAAATAACCAAAGCAACTGCAGCTAACGAAATCCATTCAATAAAAGCAGAAATACTGCTGTCATAAAAGATAGTTCCATTTACAGCATTTTTATAATTAGTACCAGTTTCGAAGAAATTTTGACCATTTAAAGCTTGCCTTCTAAACATTTGAACAACTTCTAGACCTTGAAGATTTTCTTGGAAATTTGCATTTAACTGAGACAATTCTTCTCTAACTTTATAATTTTGTTTACGATAACATTTTTGCAACCAAAGAATAAATAATGTGACTGGTATTTGAATAATTAAAAGCAGTATACCCAACCTCCATTCAATTAAAATCATCGTTATTGATATAACAATTAGGCTGACAAAATCAGCTAAAACGCCAACTGCACCACTTCCAAAAACTTCTGACAATGCATCAACATCACTTGTTAATCTTGTGAGTAACTTTCCAACAGGCATTTTGTCATGAAAACGTAATGACAAAGACATTGAATGAGAAAACAAATCATTCCTAATTCGTGCAGTTAACCTTTGACCTACAGACTGAATATTGTATGACTGAAAGCCTTGTAATCCAAGCCTAAATAACACTGTTATGAATAATATTCCTATTATTAATCTAATCGATGATTCACTAGACAAATTATCAAAAAAAGATATTGTATTTTCTTCCCTTAAAATAGAAATAGCTTGCCCTACTAGAAGAGGCTGAATTGCACCTGCTAATGCAACAGGTAGCAAAATCAAAAATATAAGAATTAAACGTTTTTTCTCCTTTTTTAAATACCTTCCAAGTTTTTTAACTCTTCGAAAATCATTTTTTGCCATCAGGTGAGTGTTTGATCAATGATTGGATTTGAATTGAATCAATAATTTCTTGAATGGTACCCCCATCTAACCTTAGGGAGAGTGGATGACCAACAAGCCGAGCGCTTGATTTGAAAAGTTCTTCAATTTCTACAAGACCATTATCTCTAAGAGTACGACCAGTTGCGACTAAATCTACAATTGCTTCAGCCATACCAGTAATGGGTCCTAGCTCAACCGATCCACTTAAATGAACCAATTGAACTGGCAAATCAATTTGATCAAAAAAATTCTTTGCACAGTTTGTAAACTTACTTGCAACACGACAATTAGCAGGTAAGTCAGAGGCACTCAAATAACCACTGCTGGATTTAACTGCAACAGACATACGACAAGTTCCAAATCCAAGATCTACTAAATTCGCAACTTGCAACTTCTGCTCCTTTAATACATCAAAGCCAACTATCCCCAGCTGCGCCTGTCCGTAGGCCACGTAAACAGGCACATCGCTGTTTCTAACCAATAGAGCTTTTGCGCGGCCACAAATTGATGGAACCATCAATTGACGATTGCTATCTTCTAAAACAGTAGAGAAATCAAGTCCAACGTTAGAGAACATTGAGACAGACTCTCTTAATAAGGCACCTTTTGCTAATGCAACTGTAAGCATGTCAAAAGCTCTCGAAGTTGACTCTACCTACCCCAGCCCCTGAATAAACAATGATAGATAAAAAAAACGAATTCACTATTTACCCAATTGCTGTATTACAGGACAATATCGTATGGGTATGGGTACACAATAGCAATGCAGTAGTAATAGATCCATCCATCTCTGCCCCCGTAGAGAAATGGCTTCTAGATAGAAATCTATCTTTAGTCGCAATATTTCAAACACATCATCACGAGGATCATATTGGTGGAACAAAAGAATTAATCAAAAAATGGTCAGATGCAAAAGTAGTTGCATCCAAAAAAGAACGTAAAAGAATCCCATTTCAAACCTTTTCTGTTGATAATGATGATACTTTTAATTTAATGGATAGTAAAATTAAGGTTATTGAAGTGCATGGTCATACTAACAATCATATAGCTTTTTACATATCAAAAAATAATATGAAATATAATATATTATTCCCTGGAGATACTCTATTTGGTGGAGGTTGTGGACGTCTATTAGAAGGTACACCAAAACAAATGTTTGAAAGTTTAAATAAACTTAATTCTCTTCCCAAAAACACAAGAATATACTCAGCTCACGAATATACAGAAAACAACTTAAAATGGGCATTAACTTTAGAACCTGAAGATATATCTATTGTTGAAAGATTAAAGGTTGTTCAGAATAAACGAGAAAGAGGATTACCTAGCCTTCCATCAACAATTTCAGAAGAAAGAAAAACAAATTTATTTTTAAGAGCAAAAAATATTGAAGAACTTTCAATATTAAGAAGGCACAAAGATAATTGGAAATGTTAAATTCTAATTTGTGTATCAGATTTCTTAACTGAAGGCTAATTATTCATGAACAGTTCAGCATTAAAACCAATCGAAACAAAATTTGCTCCTAAACCAGTAGGGCCCTATAGCCAAGCTGTTCTGGTAGAAAATTGGTTGTATTGCTCTGGACAAATTGCCTTAGACCCTTCAACAGGTGAAATGGTCGGGAATGGAAATATAGAAGAAGAAACCAGACAAGTTTTAAAAAATCTAATATCCGTCGTTGAAGCTGCTGGTGGAAAGAGTTCCAATGTAATAAGAACAACGATTTATTTAACCGATTTAAATGATTTCGCAAAAGTGAATCAAATTTATTCAGAAAGCTTTGATAACAAGGTCAATCCAGCAAGAGCCTGCGTTGAAGTATCCAATCTTCCTAAGGGAGGGAAAATCGAAATTGATTGCATAGCTTGGCTAGATGGAAAGTAAAAACAACATTATAACTAAATAGAATACTGACACTTTGCTAAGTGCCCCCTTTATTGTCTAAATTATTATTTGATTCGCAATAAACAATGGCCACTGCAAAGTTGACTATTGGCGAACTAGAGGCTGGTTACCCTCTTTACTGCAAAGCTCTAAGGCGCCTTTTGCAACAAGGACGTACAGCTGATCAAATTCAAAGAACAGTCTGCTGGAGTCATTTAGAGACTCTCAATCGTTGTTTACCTGGAAGATATAAAAGCCCTTCTTATCTAATGGCACTTATCAAAAGAGATCTTGAGCAACCAAAAGAGGAGGATTGATTTATTCTTAATGCTTGAATAATAGATCTATTTGAGTCGCGAACTCATGATCAACTTTTGAAATTTCCTCTTTCTCATTATTCTCTGAAGGCCTAATTGTAATATTTGCATAAGTTTTTCCAAAACTTATATCTGGGAAACGACTAACCTTTTCCGAAAAATCTCCTAAAGCATCAAGAAAATCTCTTGTTTTTTCATAAGATTCAAACTCGAACCTTTTTTCAAGGCACTCAGGTCTTTTTTTTTGTTTCCATCCTTCCATAAAAAAATTATCTTTTCTAAAAGCTACTACACCATGAATTAATTGAATAAATAATTTATAAATCAAAAATCATTTAGCTTCTCCTTTTCGCACCGCTTCCTTTTAAAGCAGGCTCAACTTCAACATGAGGACGAGCGATGATATGAGCAGCAACCAATCCATCACCAACACGCTCGCACGCATCCGCACCAGCCCTAACAGAGGCATTCACTGCACCAGTCTCACCACGAACCATGACAGTCACATATCCCCCCCCAACAAGTTCCTTGACTATCAAATTAACTTCAGCAGCTTTAGTCATTGCATCGGCTGCTTCTATTGCTGGTACTAAGCCACGCGTTTCAATCATTCCCAAAGCAATACCAGAATTTGAATTATTTTCAAAAACTTTATTTTTTCCAATTGTAGTTTTAGAGGATCCTGCCGCCTTAGAGCGATTGGAGGATTTTTTAATTGATGGGGAATCTATTTTAGAAGAAGTTTTTGGTTGATCATTAGAATTCAATGGAGTGACATCAATCACTTGATCTTGTGGTTTACTACTCTTACCACTACTTTTATATTGGCGATTTGAGGGAGTAGACATGAATTTATGATTTTTAAGAATTAAGCTTTAATGAAATAGTTACCAACTAATCATCCGGTAACCAATTATCAATAATTCCACCAATAGTTAAATCCGTTTGAACATTTGGGTCTGGGCATCCCCACCTGGCTGCAGTTCCTGTTGCTGTAAACACCCAATTCCCTTCTCGAGCACCCACAGGATCAACAGCTACAAGTCTTTTACCTTTGTTATTACATAATATCCTTAAATGCATATGTCCTAAACCTTCCACTCTCTGAGTACAAACCAAGCGTCCCATAACTTGCATGATCTCCATTATTTTGCACCTCCTGAAATCTGTTGCTGTGTTTCTGGATCCCAATGATCAATAATTCCAACAATAGTCAAATCACTGGGATAAGACTTACTTCCAGCAGCTTCGCGAGCGGCAGAACTTCCTACACATATAACCCAATCATCTGGTTTACATCCAACAGCATCAACAGCAACTTTCTTTGAGCTGCCGTCCAATACAACCTGTAAATGCTTATGTTCAAAGCCTGGAATACGATTGGTTGAAACAAGTGGTTTGAGAACTTTACAAATGAGCATTTAGTGAGCCTCCTGAGTGACTTGATCGATGGAAGAACCTACAACTTCTGCAGGAGCCTTTTTATCTCGATCTCGAATAGTAAGAAATGTGTGAAGTGAACCATCATCTATTAAATCTCGATAACGAGACTTAATAGCATCGTTAATTCTATGACAATCAGATAGTGCTCTATTTCTTGCATGTGGGACACTACCTGAGTAATCAAAGCGAATGACAATAGGGATTGGTAAACTCCTCGAGATATTAAGACCTGTAAAAATTTTGACTCCAACGTCGAGATCAGGAGCTCCTTGTTCAACAGTCTCCAAATGAGCAAAATAAGTAAGATTCCTTAAATGAACTTCTTTAAAACCAATACCTACACCAATAAATCTCTCAGCATGACCTGCATCTTGGTAGCTTCCGGAATGAAAATTTTTCACATAGTCAATTTGAGAAATATTATTTGAAATAAGCTTTGTAATAAATGTGACCATATTCGGATCTGTTTCTCCAGGACAAACATTTTTGACCTTTTCTTGAATTTTTTGAAGAGCCTCCTCAGCATTTAGAAATTGAGTCTCTTTGTATAGTTCATTTGCACATACCCATGATTTCAAATCAACTTCATTCATTTTCGAAGGCGTATGAACTCTTATAGCGTCTGTATCTGTGTCAATACCAATTAAAAGCAAATCAACGGATGCACCACAGCAAAAACTATTTTCGACTGCTTCCCTAAAATCTAATAATCGCTGTAAGCCTTCTGAAGCTGCCAACTCATCATTACTACCATGAGCAGCACATCCTTGGTGTTTAGGGTCAACAGAACTAAAATGATAAATTACTGATTTTAAATATCTTGTTGGCTCAGTTGAAGAGTTTGGAATTGACTCTCTATATCTCCGGTGTTCAGTTTTAACCCAACGATTAACTGTTTTTTCAATATCAAATAATGCACCTGCATGAGAACGCCTCCTAACAGAACTAAAAGGTATACGTAATGCATATGAAATAGCATGAGCTAATCGACCATCAGCACATGGTGTTATATCTAAAAGATGAAAACCACATTGAGAAAGGAAAGATTGAAAAGATTTAGCATATTGGCTATTTTCAGATCCCTGTAGTGGATCTGAATTAAAAAATTCATTACTCGTCAATTGATGAGATTGAAAAACACACCATGCGAACAAAGAACTTATATCAACACTCCCAACCCAAGCCTTTTCAAGTATATGCAGTGGCAATTCATAACCTAATTCTGATCGACATAAATTTTGTGCTCTTTCTACAAAATTCAAATCATTTTGAAGACTAGAGACTCTTTTTAAAAGAGGGACAATATTATCAAATCTACCTTTAACCTTATTTTCGTATTGATTTAACTTCTGATTTTCTTGAGAATTGGTTAATGGATGATCAGTAGAAAAAGAGCTAATAGTTTTTATTTCATCGGTGAAAGAGTTAATAGTTTTAATAACTTCAGGATTCAAGTCCTGTGTCTCTAGGTCGTCAAATCTCTTCATAGGAGCTGTAGGCCCACGAAGAGATTTCTTGGCCAAATTACGATAGGCCATCAACTATTTAACCTCTTGCTCCACCAGAGAAAGTAACCAGTTGACCATCCCTTGTATTACCACTAGAACCAGTGATTAGAAAATCTGGTTCGGGAACCTCCTGGTTTCTCTTCAATTCAGATGCTTTCATTGCACTCATTGGTCCTGGACGTGAAGGATTTCTACGCTTAGCAGAAGCACCTTCTGTTCCAGTAACATGTTCTCCTCTAGCCCAATCATCACCAGTTATATTCAATCCTGCAGATTGTCCTTCTCCTGTTATTTGTGAGGTAGGGCGTTGCTTAGCTTCTTCATTAACTATTTCGTCAACTTTATTATTCTGAGAATTTGATGGTTTTCTATCAAAGCGAAATTGTTCAGTTCCTGTCACTTTATTTGCAGCCATATCAAATGGACCAGTAATTCTTGAGCTGTCTTCGTAGCTCGTACCTGTGACACCTGAATTAATTTCATTTTGTATATGAGCCTGTCTAGCTGGAGATTTCACACTGAAACTTGTCCATGCAGCTGCTTTCTCAGTTTTTTCTTGCTGCGCATAACCTTCAGGAATATTTGAAACGCCACAATTATCTCTTAATTGATCTCCTCCTACATAAGGAGTTCCAGTTAAAGGCTCACAAGCACCTTTATGAGCACCTGTCATCTTTCCACCTATGCCAGGTTGCTGGCCAGTCAATCTTGCAGCAGGAGTACCAAGCTTCCTAGGGGTTCTAGCCTCTATCTCAGATGATGCAGGAGTATCACACCATTGATTTGCTTGATCTAATCCTGCATAAGGTGTACCTGTTACGGCTTTACAAGTGCCAGGTTCATCTCCTGTTACGAGTGGTGATCTACCTGTCATAGTTCCACTAACAGATTGTGTCTTATTAGTAATACTCAATCCAACTTTTGCTGGATCAGGAGCGGGCTTGGTTCCACAAAAAGAATCAAATTGTCCAGCACCCACATACTCATCTCCTGTAATGTTCTTGCAACTACCAGCCTCATTACCAGTAACATTCTCTCTTCTAGACACATCAGTACCAGTTACGCCATTCCCGCGAATTGTTGTTAGTGAGCCAACCTTTTCTGCAGGCCTACCAGAAGGTAGTGGGTCAGAGCCTAAATATTGATCACCAGTTAAACCTTTATTTGATCCCGCTTCATTTCCCGTAACCAACTCTGACCTTCCTGTCATGGTTCCACTGATTTTTTGACCATCAATAGTTTGGCTATAGCCAATTTTTGATGGTGAAGGGTTAACTCCTCCGCAATAATTATTAGATTGATTGGCAGATACATATTCAGTGCCAGTAAGATTTTTGCAGGTTCCAGGCTCATCACCAGTAACTTTCTCTGATCTACCCACCTCGTTACCAGTAACTAAGTTTCCATGAGTAGTACTTGTAACGCCTACTTTTGCTGGCTGACTTATAGAGGTATTTGAACCATTACAGAAAGAATCAATGACTTCTGAACCCAAGTATTGAGTACCTGTTATTGAACGACATGTACTTGCTTCATTTCCTGTGGTTTTTAGAGATCTATTTGCTTGAGTACCGGTAACAAGTTGGCCAGTAGAGGTCTCACTCATTCCCACTTTCCAATGAGCATCAGGTGCACTAGCATTTTGTTTGGCACCATTTTTATTTGGACCACAAGGACGTGTTACTGATGTCCGAGTTTTTCCGGTAGCTCCTGTTTTACTTTTTAGCTCTCTAACACGCTGAGCTATTTCTTTAGTGGTCAAATCTGGATTACCTTGCCGAGCAACTGAAGCAGCTGTAGTTGGCTGCTTCCCAGCAGATTTACCGTGTTTTGATAATGCTTCTCTTCGAGCCAGCACAAAGGCTCTACTTGAATTCGTAATTGCTTTTCTTTTCAAAGTTGAGCGGTGATCAGTCTTTCTTTTATTTAATGTCAAACTAATTTCAGGTTTTGAAGTTGTATTAGTAGTCTCCTCTAAAGCTTTTTGCTCACATTCTGGACAACAATGTTCAGCCTTTTTTGCATCATAAGAAGGAGCGTTTTGAACCTTTTTTCTCTCAACATCAACTCGAGTTATATCTTTTGTATGATCAGCAGATTTACCTCTACGAGATAATGCCTCTCGTCTAGCAATAACAAGTTGACGACTAGAATTAGCTACTGAACTTTTATATGACCTTACACCTGTTGAACTTCCAGAAGCACCTGATTGATAACTACTAGTACTTAACTGAGAAGAAGAATTATTTGAATTAGCCAAAGTTTTTTGAGGCTTAACAAAAGCTGCATCAGTCCTCGTGGCCCTCGCATCGCTTGAGGAACGAACTCTATTAGGTGTTGAGCCTTTAATAGAGGCATTTTTACCGCCTTGACTCAATGCCTGTCGGCGATCAAGAACTAATTGTCTACTTGTTTGTTTTGCCATATCAATCCAATGGAGAGATCGTAAAAAATAATTTTAATTCTCTAAGGAATTATTAGCCCCGAAAGCTTTTCAGGGCTAAATTTATCAAAGCCTAAAATCTAGCGGCCTTGGAAAACCACAAAGCAAGTACCTTGACTTTGAGTGTATGCGTCATATCCAACGATACGAACATGGTGGTCAGGATATGCTCTATGACAAGCTTCTAACTCACTTACTACAAGATTCAAATCCTTTTCACCGAAGAAAGGTAATTTCCAATAAGACCAATAGGTCTGCATTGAACCACTTGGATGAACATGCTCAATAACTGGGCTCCAACCCTGAGCAATGATATAAGCGATTTGATCGTAAATTTCGTCCTGGGTCATCGGCGGTAAGAAGCCGAATGTTTCCAGGGTGGCGACTGTCTGATAGTCACCTACTGTGCTCTGGAAAGGCATGGTGAACTTAGGTTAGTGAATGAATGAAAGCCGACTGAGTCATCGACTAGTGAATTTAAGAAAGTTAGAGGTAACTTTTAAAAATCACCTCTATATCTTTTTTACTGAACGTCGAGTTTATCGACTGTATCGAATTCGAACTTAATCTCCTTCCATGTCTCAAGAGCAATTGCAAGCTCAGGGCTATGCTTTGCAGCTTCAAGAAGGATATCGCGACTTTCTTTTTCGATTTCTCTACCTGCATTACGTGCTTTAACACATGCTTCTAGAGCTACACGGTTCGCAGCCGCACCAGCAGCTGATCCCCATGGGTGACCATGAGTACCACCACCAAACTGGAGACATGAATCATCTCCAAAGATTGCGAGCAATGCTGGCATATGCCAAACATGAATACCACCAGATGCCACAGCAAATACACCAGGCATAGAACCCCAATCTTGATCGAAGAAGTTACCGCGAGTACGGTCTTCAGGGACAAAGGATTCACGAAGGTTATCGATATAGCCAAGAGTTGTTTGACGATCTCCTTCTAGTTTTCCAACAACTGTTCCTGTATGAAGTTGGTCTCCGCCTGATAGGCGTAAACACTTCGCAAGGACTCTGAAGTGAATACCATGCTGAGGATGACGGTCAATAACCGCATGCATAGCACGGTGGATATGAAGAAGCATGCCGTTCTTACGACACCAGTTAGCCAAACCTGTATTAGCGGTAAAACCACCGGTAATGTAGTCATGCATGATGATGGGCATATCGAGTTCTTTAGCAAACTCAGCACGCTCATACATCTCCTCAGGAGTAGTCGCTGTACAGTTAAGGTAATGACCTTTAACTTCACCAGTTTCCTGTTGGGCTAGCTTTACAGCTTCAGCAACGAATTCAAAACGCTCTCTCCAACGCTGGAATGGCTGAGAATTAATATTCTCATCATCTTTAGTTAGATCAAGACCGCCTCTTAGACATTCGTATACAACGCGACCGTAGTTTTTACCTGAAAGACCTAGTTTCGGTTTAATAGTACAACCAAGTAATGGGCGACCGTACTTATTAAGACGATCACGTTCTACTACGATTCCACTAGGAGGTCCACCACAGGTTTTGATAAATGCCATTGGGAAGCGGATATCTTCAAGACGAAGATGACGCAGGGCTTTAAAACCAAAGACGTTTCCAACAAGTGATGTTAAAACATTAGTTATAGATCCTTCTTCAAAAAGATCTAATGGATAGGCAATAAATGCATAGAAGGCATCCTTGTCTCCAGGGACATCTTCGATGCGGTAACAGCGGCCTTTGTAGAACTCAAGATCTACAAGTAATTCGGACCAAACTGTTGACCATGTACCTGTGGATGATTCTGCCGCAACAGCAGCTGCAACCTCTTCCTTTGGTACACCTTCCTGACCTGTGCATTTAAAACATGCAAGTAGGTCAGTATCTAGGGGGACGTAGTCAGGAGTGAAGTAAGTATCTCTATACTCCTTAACTCCAGCATCATACTTTTTAGCCATTGATAGCTCCTGTTAATTAGTTAGAAGGTTGAAAATTTGAAAAGTCCTCTCCTCTTAGGACTTAGTCAAAAATCAGTCCTTCTGACCCAAGAAGTTACCGTTACCCAAAGCTGGCTCAACTTCACGATGAGGACGAGCAATGATGTGAGCTGCAACGAGTCCGTCACCTACACGCTCACAAGCGTCTGCGCCTGCACGAACTGCTGCGTTTACAGCACCAGTTTCTCCGCGAACTAAAACTGTTACGTAACCACCACCAACAAACTCACGACCAATCAAGCGCACTTCTGCTGCCTTGGTCATCGCGTCAGCAGCTTCAATAGCTGGTACTAATCCGCGTGTCTCGATCATGCCGAGAGCAATACCCATTGTTTCGCTAGCCATGTCCTATTTCAGTAAAGGGATGGAATGTTCAGGAGGGACAATGGCCCGCCAAAGAGCAATTAGTCAAGGGGATTTTCTAATAGCGCTGATTACAGTTTCTAGTCCAATACATAAGCTTAGCTTATCACCCTTGCTACGACAGTTGAGTAACGCTGTTCGATTAATGGTCAGGACATTCTCATATTGCATTGCGTAAACAAGTCGATGTAGTTATTTTTACCCACGAGACAGCTTCCTGGCTATGTCAGGGTTGGAATGTTCATTCAAAAACTGTCTCAAAATAATCTAAAAAATTCGACGACTATTGTTTTTGACTTCTTCCTGTAAGACTATATATATCTGATTAAATTATTCGATTTGAAAAAGCCACTAATAACAATAGCTAGTGGTAATCCCAAGAAGGTTGCTGAGATAGAGGCAATGCTTGGGCCGCTCCCAATTGAAGTTAAGAAACAACCAAGCTCTCTGGATGTTGAAGAAACAGGAAAAACATACCTGGACAATGCAATATTGAAAGCAAAAGCAGCAGCAGCATTAACTAACAGTTGGACTATTGCAGATGATTCTGGACTTGAAATTGACTCTCTTGGGAATGCTCCCGGTATCTTTTCTGCGCGACTAGCAGATACAAATGAGAAAAAAATAGAAAAAATTCTTAATGCTCTTGGCGATAGTCCTTACAGAAGTGCAAAAGTATGCAGCGTAATGGTGCTTTGCACTAACAGTGGAGAAATAATTAAAAATACGATAGGGATTTGCTGGGGTGAAATTTTAAAAAAGCCTGCTTATCCAAATGGTGAATTTGAATCATTATTTTGGGTTCGTGAAACTAATTGCACTTATGGAGAATTAAATTATGCACAATTATCAAAACATGGAAGTAGAGGTAAAGCAGCTAGAGAATTAGCTCCTTACCTGTTAAAAGCTTTAGGAATTAAAAAGAATTAATTTCTATTTATGTAATCAATTGATCTCATCGCCGCTGCAGCAGCCTCCTCAACATCTCCTTCTTTCCCTGCCAAAGTCAGTCTTCCATAAGCACCAACACCTTTCACATCAACTATTGTGATGTTTGAGGCCTTCTCTGCCTCGTTTGCAGCCATCAAAACATATCCCGCTGGTTCAGTCTCAAGAATGAACATACTCATGCCAGATTGAATCATTGAGCCACGTCTATTTTGGCGATTGATCAAAACAGCATGGTCAGGAGTAATTGAACGAATCACTTCAGTCCAAGTAACTTGAGGATTAGTTCTTCTATCAATTGTACTTCCTATGGCATCTAAAACAACATCGCCTGAATGCAGAACTGTGCTTTGATCTCGGTGATAAAGAGCAAGTGATCCAAATGCCCTTTCAACGATCATTTGACCTAATCGAACATTGCTGGCTTTTAGTGCGATATCTGTAACCCTGTGCACAGCCATTCCAGGAGAAACCTCCATCCAAAGGCAAGCATCACCAGGTATTGGTAAAAATCCTGAACTTGCAGTACCCATATAAGCCGCAAGTTGAGGTTGCAAAGAATCTAGAAATACATAAGTTCTTAATTCTATTTGCTTTACATGACTTGCTTGACGAGCAACTAACGATTTTTCCGAGTCAGTTGTTATTACTCTTTTTGGGTCGTCAGCAATATATTCATTTACTTCTGCACCAGTAACTCTCTGGCTACCACCTAGTCGCCTTTCATTATTTTCAAATGTGGCGAATCTTGTCATGGGCGGGATACTACCTCAAAGATCGTCTTTTTAGCTAGCAATTTAGACTTGCATGCTGAATTTAAGCCGATAAATTCAATATATATTGATCTGATTGAAGAATGTCTTTATCTCAGCCAAAGGATCCCAAAAACAATAACTCAAATGCTGAAATCAATCCTGAGCAAGCGCTCGGTTTAGTCTCATTAAGTCTTATGCAAAAATTGTCTGACAGGGGTATCGCTGACTTGAATTGGTTAAAAGAAGACGAAAAATGTGATACATATGAGCTGCGTCAAAGACTTGAACTAACTTCTCTAGCTATAGAAACAGGAGCTCCACTAAGCACTACGGAAGTATCAAAACTTTTAGGTGTTAGGCCAGGCTCCTCAAAAGTTGAGAGAGGTGGTCTCATTGCTAAGAAGGTATCAAGAAATGTTTGGAGATTAATTAAATCAAGCCAAGAAAATTCTCATTGGCGTAATTAGAAGGAACAAATTTAGGCTTTATAATGAGCCTTTGCATCGTAAAGAGTTTCTTCGTTGATTTCTCTGCATCCTGCCTGACGAGCATAATTCTCTGTATTTCTTCTTACCTTACCTCTTACAAAAAATGGGATTTTCGAAAGTTCTTTTTCACCTTCATGTGTCCAGATAGGATTTCCATCTTTAATTACTGAATCTTGTAAGTTTGTTCTTTTATCATCTTTACTTATGTTTTGATCTCCTTTTCCACCTAAATGTCCTAGATGACTTTGATGACCGTCAACAAATTCGAAGTCATGCTTAAACATTCCAATTAAATGTTCCTCAAGTCCCATCATTAATGGATGCACCCAGTCATCAAAAATGACATTTGCACCCTCCCATCCCATTTGAGGGCTATATCGAGCAGGTACATCCTGCACATGCATTGGGGTACTGATTACAGCGCATGGAATACCAAGTCTTTTTGCACTATGTCGCTCCATTTGTGTACCAAGAACTAGCTCTGGAGATGTTTCTTTTATTGCATCTTCTACTTCCAAGTAGTCATTTGTTATCAACGCCTCTAAACCAAGTGCTTTAGCAGCCGGACGAACTTTCCTAGCCATTTCACGACTATAAGTTCCTAGACCGACAACTTTAAACCCAAGTTCCTCATTAGCAATTCTTGCTGCAGAGAGGGCATGTGTTCCGTCCCCAAAAATAAAAACTCTTTTTCCTGTTAAGTAATTCGAATCCACTGAATTCGAATACCATGTTAATTTTGAATTATTAGCTTCGTATACTGATTGCGGAATTTCCATCTCTAAAACTTCGTGTAATTCTTTAAGGAAGTCCTGGGTTGCCCCGACGCCAAGAGGAACTGTTGTTGTAAAAGGAATATTTAAATTTCTTTCAAGCCAAATACAAGTTGATTCCGCTATTTCTGGATAGAGGCAAACATTCACATCAGCATTAGGGATTCGCATTATATCTGCAGGTGATGCTCCTAAGGGCGCAACAACATTGACATCTATCCCATACTGACCAAGTAATTTTTGTATTTCCAAAACATCATCTCGACATCTAAATCCAAGTAAAGTTGGGCCAAGTAGATTTACTCTTGGTCTTCTTTTTTCTTCCTGCCACGTATGCTTTGATTCATTCGAGTGGTCTTTGAGTAAAGTTCTTACTATTTGATAAAAGGTCTCAGATCCACCCCAGTTTTCCTTTTTGCTATACGCAGGTAATTCAAGGCTGACAATTGGAATATCAAACCCCATACCTTTTGCCAGTGATCCAGGCTGATCTTGAATTAATTCAGCTGTACAACTTTCGCCAACCAAAAGAGTCTCTGGCTTAAATCTGTCTACGGCTTCTTTTATATGTCCTTTTACAAGTTCTGCTGTATCACCGCCTAAATCTCTAGCTTGAAAAGTTGTATAAGTTACAGGTGGTCTGCTTCCGCGACGTTCAATCATCGTGAAAAGAAGGTCAGCGTAAGTATCCCCTTGAGGAGCATGTAAAACATAATGTAATTTTTTCATAGACGTAGCGATCCTCATCGCTCCAATATGAGGAGGTCCTTCGTATGTCCAGAGAGTTAATTCCATGAGATTAATTTGATGTAAGAGTTTTAGGGTTTAAAATTTCATGTCTACGAAGTGGCCTTGAGAACAATTCTGCTAGATCAGAAGCTTGATCAATTCCGTGAATTGGGCTAAAAACCATTTCAATTGACCATTTGGTTGATATCCCCTCTGCCTCAAGTGGATTAGCTAATCCCATTCCACAAACGACAAGATCTGGCGAACTATCTCTTACTCTGTCTAACTGTTTCTCTACGTGTTGACCTTCGACGATACGACAATCAGAAGGTAGCAAGTCTATTTCTGCTTTCATTAAATCTCTATTTAAATAAGGCGTTCCTATTTCAACAATCTCCATTCCACACTCATTGCTTAGAAATCTGGCGAGAGGAATTTCTAATTGAGATTCGGGTAAAAGAAACAGTTTCTTACCTGAAAGTTTCTCAATATGAGGAGCTAACGCTTGTTTTGCTCTTAATATCAATGGATTTAATATTGAATCAACAATTGATTTATCGATGCCAAATGAATTTGCAGCCGCCTGAATCCACAATGTGCTTCCAGTAACCCCTAGCGGAAAGGGAGCTTCAATTATTTCAGCACCTTTATTTTTTAGCTCTCTTGAGGTATCAGTTAAATAAGGTTGAGTAAGAAGAACTTTAGTTCCAGGACCAATAGAAGGTAATTCTATTGACTGCCTAGGTGGAAAACTTTCTACGTTATCTATTCCAAGTCGATTAAAAATACTTATTAATCGATCCTCCACGGCATTAGCAAGAGTTCCAACTAAAAGTAATTTCTTTTGATCACTCTTCGGCATTAATGGAATCAAAGCCTTTAATGCTCCGTCTTCGCCTTGCGTAAACGTTGTTTCTATTCCACTTCCCGAGTAATTCAATACTGTTACTTGACCTTTAAGTTCGATATTCAGGTTTTCGGCAACCCGTGAAAGATCTATTTTTATTACTTCGCTTGGGCAAGAACCAACGAGAAAAAGAGTTTTTATTTCAGGACGTCTAGCTAAAAGATTTTTAACTACTCGGTTCAACTCGTCATGAGCATCAGCTAATCCAGCCAAATCTCTTTCTTCTAAAATAGCTGTACCAAAGCGCGGCTCAGCAAAGATCATTACGCCTGCTGCACTTTGAATTAAATGAGCACAGGTTCTAGAACCTACAACAAGGAAGAAAGCATCAGGCATTCTTCTATGAAGCCAAACAATAGAAGTTAGTCCGCAGAAGACTTCTTTTGGACCAGATTCTTTAAGGAGCGTTGCACCGCTCATAGAGATTTAATACATGTATATATTCAAACTGCATCTAAAAAGGGTAAACCGTCAACAAACACTTAATCTCTTTCGCATTTAGTTACTTTTTAGTTACCTAATATCTGACTACGGTGACTTTAATGTTTAAGGCAGTTAGCAGATTTCAGTGCCTTCAGCGCATCGGAAGGCCAATTTCTTACTCACAAATCGAACGTCAAGCATGAGTAAAAATACGCATCTACAAAGCGTATTGCGTGAATATTTTCATTTGAAGATATACTTTTAATGTCAAATGTATCGAATTCGCTAAACATTTCCTAAAG
The DNA here is from genome assembly GCA_003216575.1 of Prochlorococcus sp. AG-402-M23. Taxonomy (GTDB): domain Bacteria; phylum Cyanobacteriota; class Cyanobacteriia; order PCC-6307; family Cyanobiaceae; genus Prochlorococcus_B. The sequence continues at coordinate 77,382 of QCIR01000002.1, forward strand.
AGTTATTTGCCTGCAAGAATATATTTAGGACTTTCGAAAGAAAAAATTAATGACTTCGACTTTAACTCGTAAGGAGGACGGTGAGGGTAGCGTTCAAGTAAAACAAGATCCAAAAGCTCAAATTCAAGAAGGAGCTCTTGTTATTGCTGTATATGGCAAAGGAGGCATTGGCAAATCAACCACTTCTTCAAATTTATCAGCTGCGTTTTCAAAACTTGGGAAAAAAGTTCTTCAAATTGGTTGTGATCCTAAGCATGACAGTACCTTTACCCTTACGCACAAGATGGTGCCTACCGTCATAGATATTTTAGAGGAAGTAGATTTTCATAGTGAAGAACTTAGACCTGAGGACTTTATGTTTAAAGGCTTCAACGGTGTGATGTGTGTTGAAAGTGGTGGTCCACCTGCTGGCACTGGATGTGGTGGCTATGTAACAGGTCAAACGGTCAAACTATTAAAAGAGCACCATCTTCTAGAAGATACTGATGTGGTTATATTTGATGTTCTTGGTGACGTCGTATGCGGAGGTTTCGCTGCTCCATTACAACATGCAAATTATTGTCTAATAGTTACAGCTAATGATTTTGATTCTATTTTTGCAATGAATCGCATCGTTGCCGCAATAAATGCCAAAGCAAAAAATTATAAAGTTCGTCTAGGAGGTGTAATAGCCAATCGTTCTGCTGAATTGGATCAGATCGAGAAGTTCAATGAAAGAACTGGTCTTAAAACCATGGCTCATTTTCGTAACGTAGATGCAATCCGCAGATCAAGACTTAAAAAGTGCACCATTTTCGAGATGGATGCAGAAGAAGAAGGTGTATTGGAAGTACAAAATGAATATCTTTCTTTAGCTCAAAAAATGATAGATAACGTTGAACCATTAGAAGCGGAGCCTTTAAAAGATAGAGAAATATTTGATCTATTGGGTTTTGATTAAATAACTTGTTGGAAGGATTTATTTAAGCCCAACTAATTTCATTGACAACTCCCATACTTTTCTGGAAGTCACTGGGTCAGTTACTCTGTCAGACAATTCTTGTGAAAATTGCTGTCTATCTTTGCGTTGTCTATTACCCCAACTCCAATGAACCCCCGAAATAGCAAATTGAGGGTCTGATACAACTTGGGCTACCCTATCACCCGCTAATGATTCACTAACAAAACCTCCCGTTATTAATTTCTGAAACCATGGGAACAACCATTGAAAAAGTTTTGGAGTATTTCTAAATAATTTTGTATTAGCTACACATCCTGGATACAAAGAGCTAAAAAGGATTGGAGAAGAATCAAATCTTCTATGTAATTCTTGGGTAGTAATCATGTTGCATAATTTACTATCTTTATAGGCTTTCCCTGGTTTAAAACGTTTACCACTAGCCATTGATATGGGGTCGAGAAAACCTTCTTCAAAACCAGATAGATTTCCTAAATCAGCAGGGGCTGGTATAGGAATTTTCCCACCAAGTTCTTTATTATTAGCTGTTACCGTTCCCAAGATAACTACTCTGGAAGATTCCACCCCCCAAGACCTCCCCTTCCAAACTGGTCTTGATGATTTACTAAGATTTTCCAACAGCAACTGAATTAATAAAAAATGTCCAAAATGATTTGTTGCCATTGATATTTCATACCCCTGTGGAGATCTTAAAGGTTTTTTTAAACGAGGGAGATAGACGGCGGCATTACAAACCAAAGCATCCAATGGCTGATCCAAATCTTCTAAAAGACTTTTAGCTCCATGGCGAACACTATCTAAATCACCAAGATCAATTTGTATATGTTTCAGTTGTTTTGGACTATTAGAGGGTAAGCCAACTGCCAAGGCAGAAGCTTCAGCTCTCAAAGAGGATCTATTTGCTGTAATAACTCTCCAACCTCTCTCTACCAATGATTTCGTTGCATATAATCCAACTCCTGACGTTGTTCCAGTAATTAAGACAGTTCCTGGTGCCGCTTGTACTAGAGCCATCTTCGTTTAGTAAGACTATTTTTAATCAATTTTCAAATACAAATCTAAACCTAATTGATGCAAAGTTAATCATCGCCAGATAACTCTGACACTATTTGGAGCAATCCACTGATCTTGCTCCTTAAAAAAACTTTGTTCTCCACCATTAGTAAACATTTCGTCAAAACGTAATCTTAACCCGTTAAGTTTTTTTGATTCTTTTTCTAATAAATATGACAACTCAAGATTTCTATTTACACGTTGATGAGATGCAAAGGCTAGGCTTCCGAGACTGGTTAAAAATACAACCAATAATCCAAACTTCATAATTAACAACATATAGCTATAGAAAAGCTCTCGCCTAACCTCTTCTTTTTGAAATTCAGAAACTTGAGTAAAAGCATCAATATTTTTTTTTAGAGAAGGATGACTCTTTCTGATTTTTCTTGAACGCCTCCTTCTGAATGGCTCTTCAACTCGTTGAGGTTGTCCCAAAATTTAATAAAAATATCCCAAGCATTATCATAGTAACTTAATTAATATGGGAATCAATTCTTTGACTTCTAGCCATGTATTGGTGAATTTAATAAAACATACCAAAGCGAATGAAGAACTAATATTTAAGAGATCAAAAAAAATTTTCTATATCTTACTTTAACTTATAGCTCAATTAAATATCCTCAACTATCCTTAAACTAAAATCTAGTAATAATTTTTCTGCTCTAAAAAAGTGTTTTAAACAAATAATAAAAATGAAGACTCCACGAGAAATACTTTATTTAGAACCTCTTGAATTGCCTGGAACGATTCAAATGGCAATTGATCTCTTTCTTTTAGAAAAGTCTTTTACTGACAAAAATTTTAATATGGCAATCCGTTTTTATACATGGGATGGAGATTGGTTATCTATTGGGAAAAATCAAAAAGGACTAGAAAAGACATGGCTAAACCTTTTAAAAAATAAAAAATTAAAAATAGTAAGAAGACCTAGTGGAGGTAAATCTGTTCTACATAGCAGAGGACTGACTTACGCACTTATATGGAAAGATCCACCAAAAAACAAAAAAGAATCTTATTTAAAAACAACTTCATGGCTTAAAGATGGATTTAAAAAAGCGGGCGTGGATCTTTTTTTTGGTAAACAGTCTGTGAACACCTCAAATAGTAATTGTTTTGCAACTTCAACATTAGCTGACTTAGTTGATAAAGATAAAAATAAATATATTGGCAGTGCTCAATATTGGAAAAAAGGCCACCTACTTCAACATGGAGAGATTTTAATGGATCCATCAAAACAATTATGGAAAAAGATTTTCAACACTGATCCACCAAAAATAAAAGAAGAAACTATTGAAAAAGATCAAATTATAATTTTCCTAAAAGAATCATTAAATAAAATATGGCCTAATTCAAAGTTAACTAATTACAAATTAGATACGAAAGATAAAGTAATTATAAAACGGTTAATTAGAGATTATTTTTATGAAACCAATTATTCGTGATCCTCATCAAACTCGCTAGCATTCATTGATTTAGCTATGCTATACAAATTGAATCCTATTGGATATATATTCTCTTTTCTTGCAATTTTAATCAATTGATCTGGAAGGATTAATCCAATCTTTTTAAGCACAGCTTTACCTATATCTACTCTATCTATTGTTCCGATAGGAAGTCCTGCTAAAGATAGAACGAGAAGTCTTGCATCTTTTATTTTTTCTATTTTTATTATTGCTTTCCATAATGATTCATTTTCACAAATTGATGGCAATTCATCTATGCAAGAAGAAACCTCATAAAGAAACTTTTTGTCCCAGTTTTGTACAGGAATATTCCTAAGAACTTTACCAGTCAAATAACCTACCCATCTTCCTTCTCTACAAAGAAGAACCCATTCATCATTAGAGTCATTATCTTTATTTAATGAATTATATTTAGATAAAACTTTCACTGGTAAATCATCCTCTAGAACCCTGAATGAACGGCTACAAACTTGATTCACATATAATTGAGTTAATATCTTTTGTATTTTAATAATTTGGCTCTGTGAACTAGATGAGGAAAAAACAAATAAACCAATAATCAGGAAGCAAAAAGCGACATAAAAACTACCACTAATTAAGTTGTAAACACCAATAGAAATAGAAAGAAAAGAAATAAATCTTGCAGATGCTATAGCAACTTTTATCCCTTTTCTTTTACTGCCAGTAATGTGCCATATTAAAGATTTCAAAATCACTCCTCCATCTAATGGAATTATTGGAAGTAAATTAAATATGCCTATCAAACAATTAAGATTCCCAACCTGCTTAAATAAATTTGAAAGAATTAAACTTAAACCTAACAAATTGTTGCTTATTAAAATCATCAGAAAAGCTATTAAAAAACTTGCTATTGGTCCTGAAACTGCAATTTTTAAACTTCCCTTTGAAGTTGAGCATTCCTTTTCAAGATTTGCCATGCCTCCAAGAAAGAAAAGTGTAATGTCTCTAACTTTTAGACCTTCGCCAAGAGCCACAAAAGAATGAGCTAATTCATGCAATAAAACAGATAAAAGCAAAAGAAATGATGTACAAACACCAATCAGGCATGCATTCCAATTGGAAACTTGACCATCCAAAAGTGTCTCTAACTGATCTCTTGCCAACAAAGTAAAATATATGAAAACCAAAAACCAACTAGGATGAATCCGCAAAGGGATTCCTCTGATTTTCACAACTTCCCAACTACCCAAGCTGAAGGCCTCCAAGCTCTCAATAAAATCTATTTGAATCAATCCTAATTAAATTTCTGTTAATGATCAGAAAATCAACTTCTAAAAATTCAACAGCAATAAAAATTTGTGGAATAACAAAGACTTCTCAGGCAAGAACGATAGCTCAATTAAAAATAAATGCCATTGGAGTCATTGGGGTTAAAAATTCACCTCGTTTTGTTCCTGAAGAAGAATGCATAAAAATTTTTAATGCCGTAGAAGAAGTTTCTTCAAGTATTGAAAAAGTATTTGTAATCGCAGATGAGGAATTAGAAACCATCAAATATTTAAAAAACAGATCAAATCCACCATCTGTAATTCAACTGCACGGGAATGAATCAGTTGATTATTGTCGCAAATTAAAGAATGAATTTCCAACAATTAAATTATGGAAAGCATTCAGATTAAAATCTCATAAAGACTTTGAGGAAATAAAGCACTATGAGAAAAATATTGATGCTATTCTCTTAGATGCATGGGATGAAAATTCCATAGGAGGAACTGGAAAAAGAATTCCAATAGATCTATTAATTAATAGAACTTTTGAAACCCCATGGATATTGGCTGGTGGAATATCCGCAGAAATAATTCCTGAAATTATTACTAAACTAAGACCTGATGGGATTGATGCTTCTAGTCGGCTAGAAATATCCCCAGGCATTAAAGATCTTGAAAAAGTAGAATCACTTGTTCAAAAAATAAGGGAATTAAAAAACCAATGAAATGAATTCCTATTTATTTAAAATTAAAATGCACCAGCAGAAGGCATTAAAGTTAAATCCTCAATAATTTGATTAATTGGTTGATTCGCTAGATGAAGAAGTTCAGATGCCACTTGATCAACTGAAAGCATCGAATCTCTATCAAATTGCATACCAACAGTATCTGAATCCCAAAGAGATGAATTTACTGATCCGAGAGTAAGTGTGCATGCTCGTATGAAATTCTTACGTTCTTCTTCTGCTAAACACTTGGTAAAACTTGCCAAGGCTGCTTTTGAAACGCAATAGGCTCCCCATTGAGGGAAAACATTTCTTGACGCATGACTGCTGATATTGACAACCAATCCTCCTCTTTCTCTCATTAATGGAACAACTTCAGAGCAAACCTGAAAGATACTTGTTAAATTCATCTGAATGATCCATTCCCATTTTTCAAGTGGCATGGATAAAAGATCTCCAGTCCAAGCAACTCCAGCATTATTTATTAAAACTGAAGGAACTAAACCATTTTTCATTAATTCCCTTATTCCCTTAGAAATATCTTTGGGATTACTTAAATCAATAGACTGGAAGTAAACCTTGATTTTTTTGTTATCAATTTCATTAATAAGACTTTCTAGATCGTCTTTGGATCTTGATATAAGTAGTAAATCCCATCCAGAGTTGGCGAAGGCTTTAGCAGTTGATCTTCCAATCCCTCTAGAAGCTCCTGTGATTAATACTGTTGACAAAAAATTTAAAAGCAAACAATAAAACTTTAAACTGAAAGTTCACTTTCTATTGATTGAGATTCCAAATATTTGCCCATTTTTCTAAATTTGGAATATCTATTATTCCTCAATTCATCGCGAGATAAAGCCAACAATTCGGATAAGTGCTTTTCAAGAGCATTTTTTAATATATCGCCAGCCTGAAGAGGCGCCCAGTTGTTCCCCCCAGAAGGTTCTTTTAACACTTCATCAACAATCCCTAATTTTAATAGATCAGAGCCCGTAATTTTTAGCGATGATGCTGCTTCAGGGGCCTTGCCAGCATCCCGCCACAAAATAGAAGCACAAGCTTCTGGACTTGCGACTGTGTAAACACTATGTTCAAACATGAGCAACCTATCTGCAACTCCTATTCCCAGCGCGCCACCTGATCCACCCTCTCCTATTACAGTTGCAATTATGGGTACTTTCAATCTAAACATTTCGCGTAAGTTCACAGCTATTGCTTCGCCCTGACCTTGTTCTTCAGCTAAAAGCCCTGCATAAGCTCCTGGAGTGTCGATAAAAGATATTATTGGCAGATTAAATCGATCTGCATGATCCATTAGCCTCAAAGCTTTTCTGTATCCTCCTGGTTTTGCCATCCCAAAGTTCCTTGCAACATTCTCTTTTGTATCTCTGCCTTTTTGTTGACCAATGATAAGTACCGATTGTTCACCAATTCGAGCTAAACCACCTACTAAAGCTTGATCATCATTACCATTTCTATCTCCATGCAATTCAACCCAGTCCTCACAAAACATCTGTATGTAATCAAGTGTGCTAGGTCTTTGGGGATGTCTGGCTACTTGAATCTTTTGAGCTGGTGTAAGCGCATTAAATATTTCTTCTCGCCTTCTTGCAGCAAGTGTCTCTAGTTGAAGCAATTGTTGACTTACATCAACCTCAGAGTCTCTTGCTAATTCTCTGATTTGATCAATCTGATTCTCTAATTCAACAAGAGGTTTTTCAAATTCGAGAAGAAAACGTCTAGCCATAAAAAAAAGTAATCAAATATTCAGACATTAACTGTCTGAATATTTGACTTTAATCCAACTGCAGAAAAACCATGCCTTAAAGAGGCTTGACCTATAAAATCCATTTTTTCAAGAGTGATGTTGTTCCTACCCCAACTGAAATTTGTATGACAATTTTCAAATTCAAGAAGCATTGCTTCAGCAAAGCATGCAAACATTTCTCTTTTTGGATTTTCCATCTCAGCCAATTCCATCATACTCCAACCAATATCTTTGAAAAATTGAACTATTCCCCCTTTTAAAACATGGATACCTGATCCTGAAAACTTATCTCCTAAATTCTTAGGATATCCGCCATCAATCATCAAGCAGGGGCGTTTGATTTTAGATTGATCAATCTCTAAGTTTTTTGGCATACTTGCGACCCAAACAACAACATCTGCTTCAGGTAAAGCATCGTCAAGGCTAAGTACTCTTCCTCCTCCAAGTTGCGACTGGAGTTCAATTAATGGCTTTTGCTGTCGAGCGACTAATAAAAGTTCTGACACCCCAGTTCTATGCGAAAGCCATCTACAAACCGCACTACCTATATCCCCAGTCGCACCAACAACAGCTACTTTGGATTTTTTTAAATCAATTCCTATTTGAGGTGCATTTTGCTCTAATTGCCTACATATAACCCAAGCAGTATGGGTGTTACCAGTAGTAAATCTTTGCCAATCGAGGGTTGTATTTCTAACTTGCTGATTTTGAAGCAAGTTAAAGTTTTCAAAAATTATTGATGTAAATCCACCAAGCGCAGTAATACTGATACCTTTTTTCTGTGCTAACTCCATTGCATTTAAAACTTTTCTTCTTGCAGTTTTAAAGCGACTTAGCATCTCAGGGACAAAGCATGAATCTATATACGCTCCTTCTATTGACTTTCCGATGGCACTCACAACCTTTACATGCTCTACCAGCTGAGGTGGAGCTGTGCACCAGACATCCAAGTCCCCTTCTGCAATATGGTCATACCCCAAGCCCAATGCCTTTCGCTTGGCATCTTCAAAACTTGTTGAATGTCCAATTAGCCCGAACATTTGGCCCCGTGCAAGTTCAAAATTAAAACTAAATATTTATCCAAGATTGAAGGTTAGACCACCAAGGTCAAAAAAAAAAAGAATTCCTCAGGAACTTTAAGTTCTTGAGGAATTGATGAAAATATATTTATATAAAATAAAAATCTCTAAATCACTGCAGCAAGAGCCATTCTTGCAATTTCTCTATTATCAAGACCTATTTCAAGAAGGGAATCTTGATAGGCAATCATAAATTCTTCCATTAACTCTTCTTTGTCCATATGAAGAACTTCAGCATCATTAGAAACTTCATCAAGCATTGATTTGATGAGTGGTAAATTTTCTTTATTGGCCTTCATTAGATCTTTTTTAACTGAATCAAGATTGGCCTTCAACCATTCTTGACCATAATTCAAGTGCAAGTACTCATCCTGAACAACACCCTCTGTAATCCTTTTAGCGAAAGGATCTGCGACTCGGATGTATACGTGATAAGCAGATATTGCAAAGGATTCAATCAAAATGCATTGAATCAATAGACAAGTAGTTGTATTTCCAGCATTAAAAGCATCTATAAAATTATTATGAAGCTTAGAAAAAAATGTTTTTGCAAAAGGCATATCTGGCTTTACAGCGAGATTTCTTCCACAAGCGCAAAACCCATTCATATGCTTTTTCTCCATCTTCCCAAGCCTGACAAGCTCATCTGCATGTTCAGGAATCAATTTAGCTAGATCAAGAAAATTAGAATAAGCTTCCTGCTCTCCTTCGATTACAACTGCATTAATTCTGCTGTATGCATCTTTGTAAGCTTCTGAGGTGAAATCCGGAAGAGTGTGAGAACTTAACTCTTCTTTTTCTATTGTTAAGTTGTTGGATGCAAGAGCTTGCATAGATCTATTAGAAATTTGTCAATCTGAGTGATCTTACAGAATTAAATACAAAATGGTAGTTCAGTTACCACATCTTAACTGGTAGAAACAGGTTTCACTGACAAGTTAGGCGGCCAATCACTGTCCAAAAGGCTTGTAAATAGTGACTTCCAATGATCTATTAGTGCATTTTCTAAAGCGTCACCCAATTCAGGATTTGAAGAACTTGCATCCCCAATAACACCAGAAGAGCTCAAATCTTCTGTAAGCCATGCACAAGGAGATGCACCCTCAAGGCTCCATCCTTTTGGAGTGGAAACAATCTCTTCATTGGAAATATTTTTATTTAGATAGGAATCATTTCTGACTAAATTACTAGCCATATGCAACATAAGACTTGTCTCCGCTAAGGCAGCGTGAAGTCCTTCTTCAACCTCTTTTTCTGGCAAAAGTTCATCTAGCCCAGGCACTCCACTCCAAAGGAAACAAGGCAATACGGCTAATGAAGGGCATTGAATTCTTAATTGTCTTGAAACAGCTTGCAGTAATCCTATTTGTCCTCCATGAGCATTGAAAAAGACTAATCTTTTAAATCCCATAGAAGCTATCTGCTGACCAACATCAGTAACCATTGAAAGTAAGACATTTGCCGAAAGAGACAAAGTTCCAGGAAAAGCCTGATGCTCAGGAGAGAAACCAATTGATTGTGATGGCATCATCCATATCGGCATTTCCCGAGGTAAACGTTCAAGTGTCTTATATAGAATATTTTCAGCGAAAAATGTATCAGTAATCAAAGGTAAATGAGGTCCATGTTGTTCACATGCACCAAATGGCCAAACCAATGTAGATCCCTTCTCTGAAGCGGCTTTAGAGGCTTCAGGCCAAGTTAAATGTTCAAATCGACGAGTTTGAGAAATGATAGAAAACTCCTATTAATTCAAAAACAACTTACCCTTGACTGTAAGAATGTTTCATTTATTACCAAGGGATATTATGGCCGGGTCAGATTCTCAGCCTAAAAAAGCTACTCCCCCAAGGCCGGCAACAAATTCACCTCGCAAACCATTGCAGGTGATGCATATCAGTCGAAAGACTGACGAAGAACTCGTTAGTGAAAACTCATCCAAGAAAAATCCCCCTGAACAATCTAAAGATAAAAGGTTTGATGAAAAAGTTCCAGTAGAAAAAGATATTTCTACCTTAAAAAAAGCTCCTGAACAAAAAGAAACAATTAAAGGAAATCATAGTAATAGTTTTCAAACTATTACTATGGAGAATTTATTACAAGCTGAAAATAAACCTGGCCAGAAAAAAATTAACTCAAATAATGATCAGAATAGTTTTGAGCAAAAAGCCAGAAAAGTTGATGAATTTGATTTTGACGAAGATGAGTTTTTAGCAGCCTTAGAAGATAATCAACCAATTGGTTCTACTGGAGAAATAGCTAAAGGTTCAGTGATTGCTATCGAGAGCGATGGTGTTTATGTAGATATTGGTGGCAAAGCTCCTGGATTCATGCCGAAAAATGAATGTGGTCTGGGTGTGATTACAAATTTAAAAGAGCGTTTTCCTAAAGGATTAGAAGTAGAAGTTCTTGTTACTCGAGAACAAAATGCAGATGGAATGGTAACAATTAGTTGTAGGGCATTAGAACTTAGAAAAAGCTGGGAAAAAGTTCAAAGCATTGCTAAAGAAGGAAAAGTTATTCGGGTGAAGATAAATGGCTTTAACCGGGGAGGAGTTACATGCGACTTCGAAGGATTAAGAGGCTTTATCCCTAGATCTCAACTTGAAGATGGAGAGAATCATCAATCTCTTGTTTCAAAATCCATCAATGCCGCTTTTTTGGAAGTAAATCCGGAGAGGAGAAAATTAGTTCTATCTGAGAAGAAAGCTGCAATTGCCTCAAGGTTTTCTGAATTAGAAATTGGACAATTAATTGAAGGCGAAATCTTATCAATAAAACCTTATGGCTTCTTCGTTGATTTAAAAGGCGTAAGTGGTCTATTGCATCACTCGATGGTAACGAATGGAACCATGAGGAGCCTAAGGGAAGTTTTTCAAACTGGTGAATCTATTAAGGCTCTTATCACTGATTTAGATCCTTCACGCGGTCGAATTGGATTAAATACTGCTCTTTTGGAAGGACCTCCAGGGGAACTAATTACTGACAAAGTGACAGTAATGAAAGAAGCAGAAGAGAGAGCGATTAAAGCTAGAAATAGTCTAAATAAAGAGAAAGTTAGTACTCAAGTAGAAGATGAAAAAATCAACTTACCCTCATAAATTTATACTTAAGAGACATGATTGCAAGTGTTCCAAAAGAATCTAATTTAAGAAGAGCAGACTGGGAAATAGACTTTTATTCTCGTCCAGTCTTAGATGAGAATGGAAAAAAAAGATGGGAAGTGCTTATCTCAAGTACAAATAACTTCAAACATAAGGAAACTTTTAAATGGGAAAAAATATGTCCAGCATCAAATGTTAATTCTATTTGGTTAAAAGAGGCATTAGAGGAAGCAATTAAAGAAGCAAAATCCCAAGGATGGGATTCTCCTTCTGTTCTCCGTTGCTGGAGATCTTCTATGAAAACAATGATAAAACGAGCAGCAGATCAAATTGGTATTGAACTTATTTCGAGCAGAAGAACATATTCATTACTGGAGTGGCTTATTGATAGAGAAAGGAATCTTTATCCAAATCAAAAAGGATACATAGGCGTTAATCTTGCACCTCCCTCCAACCCAATCACAAATCAAGCGATACCATTACCAGAAGAAGTAAGAGGAGACTCTTGGAGCTTTGCATCGCTTTCACTTAATACACTTAGAGAGGCAGACGAATGGGATATAGAATTTTCAAATTTAATACCCATAAAAGAATCAATTAATGACAACATTTCAATTCCTGGTATTAGAATATTTAGTGCAAAAAGATCATTAGCACTTGCCGCCTGGCTAGGAGGACTTGAACCGGTAAAGCTAGTAATAGAAGGAACCCAAATAATTTTAGAAGCAGGACAAGCTGATAGATGGCTTGTTACTGATATCGAAGAAGAAGCAAAAAAGGCTATTGTAATTAATTTTCTTAATACGAAGAAAAATGCTGATGGTCTTCAATTCATTTCAGTTCAAAAAAGTTCAGAACAAAATTCTTTAGATGGTTTTTGGATGCTAAAGGATTTAGGAGAAATCTAAAAATATTCTATTAAAATCTAAAGCTTTTATTTTTAAAATAAATTCATCAAATAGATGCAAGTAAAAACTTATAATGATATTAAATATTATCAATCCGATCTACTTAACGAACATGATTTCATTCATGCATTTTTCACCAAAAGACTTGAAAGAAACGAGCCAAAAGAATTACAGAATGGTCTAAATTTAAGCTCAAACATTCATTTTCTAAATCAAATCCATAACGATAAAATTATAACAATAAATAATACTCTATATTCAAAGATTAAAACCGGAGATTGTCTAATAACACAAAAAGAAGGTCAAAGTCTATGGATATATACCGCAGATTGCATCCCTATGCTAATTGCTGATACAAAGACAAGAAATATTGCAGCATTACACTCAGGATTAAAAGGTTTAAAGAAGCAAATCATATCAAAAACATTAAAAAAAATAATAGAGATTGGATCTAACAAAAACAATTTAATTTTTGCTCTCGGGCCAGCCATTCAAGGAGATAAGTATGAAGTAAAAATAAAAGATGTTGACGATTTAATTTTTCAATTAGCTGAAAGAAGCAATGAGAAGAAAGTTCAATACCTATTTGAAGATACTAAAGAAAAACTTATATACTTATATAGGAAAAGCCACAAAAACGATACCTTACTTTTCGATATACAAGCTGCTGCAATCTTACAATTGCATAATGAAGGTATAAAAAATTCTCAAATCGATCTAAATAGACTTTGTACCTTTTCAAACACAAAACTCTTTAATTCTTTTAGAAGGGATCAAACAAGCTTCAGGCAATGGAGTTGCATATATTCATAGTAAGCGTAAAAAAAATTATCTAAATAAGCTCAGCATATATCTGTTGCGAATCCCTCCTTTATGTACTCCTCAGTTATATCAGTATTACTATTAAAAGGAATAATTTTAGCGACCAAAATGCCATCTACTGAACTTTTAGGTCTTAAATTTACTTTTGTATGTCTTGGTAATTTTTCTCTCAACCACTCGACAGCTCTTTCCTCTAAATCAGGGCTGATTTCCGTACATGCTATCTTAACAGTATATGTACGATTATTATCTCCTATTAGTATTATAGAAGAGCTACTTACCTGCAATATTTCAGCAGCATCTAGGTGATTGAAAGAACTTAAGAAGACTATAAATAATATAAAAATATTTATACAAAGCTTTTTCATTAAATAACTTTTTCCTTGATTATTTATTTATATCAGGTATACCAACCATTTGAGCATTACTTTTGCCCGGTGGGACCATTGGGTAACAATTTTCACCCTTTCTTACATTTACATTAATAATAACTGGGCCTTCAATCTCCAATGCTTTCTGAAGTTGAGGTATTAGCTCATCTCTCTCAGAAATTACAATACCTTCAATACCAAAAGCTTGAGATAACAAAACAAAGTCAGGCTCCCCAATAGACATATTTGAGGCAGAATATCGTTCATCATAAAAACTTTCTTGCCATTGCCTAACCATCCCTTGCCAATGATTATTGATAATAATTACTTTTAAATTCAACTTATACTGAGCAATAGTTCCAAGCTCTTGAATATTCATAAGGATACTTGCATCTCCAGCAATACAAATGACTTGCTCCTCAGGTAAAGCAACTTTAACTCCCATTGCAGCTGGCATTCCAAAACCCATTGTTCCAAGTCCAGCACTGCTAATCCACTGTCTTGGTCCATTCAATAAATATTGGGCTGCCCACATCTGATGTTGACCAACATCAGTTGTGATGAAGGCGTCTTGCGCCAAATCTCTCAATGCAATTAACACTTCCTGCGGGTAAATTTCTCCTTCTTTTGGTGGAATACTCAGAGGGAAGTTCTTTTTCCAATTTTTAATTTTGTCAAGCCAATTAGAAGTGATTGGATTTATTTTTCTTTGATTACTAAGATCTAATAATTTAACAAGACTAATACCTACGTCGCCTAATACTGAAACTTCAACGACTCTATTTTTATTAATTTCAGCTGGATCAATCTCAAAATGAATTACTTTTGCTTTAGGTGCGAAAGTATCCAATTTACCTGTCACTCTGTCATCAAATCTTGCTCCAATTGCAATCAATAAATCACATTCAGTTACAGCAAAGTTTGCATAGGCTGTTCCATGCATCCCAAGCATCCCAACTGACAAAGCATCACGTTCATCAAAAGCCCCTTTCCCCATCAAAGTCGTTGTAACTGGAATTTGATATCTATTGGCAATTGCGGCAAGAGTTTCATGCGCTCCAGATGAAATAACTCCTCCTCCCACATAAAGAAGTGGTTGTTCTGCTTTTTCAATTAAATCTAAGGCATCACTTATAGCTTTATGTTCTGGCACAAATGGAAGTTCAAAGCCTTGAGGCTTTATTGAGCCTGGCTCAACAGGGAGATATTCAAACAATTCTTGTCCAACATCTTTTGGTATGTCAATCAGAACTGGTCCTGGTCTACCAGATGAGGCTATAAGAAAAGCTTGAGCAACAACTTTTGCAATTTCAGCAGGATCTCTTACAACCCATGAATGCTTAACAATTGGGAGTGTTATTCCAAAAATATCTGTTTCTTGAAAAGCATCAGTACCAATAGCAGGTCTTGGGACTTGCCCCGTTATGACAACAAGAGGGACAGAATCCATTTGAGCCGTAGCTATCCCTGTAACTAGATTCGTAGCACCAGGACCTGATGTTCCAAAACAAACACCTACCTTTCCAGTTGCTCTGGCAAAACCATCTGCAGCATGTGTTCCCCCCTGCTCATGTCGAACAAGAATATGTTTTAACCAGCCCTCTTGCTCAGCTTTAAAAACTGCATCATATATAGGAAGTATTGCTCCTCCTGGATAACCAAAAATAGTATCTACTCCATGCCTACGAAGAGAATCCATCAGGGCATCAGCTCCGGAGATCTTGTATTTAGTTTGTAATCCTGAATCTCCTATTTCATTAGGTGCAGAAGTCAGGGTCACGGCAAGAGAAAATCTAAACTATTAATAAATCCTAGTATGCTTAATTACAATTAATCTAAATTAAGCAAAGTTTTAATTAAATAAGGTTCGTTTTAAAAATAAACAAAATAGGAAATTATCTAATTAATTCTCATAAATATTTTTATTCTCTATAGCAATCCTATTTGGTGTAAAGGTCCATCACCAATTATTAATTCCATCAAAAAACCAAGAAAGACAATCATTGCAACTCTCCCATTCCAAACTTCAGAGCTGTTGTTCCAACCCCATTGCCATTTCTCTTGCGGGTATAGCTTTACTCTTTCGGGCAATCTTGACGCTTCCTCTAAACTAATCCCCTCGCCTTTAAGGCAAGAAGAAACAAGATTAGCTAGTCCTTCAATAAATAAGGGATAGGTATCAAGTGCTGGAACTCTTTTAAAATTAACAACTCCATTTTTAGTAGCAATTTCTTTATACTCAATATCAATCTCCTGAAGTGTCTCAATATGCTCACTCACAAAACTAATTGGAACGACAACAAGTTCCTTAACTCCAGATTTTCCTAATTTTTCTAACACCTCCTCCGTATATGGTTTTAACCATTCCTCTGGCCCTACTCTACTTTGATAAGCAAGTGAGAATGAATTACTGAATCCAAGAGAACTCTCAAGCTGATCAATAATCAAAATTGAACAATTTTGTATTTGATCTTGATAAGGATCACCAGCTTCTTCTACATAGCTCTTAGGTACCCCGTGGGCAGTAAAAAAAACATGGGCCTCTTTTGGCAAGTCACAAGCAAGGATTTGTTTCTTTATCAGTTCAGCCATTGAAGATACATACGCTGGATTATCAAACCAGCTGCGAATACAACGAATTGATAATTTCCCAAACTCAAAGTCACCATCTCTTAACCTTTTTAACTCTCTAAAGCTTGATCCACTGGTACTTATAGAAAAATGAGGATAGAGCGGTAAAACAACAACCTCACTAACACCATCAGCCTTTATATCCGCTACAGCCGAATCAGTAAATGGATGCCAATATCTCATTGCTACATATGTTGTTGCGTCTATTCCCATACCTCTTAGACAACTTTGAAGCTCTCTTGCCTGCTGCTCTGTGATACGACGTAAAGGAGATCCTCCCCCAATTGACCTATAAGCCTCTTGCGACTTACTGCTCCTTAATAAACTTATGAGCCAAGCCAAAGGTTTTTGAAAAGCACGAACTGGTAAACGAATTATCTCTGGATCAGAAAATAAATTATATAAAAAAGGTCCAACGTCCTTAATCCTCTCAGGACCTCCGAGATTTAATAAAAGGACACCAACCCGAGCCATTTCAGAAAAAACTCCTTATAAAAGGTTATAAAAACCCCTAGCAAGGTAAAGATAGCTAAATTTACAGGATGATGGACGAGAATCAAAAGTTAATAGATATCAACAAAGACCTTGAGTCAAAGGGAATCAATCTAAGAATTGAAAAAAGAGGCAAAGTTTTAAACATTCGTGGATCATTACCTGATAAAAAAAATCCAAATCTTCTGAAAGTTCAAAGAATAAGTCTTAAAATCCCATGCGAAATAAATGGTTTAGAAGACGCGAGAAAAGCTATTGAATTAATTAATTACCAACTCAAGAAAAATCAATTTACTTGGTCTCATTGGATCAAAGAAAAACCCATCTCTTCAATCAAAAGTAACAATATAAATTTAGGGAATGAAATAGAAAACTTTAAAAAAGTATTTTTTTCTGATACCTCTAAAAGCAAATCACCTGCAAGTATGATCAGCACATGGCAATCTGCCTACAAACCATATATGAATAGGTTGATTAAAATTAGTAATAAATCTAGCCTTAATTTGAACGAGGATCTATTACTGAAAATTCTTTTAAGTTACAAAGAGAATTCACGGAGCAGACAACAATGCGGTATTGCCATAAGCTCTCTAGCTAGATATCTTAATTTAGAACTTCCTGAGAACTGGAAACAACTTCAAAGTGGTTATGGAATTCACGAGTCTAATTTTAGAAAATTGCCTAGTGATGATGAAATTATAACTAATTTTAATTTAATACCAAATCCAAAATGGAAGTTTGTTTTTGGGTTAATGGCAACTTATGGCCTTAGAAATCATGAAGTCTTTTTTTGTGATTTATCTTGTTTAAAAAAAAATGGGGATAAAATACTTAGAGTGTTCCCGAAAACCAAAACAGGAGAACATCAAGTTTGGCCATTTCATCCTGAATGGGTCAGTTTGTTTGGTCTAGACAATAAAACTGATACTAATTCCTTACTTCCAAATATTAAAACTGATTTACAAGAAACTACTCTTCAACATATTGGGAGAAGAGTATCTGAACAATTTAGAAGGTATAAAATATCTTTTACACCTTATGACTTGAGACATGCATGGGCAGTAAGAACAATTTTAATAGGTTTACCAAATACTGTAGCCGCAAAAATGATGGGGCACTCAGTATCTATACATACAAAAACCTATCACCACTGGATAACTAGAAGAGACCAACAAATTGCAGTTGATAGTGCCCTTTCAAGATCAACTATTAACAACACAAATAATTACTATTTATAGCTATTTTATTTCTATTAATTATTATTTTTATAAATAATTTTATTATACTCTAGGCAAATGAGTCAGAAGATTAATAAAGAAAATTCAAGACTTAATAATCTTGACAAGGCCGCGGAAGAAATAGGAATTGGTGGCAATGTTATGCCGAATATTAGTGAGGAGAAATATCGTAAAAGAATGGAAAAAAGAAAAGAGATTCAAACGCAGAGAGTAAAAGAAAGGAACAAAGAAAAAGGTCTCATAATTATAAATACAGGTCAAGGTAAGGGGAAAACGACGGCTGCTTTAGGTATGGGAATAAGAACTATTGGTCATAGTCATAAAGTTGCAATAATTCAATTCATCAAAGGGGGATGGGAGCCAGGTGAGTTATTAGCCTTAAAAATGTTTGGAGACAAAGTAAAGTTTCATGCATTTGGAGAAGGATTCACTTGGGAGACACAAGACAGACAGAAAGATATAAACCTAGTCAAATCAAGTTGGATAACAGCACAATCTTATCTTGAGAATCCAAACTATAAACTTATAATCTTAGATGAAATCATTGTCGCAATAAAACTTGGATATATAGATGAAAATCAAATTATAAAAGGTATCAATTCGCGACCATTACTTACACATGTAGTACTAACAGGAAGAGGAGCTTCAAAGAAATTAATCGATTCAGCTGATCTTGTTACTGAAATGAAGTTAATCCATCATCCTTTTAGAGAGCAAGGAGTAAAGGCTCAAGAAGGAATTGAATATTGAGTACTAATTTTGAAATATTTCCATCGCAAGGAATCCAATACAGATATTAGGACGTTCTCTCAGGACTTGCTACTGTCAATTGGATATTGATTTTTAATGACATACTCCAGAGCACTCATAAAACTCAGCGGCGAAGCTCTTATGGGAGACAAACCTTATGGGATTGATCCTGAAATTGTTCAATCTATTGCCAATGATGTTTCAAAAGTAGTAGAGAATGGGACACAAATAGCAATTGTAGTTGGTGGTGGAAATATCTTTAGAGGATTAAAAGGATCAGCCGCGGGGATGGATAGAGCCACTGCTGACTATGTAGGGATGCTGGCTACTGTAATGAATGCTATTACCCTACAAGATGGATTAGAAAGAGCAGGGGTGCCTACAAGAGTACAATCTGCTATTGATATGCAACAAATTGCAGAGCCCTATATCAGAAGAAGAGCTATTAGACATCTTGAGAAGGGAAGGGTAGTTGTATTTGGAGGTGGATGCGGCAATCCTTTCTTCACAACTGACACCACTGCAGCTCTTAGAGCAGCTGAAATAAATGCAGAGGTTGTCTTCAAAGCTACGAAAGTTGATGGTGTATATGATCGAGACCCACAGAAATTTTCTGATGCTGTCAAATATGAAAATCTCACTTTTCAAGATGTATTAACTAAGGAGATAGGAGTAATGGATAGTACTGCAATTGCTCTTTGCAAAGATAATAAGATACCCATAGTTGTTTTTAATATTTTTCAACATGGGAATATCGCTAAGGCTATTTCTGGTGAGCCAATTGGATCAAGAATATCTAATTCAAGTTAAACAAAAATAATTGAGAAACTTTTTAAAAATTAATTTTGCCAGAACTTAAATTAAAATGACTAACCAAGAGCTAAAAATCACAATGAGCAAATCTGTAGAAGCAGCTCAAAGAAACTTTAATACCATCAGGACCGGAAGGGCAAATACATCCTTATTAGATAGAGTGTCAGTTGAATATTATGGAGCTGAAACTCCACTTAAGTCTCTTGCAACTATTTCAACTCCTGACTCTCAAACGATAGCGATTCAACCCTTCGATTTAGGTTCACTGGCTACGATTGAGAAAGCAATAGCGACAAGTGATCTAGGTTTTACACCAAATAATGATGGGAAAATAATTCGTATCAATGTTCCACCGTTAACTGAAGAACGTAGAAAAGAATTTTGCAAACTCGCATCTAAGTATGCGGAAGAAGGAAAAGTTGCGCTAAGAAATATACGGAGAGATGCAATAGAAAAAGTTAAAAGATCTGAAAAAGATGGTGATCTTTCCGAAGATCAAAGCAGAGATGAGCAAGAAACAATTCAACAAGAGACAGATAAATTTATTAAAGATATTGAGAAAAAACTTTCAGAAAAAGAAGCTGAAATTCTAAAAGTTTGACAATATTTGATGTAGCCATTATTGGAGGAGGGGCCTCAGGGACGACGGCGGCATTTCATCTGGCTAATAAAGGTAAAAACGTATGTATTCTCGAAAAAAACAATTCTTCTTTTGCGAGAGCCTGTAGTGGTGGAATATCCTCTGCAGTACAAAATTGGTTCCCTTTTAACCTAATGCCAATTGTTGACGAAGTAATCACTAATGTAGAATTTAGTTGGTGTAATAATGATAAAATAGTTGCTAAGCTTTCTGGCTCATCGCCTTTTTGGATAGTCAAACGAGAAAAACTGGACTCATTTTTATTAGATCAAGCAGTAAATTCTGGATGTAATTTATTAACTACCTTTTATGTAGTTAATATAAAGAAAAACTCTAACATTTGGCAAATAACGGCTCTTGACGGAAGACATATAGAGGCAAAGACAATTGTTATTGCTGACGGATCCCAATCACCATGGTCGAACTTTTTTAAGTTAGGTCCAAAAACACTAAAGTATGCCTACACTTTCTCAGGTAGAATTAAAAGGAAGGGTAATTTAAGGAATGAAACCGCTAGGTTCGACTTTGGGTTCGTAAAGAATGGATTCGCATGGGCATTTCCATTAAAGAATGAAGTCAATATTGGAATGGGAACTTTTCTAGGTAATAAGAATTCAATTCCTTTTGAAGAAATACTCCAATCATTTATTACTGATTTAGGCTTTGAGCCTTCAGAGGTAATTGGCCAAAAAACAAAGTTAAGAATTTGGAATGGCCACAGTAACTTACATGGAGAAGGAATTCTTCTTGTTGGAGATGCCGCCTCACTATGCGATCCATTTTTAGCGGAGGGATTAAGGCCTGCTTTAATGAGCGGTTTTGAGGCAGCAAAAAGCCTTTCTCATTGGTTAGACGGAAACATTAATCACTTAGATGCATATTCAAAGACAATGAAAAATAATTGGGGAAATTCAATGGCATGGGGGAGAAGGATTGCTCAAGTTTTTTATCGTTTCCCTAAAGTCGGATATAAATTAGGAGTAAAAAGAGCAACTGCTCCAAAAAGAATTGCTCAAATACTTTCAGGTGAGATGAGTTATGAAGACATTGCAAAAAGAGTAATTAACAGATTACTCTTTCAACACTAACTTCATAAAGTTAGTGCGATTTCTCCTTCAATCAACTCAATTCTTTCATTCAATTGATTTTCTAATTTATCAATTGCCTTGCTAAAACCTTCAATCCCCTCATTAAGTTTTTCCGTAGCCATCTTGTCTCCGGCCATCATTAGCTCAAAAGATGTCTGATCTAGATGAATAGTCTCATCAATTACTAAAGGTTTTTGTGCATTTAGCTTAATGGGCAAGTCAGAATATGTTTCTTTAAGTTGCTGAAGTAGTTTAGGGGAAATAGTCAACAAGTCGCATCCAGCAAGTTCAGTTATTTCCTCTATATTCCTGAAGCTCGCTCCCATAACCTCAGTCTTATAACCATTTGACTTAAAGTAATTGAATATTTTAGTCACAGAAACGACTCCAGGATCTTCAATCGCAGGATAAGAATCTCTTCCTGTAGCAGCTTTATACCAATCTAAAATCCTTCCAACAAAGGGCGAAATAAGAGTCACACCTGCATCAGCACAAGCCACAGCCTGATAGAAATTAAACAATAAAGTTAGGTTGCAATGAATATTTTCTTTCTCTAACACCTCAGCAGCTTTTATCCCCTCCCAAGTAGAAGCAATTTTAATTAAGACTCGATCATTAGAAATTCCAGCCTTATTGTACTTAGCAATTATTTTTCTGGCTTTTGCAATAGTTGCATCAGTATCGAAACTAAGTCTTGCATCAACTTCTGTTGAGACACGACCAGGTATTAACTTTAAAATCTCTTTACCAAAGACAACACAGAGTTCATCCAAAGCTTCTTTAACTACATCACTTTTGGGTGAATTTTTTCCTAACATTTCTCTTGAAGTCGTAAGTGCTTTATCAATCAAGCTTTGATAAGCAGGTATTTGTGCAGCCGCAAGAATTAAAGAAGGATTTGTTGTGGCGTCGATAGGATGGAATTTTTTGATCGCTTCAAGATCACCAGTATCAGCTACCACTACTGTCATTGACGATAACTGGTTAAGAAGGGACTCCATAATTAAAAAACATCCTTAATAGGGAATAGACTAGCTATATTTTTTACAGATTTCACCCTTTAATTAGTATTTCAGGTAAACCTTAGTCATCTCTTAGTTTTTGCTAACTAAGTGTTCATTTTTATCAATACTTGGAGGGATTTGTTCTATCACAAGCAAAGTTTCAATAATTTTTTTTGCCACCGGTAAAGCTACAGTTGCTCCATAAGCATTTGGCTTTTGAGGTTCATCAATAACTGCCAACACAACGTATCTAGGATCATCGATAGGAAGACTTGCTACAAAACTGCAAATTTTTGAATCATAGTTCAAGCCATCCTGGGATTTCTGAGCTGTTCCTGTTTTACCCCCAATCCGGTAGCCAGGAACATTTGCGGCAATACCACTTTCCTTATAAAAAGACACAACTGTTTCCATCCATCCAAGAACAATTTTCGTAACTTCAGGAGATAAAACCTGCTTGGACTCAGTGAGAGTCTGGGAATACAATTGGGAATCACCTTTCAAGCCTTTTGTGATATGTGGCGTGACAAGTTTTCCTCCATTCGCAATCAAAGCATGTAACTGGGCAAGTTTTAAAGGAGTAATAGAAAAACCTTGGCCAAAAGAGGCGACTGCAGGTTCTATCGGTTGATTTATAAAAATCTGCTTGGATTTAATTTGTCCACCGACTGCTCCAGGGAGATCAGTTTCTGGAATTTCATCTATACCTAACCGTCTTAACCATTGCCAATAATTACTTGCATCTAATTTATTCATAATCTTGACCATCCCTACATTACTTGAGACTTGTAATACCTCAGGAAAAGTTAATACACCATTAGGCTTCCGATCCCAATTCGAAAGAGGCCATCCTCCAACCCTAACAAGACCATCATCATTTATTTCACCATTTGGACTGATAACCCCCTCCTCCAATGCTAATGCTAAATTGATTGGCTTAAAAGTAGAACCTGGTTCAAATAATTCTTGAACTGACCACTCTTTAAACAGAGATGGTGAATAGTCCCAATATTTATTAGGATCATAACTTGGTGTAGAAGCCAATGCCAAAAGTTCTCCTGTATCAATATCCATTACAATTACTACACCTTTTTTTGCATTCCACTCTTTTACTTGCTTAGTTATTTCTTTAACGGCTACTTCTTGGAGTCTTACATCTAAAGTTAGTTGGAGATTTAATTGGTCCTCTTCAAACACACCACGCCGAACACCAATAGGCAAAGGTGTTCCATCAGCCCCTTTCCTAAGTACACTTGTTTTTTCAAGACGCTTGAGCTCTTTATTTAGGCTTAATTCTAATCCAGCCTGGGGTCTTCTATCTAAATCCAAAAAACCAACTACATTTGCAAAGAGTGAACCATGAGGATAAAGTCTTTGAGGATATACCTCTAAATCAATTCCGCTAATTCTTAGTTTGTTAATTGCATTAGCTCTCTCCGGAGTTAGCCCCTCTGCAAGTTTTACCCCTGAAGAATAATTTCCTAATTTATTTAAAATTTCATCAACACTTTTAGATAATGGAGCAGAAAGAAGTTTCGCGACTTCAACTGGTTGACGTACTTTTTCAAATGAGTCTCCAGGAAAATTAAAATATCTAGGATGAGCCCAAAGCTTAAAACGTTTCTCATCTATTGCTAAAAGTTTTCCGTTCCTATCTAAAATAGATCGTCGTGTTCCTAGAGGTTTCTTTTTTTCTGTTTGGACTTCACGGGCTAGGGCTCTTAATTCATCAGCCTGAAATATCTGAAGCCAACCTACTCTAAGAAAAAGCCCACAAAGTCCAAGACTTAAAAGAAGAAAGACAATTTCGAATCGATAATTGGATAGAGGTGAAAGAGTCTTTATCTTAAATACCTTCCTCTTCTTTCTCGAATTAATTGTTTTCATGAAAATTATTAATAACCTGCCTTAACAGGAAAAAAAGAAATTCTCTCTAACAATCTATTTTTAAATGTCTCATGAAATAACTTTTTGACCTTTTGTGGGCTTGGGGTATCAACATATATAAGATCCTCCGCTTTAGTAGGAACTAAAAATCTAGACAACTTTTGATTTTCTAATAGGTAACCTTCAAGAATTGAAGTTGATTCCATTATCCTTCGGTTCAAGTCTCTTGTTGTTTCAAGCTTAGTAAAAGATTTTGTCCATAAGTATTGAGAGTGCAAAGCTACCGACGACATTATCGCGACAGTTATGAGAGAACCTGCCAAAGCTCCATCCAGAATGATGTGCAGAGCCGCGTGAATTGGAAATCTTCTTTGAATCTGTTTTGAAGAAAAAAAACTATTTGAAAAACCTATTGGCAACTTCTTTTTTTGAAATTGCCCTACTTCTTTTTTATATAGAGTATTACTAAACAAATCACAATTGAAAGTAATTCAAGTCAAACACCTTGATCAAGCAACTGCAAGATTTGGAATACTGATATTTTTTTTATTTAATATCAAGTCACCAATATTAAACTAGCAAAAGTGAACCCATTCCACAAAGAGTGCATAAGAGCACATGGAAATAACCTACCTGAACTCAATCTCATCAAACCAAGACCAATCCCTAAAACAAATAAAGGAGGTAATTCTCCAACACTTAAATGAGCCAAAGCAAAGATCAAAGCACTCAATAAAACACCGCTGATTTTGCCAACTTTAGATACCAATACAGGAAGAAGCACACCTCTAAAAACTAATTCCTCAAAAACTGGAGCCAAAACAACCGTTGTAATCAAAAGGAAAAACAATGGAATGAATTGGTCACTACTTAAAACAAGTTCCAATAAAGGATTACTTCCACCCTGATCACCAATAATTTCATTCATTAGCCATCCAACAAGCAGAACCAAAGGCATAATCATTAACCAACCACTAATTGCCTGAAATATTCCTTCTTTGATTGGTTTGATTTTCCATTGCAACCAACCCCCCTCTAATTCTTTAGAAATAAGACCCTTTAATTGATATCGAATAATTAGTAAAGGAGCTATAGTCATTGAACAGTAGCCAATAAGCACTCTTAAAGACTCTTTTAATGGAGAAGTTAAATTATTAAATAATAAATCAATTATTGGTAATAAAAGTGCAGGAAAAACAACTTCGCCAATAACAACAAAACCGCCGGAAATTAAAATAATCATATCTATTATTAACAAAGGAGGAGCGGCGATTTCAGGCCATTGATTATTTTTCTTTCTTAAAAAAATCAAAGCATACTTAATCAATAATATAGTCCCTATAAAAGAAGCAAATAATGGTAAAAACTGAGAGCTTAAAAGTCTTAAAGAAGTTATTTTATTAAATCTTTCGTTAATACATATCTCATCAGAAAAGTCCAATTTTGAACATGAAAGTTGATAAAGTAGAGGGTCTAATTTTATCTCATTTAAATCAGGAAAGCTGCTTAATTTAATACCTCTTTTACTATCTAAAATATAGTTTCTAACTTTTTCAAGATTTATATCTTTAAAATCATTTTTTAAAATGATTTCTTGCTCATTTTCAGACTCTTCTAAAGTTGCTAACAACAGCCTCTGCCTATCGTCCATTTGATCAAAAGAAATACTCCTGAGAGCTTCATAAAGCTTTTTTTGAGGTTCAGATCCTAAAAGGACATCTTTTAGTGATTCTGGTATTGATGAAGAGGCTGAAACTGCCATCTCCGTCTGCATTAAAGAAATTTTTGGCGCGACAGAGGGTCGATCAAAGCTGTCTTTTAAACCTTGTCGCCAAATTAAAAAGGTTAAAAGCAATGAAAATAGGGCAACAATCCATTTCCAACTAGTTTTGGCTTGTCTCATAAAAATAAACTTGTGAAGACTGACATGGAGAAAGACTTCTATCTTTACTAAAAGAACATTAGATTGACCCCATAGCTAATACCATAATTATCTAGAAGACATTTTATTTAATGACATTGCGTCTAATCTTTGTTCGTCATGGATTGAGTAGTTTTAATAAGGAAGGTCGTATTCAAGGAAGAAACGACCTTTCAACATTAACTAAAGAAGGGCAATCTCAGGCAGAAGCAGCAGGAAAGACACTCTCTGCTATTCCTATAGATGAAATTTATAGCTCCCCTTTGCAAAGGGCATCAGAAACCACAAAAATAATCATCAAATATCTGCGAAGTAAAGTTCAAGCAACTTATACTGATGAACTTCTAGAGGTTGACCTCGGTCCTTGGAGTGGTTTAACAAAAAGTGATCTAAAGAATCTATACCCAGAAAAGCTAGCTATTTGGGAAAAAGAACCAAAAGAACTATCAATAAAGAGGGCGGACGGTATTGAATTTCAACCAATTAAAGAACTCTTCTTCCAAGCTGAAAACTTTTTAAAATCTTTATTTAAGGCCAATGGGAATTCTAATAAAACTATTTTAATAGTTGCCCATAATGCAATTCTTAGATGCTTGATTCTAAAATTAATAAATGAACCTTCAAAAGGATTCAGAAGAATAAAGTTAGACAACACCTCAATCTCAATTTGCAACATTGACTTTAATAACTGGGTAGATAGACAAGTCCAAATTCAATGTCTAAATAATATCGCTCATTTACAGCGTACTCTGCCTAAAAAAGGAGGTAAGAAAAGAATTATTCTAGTCAGACATGGTGAAACTGATTGGAATAAGCAAGGGAGATTCCAAGGACAAATTGACATTCCTTTAAATCAGAATGGAAGGGAACAAGCTAGAGCAGCCAGTGAGTTTCTAAAAGATGTTTGTATTCAAAAAGCTTTTAGTAGTTCTCTCTCAAGACCAAAAGAAACTGCAGAGATAATTTTAAAAGAACATCCTGGAATCGAAATTTCTCTTAAAGACAACCTCAAAGAAATTGGTCACGGGAAATGGGAAGGGAAGCTGGAGACTGAAATCAAATCCGACTGGTCAGATCTTCTTGAAACATGGAAGATCTCTCCGGAGAAAGTTCAAATGCCAGAAGGAGAAAACATAAATGAAGTCTCCAGTAGATCCATTACTGGTTGGATAGAAGTTTGCAAAAGTCTTAAAAATGATGAAACGGCATTAGTTGTAGCTCATGATGCAGTCAATAAAACCATTCTTTGTCATCTTTTAGGCTTAACGCCATCTGAAATTTGGATGATAAAACAAGGCAATGGTGGAATTACAGTTATTGATCTCTCAGAGAAAAAAGGTCATCCAGATCAAATTACTTGTCTAAACATCACTTCTCACTTAGGAGGGATTATCGACTCAACAGCTGCTGGAGCTCTTTAATTTAATGACTAGTAGTTATCTTTTTGAAAATATCAAAATCCTTGAAGGGTCTAGATCAAGAATAAAGAAGGAAACTGTTTTAATCAAAGATGGTGTAATAAAAGCATTTGGCAAAAAAGCTCTAAAGAATGGTGAGTCTTTAGGAATAAAGTCTCAACAGGGCAGAAATATGCTTTTAGCACCTTGTCTTGTTGATCCTCATTCGTTTCTGGAATCTCCTTTTCATGGCAAAGAAGAGGACATTTATACACTGATTAAAAAAGCATCATTTGCTGGATATGGCCAATTAGGAATTCTCCCAAGAAGTAATCTATGGAGAGATCACATAGAGTCAATTATTTCCTTAAAGGCTATCAAAAGTGAGGTTTTAATTCATTTATGGGGCAGTTTTAGCATAGGTGGAAAAGGAGTTTCTCTTTCCAAGCATGCTAATCTACTACAAAATGGAGCCATTGGATTAGCTGACGACGATTTCATGCCTCCCATAGAACTTCTTAAGCAAGGTTTTTTACTTGGAGAAATGAGAGAATCGCCTATACTAATAGCAGCAAGAGATATATTCCTACAAGCAGAAGGGATGTCTAGGCAAAGTGTGGAAACCTTAAGAGCAGGTTGGCCTCCTGACCCTATTGAAAGTGAAATTCTTCCTCTTATCCAATTACTTGAGCTTCATAGGCAATATCCTAAAACAGCTCTTAGATTAATGAACATTTCAACTTCTGAGGGTATTTCAATACTTAAGAATGCATACACTAAACCAATGGCAACTGTCTCTTGGTGGCATTTAATTAATGACAACTCAAATCTTTCTCCTTATGACATTGGATGGAGCGTAACACCCTCATTGGGATCACCTGAAGATAGAGCTTCACTTCTTAAAGGTTTAAAAGATAATATTTTGACAGCGATATCAGTTCATTCCACTCCTATAGATGATGCAGAGACTAAGCAACCTGCGAATAAAAGGGAGAAAGGTATTAGT
The DNA here is from genome assembly GCA_003216575.1 of Prochlorococcus sp. AG-402-M23. Lineage (GTDB taxonomy): Bacteria > Cyanobacteriota > Cyanobacteriia > PCC-6307 > Cyanobiaceae > Prochlorococcus_B. Next base: position 105,729 of record QCIR01000002.1, read on the forward strand.
GGATATGATTTGGTTTTACCTTTACTCTGGGATCAATTAGTTAGAAAATCAGGCTGGGAAATCGAGAAATTGTGGGAAAAAATTAGTTTTGGTCCATCTCAGCTTCTGAACCAAGTTGAGGAAAAAATAAGTTTAGGCAGCAACCGATGGTTATTGTTCGATCCTGAAAAAGAATGGATCCAATCCAATGAAGAAAAGCATTTAACTTCCGCAAGCAATCAACCGATCATAGATAAAAAAATATTTGGTAAAGTTATAGATTGCGGCCTTATTAATTAGGATCTCCAAAACGACTAATAGGCCAAAAACGCCAGATAGCTTTGCCAATAATTTCTGCCTCAGGCAAAAAACCTCCAGCCGGCCAAAAACGACTATCCCAACTGTTAGCTCGATTATCACCTAAGACAAATACATGTCCTTTCGGTATAGTTGTAGTAATCGAATTACATAGATTAAGTTCTTTTTTCCTTGAGCAAAAGTATTCAACATAGGGTTCGTCAATTGGGCTGCCGTTTAAAATAATCTCTCCTTTGGTATCAATCAAAAGACGATCACCCCCTACAGCTATTACACGTTTGATGTAAGCGTCACAAGCCCGATCAGTTAGTGTAGGTATCCAAGAAACCAATGGGAAAGTAATTAAAGAACATTTAAATTTTGATGGAAGTTTTGTTTGCCTATTAGCTATCAACTTTTTATCAAACGAATATGGTGAATTAAATACTATAATTTCACCATGTGAAGGAGGCCTATTGCGCAAAGATAGTTTTTCAACAATCAGGCGATCATTTACTTTTAAGCCTGGCAGCATCGAGCCAGAAGGTATATATCTAGCTTCGGCTATATAAAGACGAACACCGATATATAACAGAATGGTTAAAGAGAAAGGGCCCCACTGATCAAAAAAAGAGTACCACCAAGTATTTTTAATTTTTTTACTCGTGTCTGAAAGTTTTTGCGGCACAAGTCACCTATTTATAAATATTCATTTTACTTTATTTCTAAAGGCTACTGATTTTAAGTCAATAATAGATATTAAATAAATTAAAGTAATTTTTCTGCCCACCTATCTTCTTTAAATCCAACTAAAAAGCATTTATTAGACTTAAATAAAAAGGGTCTCTTAATTAATTTAGGCTCTTCAAAAAGTTTCTGAAATAATTCGTTATCGCTCATTTTCTTAATAACTTCTGAACCAATAGAACGATAGGCAATTCCACTAGTATTCAAAAGATATTTCCTATCCCCATATAGATCACTAGCTGAACAAAGCATTTGCTTAGATGGGGGAGTATCTAAAATATCAATTAATTCAAAGCCTATGTCATTATATTTCAGCCACTTAATTGCTCTTCGACAACTTGAACATGAAGAATAACTATATAATTTCAAATTTTTAAGTACTAAAAGTAAGAGTTTAGCCAAAAAAATCCAATTACAAAAGCTTTTTTTCTCTTTTATTAGATTGATGTGCCGCCATGCAGCTTCTTAATAAATCATCGACTGCATCATGATCTCTCCATCCGTCAATTTCGATTACTCTCCCCTCCAAGCTTTTATAGGTCCTAAAGAACTCAGCCACGTCCTCCAATTGGTTCTGAGCTATTTGCTTGATAGTATTAATTTCGCTTTGTCTTGGGTCAGCTGTTGGAACACATAAAAGTTTGCCATCGTAGGCTCCTGAATCATGCATATCTAAAACTCCTATAGGTCTTGCCTTAATCAAGCAACCTGCAAAAGTGGGCTCCTCCATCACAACCATTGCATCAAGAGGTGCCCCATCCTCTGCCAAAGTATTAGGAATAAATCCATAATCAAATGGATATCTTACGGAAGAATGCAAAACTCTATCAAGAGCCATAATTCCTGCAGAGCCAAAATATTCGTATTTATTTCTACTTCCAGCTGGAATCTCAACAACCAGATTTACCAGTCCAGGAGATGGTGAGGGAGGTAGATGACTCAAGTCCA
>QCIR01000003.1 GCA_003216575.1 Prochlorococcus sp. AG-402-M23
TAAATAAGCACCACATCCAATTTTATCTCCAATGTCTCTTGCTAAAGACCTAATGTAGGTACCTTTTGAACAATCAACCTTAATTACTAACTCGCCTTTTAGTTGAGACCAACTAATTAGCTCTAATGAATTTATGGTAACTTCTTTCGGTGTTAAATCAAATTTTTCTCCTTTTCTTGCTTTCTTATATGCTCTTTCTCCATTAACGTGAACACTAGAGAAAATAGGTGGCTTTTGTAAAATCTTGCCTCTAAAATTGTTCATTAGAGTATTTAAATGATTTTTGCTAATTAGCGGCCAAGCTTTTGATTTTATAATTTCTCCTTTAATATCATCAGTATCTGTATTGGTACCTAACTGAATAATTCCAGAGTAGGCTTTAGAACCTTCTAAATAAGGGATTAATCTTGTTGCATTGCCTATGGCTATAGGTAGAACTCCTGTTACTGAAGGATCAAGAGTTCCTCCATGCCCAACTTTTTTGATATCAAAAACTCGTCGAAGTCTATTTACGCAATCATGAGATGTGACACCAGAAGGCTTATCAATAACAACAAATCCAAAAGGCTTTTTCAAAATTAATTTGTAGTTTGAAGCTCAAAAAAAAGATTGTCCAAGTAACCCTGAACATCTAAAGTTATAACTCATTGTTTTCAGTGAGCCAAATAATATGAACAATTTAGATCTTAGCGTTTCTAGTTTTCTTAAAGATGGATTTAATTTAAAAAAACACCTTATTAATTTCCTACATATTAATAAGGATCAATTAGATCAAAGATTACTTAAAGGTGTTGATGATTTGGCTGCCTTGCATCCGGGTGCTTTTACTAAAAATGATGTAGGAGATTTTTATGAAGAAAAAGTAGGAGATGCTCATTTAATAGATCTAGCATCATGGCATTTAAATAGCGCTAATTACATAGCTGATACGCTTCTTTTACAACAAGAATTTGCTTTTGGAAAAGTTTTAGATTTTGGTGGAGGCATTGGTACACATGCTCTTGCAGCTTCATTCTTGTCAGATGTTGAACATGTTTTTTTTGTTGATCTAAACCCTCAAAATAGAAGTTTTGTAGCGCAAAGGGCCAAGAAATTAGGTGTGGAAGATCAGATTTCTGTTCATAGAGACTTAGAAAGCATATCCGATGAGGTTTTTGATACTGTTATTTGTCTTGATGTGCTTGAGCATCTTCCTGATCCTTCACAACAACTTGAAATATTTTTGGAGAAGCTTTCTCCGGAGGGTATAGCTTTAATGAATTGGTATTTTTTTAAAGGGAAGAATGGAGAATATCCTTTTCATTTTGATGATCCTGAAATGATTAAAAAATTTTTTACTACCTTACAATTCAATTATATAGAAGTATTTCATCCATTTTTAATTACAACTCGAGTCTATAAACCATTAATAAATTTAGATTAAACAGCCTTTAAAGCAGAGATATTAATTCTTTTTCTATTTCTTAGGCCTCTTTTAATACTTTCAAAATGAACTGAACCATCAGTTAAAGCAAAAAGAGTGTCATCCTTGCCTTTACCCACATTGATACCAGGAAGAATAGATGTTCCTCTTTGGCGAATAAGAATAGAGCCAGCAGTTACTTTCTCACCTCCATAAGCTTTGACACCAAGTCTTTTGGAATTAGAATCTCTTCCATTTCTAGTTGATCCAGTACCTTTTTTATGAGCCATTGCTATTAAATCTATTAATTAACTTAATCAGAGTCTACTTTATTGCCAGTGGTTTTGGGATCTTTTGCTTTTTTTGTTTTTGATCCAACCGATATGGATTGAACTAAAACTCTGGTGAGCTCTTGACGATGTCCATTTTTTCGTCGGGTTTTTTTCTTTGGTCGCATTTTATAGACAATTATTTTAGGTCCTCTTCTATGTTCTAATACTTTAATTTCTACTTTTGCATCTTTTACATAAGGTTTTCCAAGCTTTAAATCTTTGCCATCATTAATTAGAAGAACTTTTTCAATAGTTAAAACGTCATCAACTTCTGCATGGAATCGATTTAAGTCGTAATAGCGATTGGCTTGGAGCCAAAACTGTTTGCCTGAGGTTTCAACTATGGCATAAGTTTCTGCTTGAGAAATTTCCTTTTTGGGAGATGATTTTTTATCAGCCATAATTATTGTGACACGTTAGGGCTCGAAATAAATTAAAAAGTGTTTTTAAACCTTTTTAATTTTAAATCGATTAGGCCTTAATCGTAATCGAAAAACAAACTAACATTTTCGCTTTTTGTTGGTTATTTAGTCAAGACTTAAGAAGTGTATAAGTTCTCTAGATTTTTTTGGAGGTTTTAAATGAATGCTAGGAAGACATATATTCTCAAGCTTTATGTGGCTGGGAATACGCCAAACTCCATGAGGGCTTTAAACACATTGAGAGAAATTCTAGAAAGTGAATTTAAAGGAGTTTATGCTCTTAAGGTAATTGATGTGTTAAAAAGTCCTCAATTAGCAGAAGAAGATAAAATTCTTGCTACTCCAACTTTATCAAAAATCCTACCTCCACCTGTTCGAAGAATAATTGGTGACCTATCAGATAGAGAAAAGGTTTTAATTGGATTAGATCTTTTGTATGATGAATTATCAGATCAGGAAATGTTTTATTCTGACGATAAATAACTGAACCATTCAAACAAGAAGTAAATGAATTCTTAAGTCCAACCGATAACTAAGCCTTTCTTGGTGATTTTTTATTATGTTTTGTATATAAGAGCTTTTAATGTTCTTTAATTAAAAAACTTTAGCAAAATGCAGGTTCAAAAACTTCCGACTGGAATTGAGGGCTTTGATGATATTTGTCATGGTGGCTTGCCAAATGCAAGAAGTACTCTTGTCAGCGGTACATCTGGAACAGGTAAAACAGTTTTTTCTCTGCAATATCTTCATCATGGAATATGCAATTTTGATGAACCTGGAGTCTTTGTTACTTTTGAAGAATCCCCACTAGATATCATCAGGAATGCTGCAAGTTTTGGTTGGGATTTACAAGGATTGATTGATCAAAATAAACTTTTTATTTTAGATGCATCTCCAGATCCTGATGGTCAAGATGTTGCTGGAAGTTTTGATTTGTCAGGCTTAATTGAGAGAATTAGTTATGCGATTAGGAAATTCAAAGCTAAGAGAGTTGCTATTGATTCAATGACAGCAGTTTTTCAGCAATATGATGCAATTTATGTTGTTAGAAGAGAGATATTTCGATTAATAGCAAGACTTAAAGAAATAGGTGTCACTACTGTTATGACAACTGAAAGAATAGATGAATATGGTCCAATTGCTAGATATGGAGTTGAGGAATTTGTTTCAGACAACGTTGTGATTTTAAGGAATGTTTTAGAGGCAGAAAAAAGGAGAAGAACAGTTGAAATTTTAAAACTAAGGGGAACTACTCATATGAAGGGTGAATTTCCATTTACGATGGGAGCCCAGGGAATAGTTGCATTTCCTTTGGGTGCAATGAGGTTGACTCAAAGATCATCAAATATTCGTATAAGTTCTGGGGTCCCTGATCTTGATGAAATGTGTGGAGGAGGATATTTTCAAGATTCAATTATTCTTGCAACTGGTGCTACTGGTACAGGAAAAACAATGTTAGTTTCTAAGTTTGTTGAAGATGCTTATTTAAATAAAGAACGAACAATACTTTTTGCTTATGAGGAATCAAGAGCGCAACTTCTTCGTAATGCGACCAGCTGGGGAATTGATTTTGAAAAAATGGAAGCAGAGGGATTATTAAAGATTATTTGTGCATATCCAGAATCAACTGGATTGGAAGACCATTTGCAAATAATCAAATCTGAGATTGGTGAATACAAACCTTCAAGAATGGCAATTGACTCTCTATCTGCATTAGCTAGAGGTGTGAGTTTGAATGCATTTAGGCAATTCGTTATTGGAGTAACTGGATATGCAAAACAAGAGGAAATAGCAGGATTTTTTACAAATACTGCAGAAGAATTTATGGGGAGTCACTCAATTACTGACTCTCATATATCAACTATCACTGATACTATTTTGCTTTTGCAATATGTGGAAATAAGAGGTGAAATGGCAAGAGCTATAAACGTTTTTAAGATGCGAGGCTCATGGCATGACAAAAGGATACGGGAATATATCATTACTAATGAAGGACCTGAGATTAAAGATTCATTCTCCAATTTTGAGCAGATATTTAGTGGAGCCCCTCATCGTGTTAATTCTGAAGAACAGATGCCAGGTGTATTTAAAAGCATTCAGCAAAATGAAAAGTAGACTTTTAATTGATTAAGGACTTCTCATTTTCTATCTCCCAATTTCTCCTTGCAGACTTTAGTAATAACTGATCAGCATCAGAATCTTCAAGTGCAAGCTCAAACCAAAATGTAGTTCCAGTATTTGGCTCACTAGCCATTCTTATCTCACTTCCATGCTTATCAACTATACCTTTAACAATTGAAAGCCCTAATCCAGTCCCTACTTCAGTATGTACAGAATCTTCAACTCTATAAAAACGTTCAAATATTCTTTGTTGATCCATTTCCGAAATACCACAACCTGTATCTGATACCTCCAACCTGATTTTCGGCATTGGAGATAAGATTTCACAGTGTGGAGCTTTGTTATCCAGATCAACCGGAGAAGCAACGCATATATCTGGCCATGTGTAAGCCTTTAAATTTATTGTTCCTCCTTTTAGACTAAATTTAAGTGCATTCCCTACAAGATTATCTAAAACCTGGAGTAACATATCCCAATTACCTAAAACAAATGGTAAGTTATTTTCTATACTCAATGTTAATTTTACATTTTTATCTTCAGCATTAAGCTTATAGTTTCTTAGAGTTTGTTCCATGGCTTCTTTTACACTTAAAGGCTCTAATTGAATTGTTCTTCCAGACTCAAGTTTGGATAGGTCAAGAACATCATTAACTAAACGTGTAAGTCTGTCTGTTTCTGAATTTGCAACACCTAGAAATTCTTTTTGTTCATCTTTTGTAAGTTGCTCTCCTAAGTCATATAGAGTTTCAACGTAGCTTTTTATATTAAATAAAGGTGTTCTTAATTCATGAGATACATTACTAATAAATCTCTTTTGTGCTGCATTTAATTGTACTTCCCTAGTAAGATCTTGTACGGTAACGGCTATGCCTTTAATGTTTTCACCAGTAGTGTCTCTAACTGATTTGAGGACAATCCGAAGTGTTCTTGGAGGCTCTTCTAGGTTACAACGCAAGTCATCACTATCACCAAAGTTATTTAGAAGTGATGTTATTGGTGTTTCAAGTTCTTTTATTAGTTCATCAGGAAGTTGATTTAATAACTTTTGACCTTCAAGATTTCTACCTTCCCAGCGAAAAAGTCTTCTAGCAGTAGGATTTACCAAGACTATCTTTCCTAGCTCATCAAGAAGAAGAGCACCATCTGCCATTGTTGCGATTAAAGATTGTTGTTTGACTTGAGCAGCTTTTAATTCCTCTATATTTGCCGCATCATAATCTTCTAATTTAGATGCCATTGCATTAAATCCATTTAAAAGTTCTCCAAGTTCTCCACTCATAGGTAGATCTACGCGTGATTTAAAATTACCTTTAGCAATTTCTCGGACACCGATAACTAATTCTCTTATTGGTCTTGTGATTGTTAGAGCATTAAATACTGCTCCAATTATTACTAAAACCCAAATAGAAATAAATACAGCAACAGTAATCTCTCTGGTTAATGCTGCTGTTGCTAGAGCTTTTTTGTTTGGTGTTACACCCAGAGCTAAGGTGCCTAGATATTCTCCCTTCCAAAGCATCGGGACAAAAACATCAGTTACTTGCCCTTGTGGCGTTGAATGTTGTCTAACTAAAGGGAATTGAGGTTGTTTTTGTAATTCATTAGGTAGTTGTAGTTTTCTGGTTAGTTGTAATGCACCTTCACTTTCTGGCTCTGCATTTGTTGCACTTACCGGGATACCCAATTTCACAAAACCATCTGGATCAGTAAAGAAAATGTACCTTAAATTTCTACTGGAACGCCAGAATTTCTCAGCAACATTAAAAAGCTCTCTTGATTGGTTATTAGCTACTAATTCCGTAACATTTCCTGATAATAATAATCCTAAATCTCTTGCATATCTAGTGTCATTCATTCCAGCATCTTTTTGTATACTACTCAAGGCAAAGAATGTAATAAGTGTCATTATAAAACTGACTACAAGTGTTCCAATAGCTAATAATTTTGATCTTAGGTTGAATCTAGACCACCATGAAATTATATTTTCTAATATGCCAGATTGAACCAATGAATTATTTTCATCTGGCGTAAAGAAAGTTTTATTTTCATTTGAATCTGAATTATTCATAAAAGATAATTTAAGTTGAAATATTTCTTACTTGGTAACCAATATCTTTGCGAAAATGCATACCATCAAAGTTGATTTGTTTTAGACTATCGTAGGCAATTTCAAAAGCTTTATCGAAGTTTTCTCCTTGACCTACTACCGAAAGAACTCTTCCTCCTGAAGTAATTATATTGTGAAATTTATCGATAGCTGTTCCAGCGTGAAAAACTTGAAGTGAAGAATTTGAGACCAAATTGATTTTTATCTGATCCCCTTTTTGAGGGTTTTCAGGATATCCCTTAGAGGCTGCAACTATGCAAGCACTACATAAATCCGTAAAGGTAAGCTTTGGTGCCTTTTCTAGCTCACCCAAGGCACATGAAAAAAGAACAGATGCAAACTCTTCTCCCATTAATGGCATTAATGCTTGACATTCTGGATCACCAAAGCGGCAATTATATTCAATAACTTTTGGCCCAGATGCTGTGAGCATCAACCCTGCATAAATAACTCCAATATATTTTATTTGCTTTTTCTTTAGACCTTCCAATGTTGGGATAAGAATTAAATCAGTTATCTCTTGAAGATCTTTTTCGTTTATTAGAGGTGCAGGGGCATAGGCTCCCATGCCACCAGTATTTGGCCCTTTGTCTCCTGCGAGTAATCTTTTGTGATCTTGTGCTGGAGGGAGGACAATTAATTTTTTACCATCAGTTAGAGCAAAAATAGAAACCTCTGGCCCTTCAATTAGCTCTTCAAGGATGACTTTATTTCCTGCAGAGCCAAATTTTCCTGAAAAGATATCTTTAATAGCATTCTTTGATTCTTCAAGGGTTTCACAAACAGATACTCCTTTGCCTGCGGCGAGACCGTCTGCTTTGATAACAAGAGGCTGGTTATATTTTTTTAGAATATTTAGGGCCTCTTCTTGTGTATTTGTTGTCCAGTATTTAGCTGTAGGAATATTGTTTTCTTTCATCAGAGTTTTTGCCCAGTCTTTACTTGCTTCTAATTGAGCACCTTCTTTACATGGACCAAAAACTGTTAATCCTGCCTCCCGCATTTTATTTGCCAAGCCTTTAGCTAATGGAACTTCAGGTCCAATAATAATTAAATTAATTTCAAGTCTTTGACACTCAGAAATAATAGTTTCTTCATTATTAGGGATAGGTGATAGGCAAAAACATCTTTCAAAGTTTTTTGTCCCTCCATTCCCAGGGCAAACATATATTTGTTCAATAGATTGATTCTTTGATAGAGCCCAAGCAATTGAGTTTTCTCTCCCTCCATTTCCAATTATTAATATCCTTTTTAATTCATTTAATAATTTAGGTTTTTGATTCTTTGTCATAGTTTTTCTCTTGATTGATCGAAAAAATAGTTTTTGTGGACGTTTCTAAATACCTTTTTAATTATTAGTTGATAAATTCTGTTAGGAAAAATTGTTGAGGTGTTTGATTTTTAGTTTTTAAATAAGTTTGTTTTGATTGAGGTGATTTTTTTAGCATTGTCTATTTATACTAATTTGACATTAGAGGTATTAATGAATCATATCCAAGGATCGCTAATTTATGAAGGTAAAGCAAAACGAGTTTTTGCTTGTGAAAATCCAGATAGGGTTTTAATAGAGTTCAAAAATGATGCTACAGCTTTTAACGCAAAAAAACGATCGGAGATCGAAGGGAAAGGACGTTTGAATTGCAAAATTTCGGCGGCCCTTTTTGAATTGCTTGAAAAGAAAGGAATTCCTACTCATTTCTTAGAACTTCATTCGGAAACATTTATGTTTGCGGAAAAAATCAATGTAATCCCTTTAGAGGTAGTTATTCGTAATATTGCAACAGGCTCATTGTGCAGAGAAACCCCCATTAATCAGGGGACAAAATTAAATCCACCACTACTTGATTTATATTATAAGGATGATGATTTAGGAGATCCTATACTTACAGAAGGAAGATTAAAGTTACTTGATTTGCTAAGTGTCATGCAGATGAAAGAGGTAGAGGAAATCACAAGAAGTGTTAATAAAATTTTAAAAGAATATTTTGATGCACTCGATCTTTTATTGGTCGATTTTAAATTAGAATTTGGCACTAATTCTTCTGGAAAACTTGTTGTGGCTGATGAAATTAGCCCAGATAACTGTAGATTTTGGGATAAAAATAATTCTGATCCTAAAGGACGTATCCTTGACAAAGACCGCTTTCGGCAAGATCTTGGAGGTGTTATAGATGCTTATGAGGAGATTTTGAAACGTATAGAAAAAGATTCCTCTAATGCTGCTTAGCCCAATTATTCTCTGCTAAGAATTCTGCCTTCAACTTGAATTAGTTTTAAATCCATGTTTAAAAGAAACGCTAACTCGAATATGAAATTAATAAAGCAAAGTGCATATGCTGTTGCTTTGTTCCTTCCGTTTGCTAGCTTTTATGGAGAATCCAAGGCATCTAAAATATTTGAAGTTGAAAATAATTTACTTGTAAAAAATAAACAAATTGAAAATCCTAAAATTAACCATCAATTAATAGATTATCAATTTAATGATGCTTTAATAGCTGAGGGAAATAATCAAAAAGATGAAAAAACTATAATTGAAGAAACAAGGGTATCAATTTCTGAGATAGTTATTGATGGACTCGATAAACATCCTGATAAAGAACGTTTGGAAGTCGTTGCTTATGATGCAATGCTAATTAGACCTGGGAGTAAAGTTACAAGTGAAGAAGTAAAGAATGATTTAGATCGGATTTATGCAACAGGTTGGTTTTCTGGCGCAAGAATTGAATCTTTGCAAACTTCTTTAGGAGTTAAACTTTTGATTAATGTTGAACCAAACCCGATATTAAACAAGATAAATATAATACCTGCTAAAAAAGAAATATCAAATACAAAGTTAAATGAAATTTTTAATAATGATTTTGGCCAAACTTTAAATCTAAATGTTCTTAAAATAAGGATTAAAGAAATTAAAGATTGGTATGATTCTAATGGTTACTCGTTAGCAAGAATATCGGGTCCAAGTAGGGTAACAAATGATGGCATAGTTGAACTTAATATTCAGGAAGGTTATATAGCTGGTATTGAGATTAATTTTATTGATGAAGATGGAAATACCGAAGATGAGAAAGGTCAATTAATAAAAGGAAAGACAAAAAAATGGGTAATTGAAAGAGAATTAATTACTAAAGTTGGAGATATTTTTAATAGATCTAAATTAGAATCAGATATAAAAAGATTATATGCAACTTCACTTTTTAATGATGTAAAAGTTACTCTTAAACCGGTTAACTCTAAACCTGGTCAGATTATAATTTTATTAGGAATAACCGAGCAGAGAACTGGCTCTTTAACAGGAGGGCTTGGTTACAGCGGAGCACAAGGTGTCTTTGGACAGATTGGATTGCAAGAATCCAATCTGGTAGGAAGATCATGGTCTTCAAATATGAATTTGACTTATGGTGAATATGGGGCACTTTTAAATCTTTCTTTATTTGACCCCTGGATTAAGAATGATAAGCATAGAACATCTTTTAGAACTTCATTATATTTAAGTAGAGAAGTACCTCAGGAATTTAGAAGTATAGATGGTGGTAGTATTCGAGGAGTTACAGATAGATATGAAGCGCCTAATTCATCAATAAGTTACGACAGCAATCAATCTCATAAATTAGATCTAAACAATAATAATATTTTAATTGAAACTGGACCATTTACTAATTTTTCTTCAGCAAAGTTATCTGCTTCACAGTTTAGCTGGTTTGATTATGAAGGCGATTCTATTGTTTTAGAGAGAACAGGAGGAGGTTTTTCTTTCGCTAGACCTCTTAATAAAGGTCAGCCTCTAAAAAAGGTTCCGTGGAGTGTACTTGTAGGTGCAAATTTCCAGAAAATCAAGCCAATAGACTATGCCGGAGATAAAAGACCTTATGGAGTAGCTTCTACAAATTTCAAAGAAGGTAAAGTTCCCAAAAATGAAGTTATTTGTGTCGCGTTTAATTGCTCCACAGAAAATACACTAGTTAGTTTCAAAAGTGCAATTACATACAACAATTTAGATAATTCAAGAAATCCAACTTCTGGTGATTATTTAAATATTGGCACAGAACAATTTATTGCTTTAGGAGAAAATTCACCAACTTTTAATAGATCCAGGGTCAGTTATTCTCGATTCTATCCTGTTAATTGGCTTAAGTTTCATAAGGGTTGTCGTCCAAAGCCTGGTGAAAAATCAGATTGCTCACAATCGATAGGTTTCCAAGCAAAGATGGGAACAATTATTGGGGAGCTCCCACCATATGAAGCATTTTGCTTGGGGGGAACAAGCTCTGTTAGAGGTTGGAGTTCTTGTGATTTAGGCGTGGCAAGGAATTTTGGAGAGGCAACAGCAGAATACAGATTTCCTATTTGGCGAATAGTTTCTGGAGCATTGTTTGTAGATGCAGGATCTGACTTTGGATCCCAATCAAATGTCCCAGGTAAACCAGGTAAACTTCTTGAAAAACCAGGCTCTGGTTTTTCTGTTGGACCTGGAGCAGTCATTAATACACCTGTAGGCCCAATTCGAATAGAGGCTGCGAGTCAGGATTTTAGTGGCAATTGGAGATATAACATTGGTATTGGTTGGAAGTTCTAGTGTTTTCTTTCCCCGATGATTATGAACAAGGTTGGACGCTTAGAAATGAAATTAAAAAAGATGGGATTGGATTGCATACGGGATGTGAATGTAAAGTCATAATTAGGCCAACAGACTTGCCTGGCTTTCATTTCTCTTTTTCAGAAGAATATAATAAGGTTTTTTCTATTGATATCTCTCAAGTTAGGAACACACCTTTATGTACCACAATTGAAATAAATGGTAAGGAAATAGCTACTGTTGAACATTTGCTGGCTTCCTTAATAGGTGCGGGAGTAACTCATGCACATATTGAAATCACTGGTAATGAGATCCCTTTACTTGACGGTTCTGCAATTGGTTGGATAGAGGAAATAGAAAAAGTAGGAATGATTAATTCCTCTACTTCTCCTAAGCCAAGACCAGAATTAATCACACCTGTTTTTGTTAACAAAGGAGAAAGTTTGATTTTTGCTATGCCATCCAAAAATTTGAAATTAATAGGTTTAATTGATTTCCCTTATAAGGCAATTGGACAGCAGATGTTTTCTATTGAGTTGTCTCCAAGTAATTTTGTTAAAGAAATTGCACCTGCACGAACTTTTGGCTTCCTTGATCAATTAGAAGAATTAAAGGAAGCTGGCTTAATTAAAGGAGGAGCTCTTGAAAATGCACTCGTTTGCAATGGAGATTCATGGGTGAATCCACCTTTGAGGTTTGAGAATGAACCAGTACGTCATAAATTGCTTGACTTAATTGGAGATCTAGCTTTTGTTGGATTACCGAGAGCGCAAATTTTTGTTTATAAAGGTTCTCACTCTCTTCATACTAAATTTGCTGCTTCTCTTCAAAAGGTATTAACTTAATTAGATCCTATTTTGACTGACATTTCTTCTTCCCAATCTCTCGTATTGAATAGCGAGCAAATAATGGGGCTTTTGCCCCATAGATATCCTTTTGCGCTTGTTGACAGAGTCATCGAACATGACCCAGGAAAGAAAGCGGTAGCAATAAAGAATGTCACTCTTAATGAACCTCAATTTCAAGGTCATTTCCCTGAAAGGCCCCTGATGCCAGGTGTCTTAATAGTAGAAGCGATGGCTCAGGTAGGTGGTTTAATTGTTTCTCAAATGCCTGATCTCCCCAAAGGATTATTCGTTTTTGCTGGTATTGATTCGGTTCGCTTTAGACGTCCAGTTGTACCTGGAGATCAATTAGTAATTTCGTGTGAGCTTTTAAGTATCAAGAGGAAAAGATTTGGAAAAGTAAGGGGTGAAGCAAAAGTAGATGATCAATTGGTTTGTTCTGGCGATTTAATGTTCTCTCTTGTGGATTGAAGTGATGAGTGAACTTCAATTCTCGAAAAACTTAATTGGAGAAAAAAAAGTAAATATTCATGATTTTGCAGATGTTTCTTCAAAGGCTGAACTTGGAGAAGGTGTATGCGTAGGATTAGGTGCTGTGATTGGTCCAGATGTGATTATTGGTCCCAATACTTGGATAGGACCAAATGTAGTTATTGAGGGGAGAGTGAAAATAGGATCTAATAACAAGATTTTCCCAGGAGCTTGTATTGGCTTAGAACCTCAAGATTTGAAATATAAAGGAGATTTTACTGAAGTCTTAATTGGAGATAATAATACTTTTAGAGAATGCGTAACGATTAATAGAGCGACCTTTGAAGGACAAAAAACTATAATTGGCAATCAAAATTTGTTAATGGCCTATTCACACTTAGGTCATAATTGTGAAATAGGAAACAATATAGTCATAGCTAATTCTGTACAGATAGCAGGCCATGTAGTTGTTGAAGATCGAGCTGTTATTGGAGGTTGTTTAGGAATACATCAATTTGTTCATATTGGTTATTTAGCTATGGTTGGAGGCATGACAAGAGTTGATAGAGATGTCCCTCCATATTGTTTAGCTGAAGGCCACCCCGGAAGAATGCGGGGGTTAAATAAGGTTGGAATAAAAAGGAAAAATATAGATAAAGACAATAAAGAAGAATATCTACAATTGAAAAGAATTTGGAACTTATTATTTAAATCTGAACATGTAATTTCTGATGGCTTGAAAATTGCAAGACAAGAGAATTTATTCCAATCTTCCGCAAGATTATGTGGATTTGTAGAACTCTCTATTGGGAAAGGTAGAAGAGGGCCGATGCCTTCTTTGATGTTAAATAAATAATGAAGTTATTAATTAGTACTGGTGAAGTCTCTGGGGATTTGCAGGGAAGTTTATTAATAAAGTCTTTGAAGACTAATGCAGAAAAAAGAAAAATTGAATTAGAGATAATTGCTTTAGGCGGTGAAAGGATGAGGGAAGCTGGGGCTAAATTAATATCAAATACTTCTTCTATAGGCGCAATTGGTTTTTTGGAAGCAATTCCTTATGTTCTGCCAACTCTCAATGCTCAATCGAAAATAGACAATTATTTAAGTTCTTCCCCTCCTGATGCAGTTGTTTTAATTGACTATATGGGTCCAAATATTCGACTAGGGTTAAAAGTAAAAAAAAAGTTCCCTAATATTCCAATAATTTATTATATTGCCCCTCAGGAATGGGCATGGAGATTAGGTGATTCGGGTACAACCGATTTAATTAGTTTTACAGATAAAATATTAGCTATCTTTGATGAGGAAGCTAAATTTTATTCAACTAAAGGAGGAAATGTAAAATTTGTGGGTCATCCAATGTTGGATTTCTATAGAAATATTCCTACTAGAGAAGAATCATTAAGGAAAATAGGATTAACCTCTGATAAAAAACTTCTTCTTATCATTCCTGCTTCTAGAAAACAAGAGCTTAAATATATTTTGCCTACATTACTTAAAGCGGCTAAAATGCTTCAGCAAAAAGATCCTTCAATTATTGTAATAATACCATCTGGTTTAAAAGAATTTGATGAAATTCTAAATAATGCATTAAAGGAATATGGTGTATCTGGAAGAATTATTTTGTCTAATAAAGTTGATGATATCAAACCGTTTTTATTTTCGGCTGCTTATCTTGCTTTAGCTAAGTCTGGAACAATAAATATGGAATTAGCTATAAACTCGGTTCCACAAATCGTTGGATATAAAGTAAGCAGAGTTACTGCTTTTTTTGCAAGACATTTATTGCGATTTAATGTTAAATATATTTCACCAGTTAATCTTCTTTTAAATAAATTATTAATACCAGAGTTTATACAAGAGGACTTTCAGGCTGAAAATATCTTTAATGCAGCAATAAAAATAATTGAAGATAGATCGACTAAAGAAGACATAATTATTGGTTATAAAACATTGAAAGATAAATTAGGAAAACCTGGAGTTACAGATAGAGCATCAGAGGATATTCTGGACGTATTAGTTCAATGATTTCTATGAATAAAATCTTAAGAAGACTAATAGTAACTTTTATGCTCTTGCAACTATTAATATTTTGCCCGTTGCAAGTAATTGCTGAATCAGAGGAGGCTCTTTTTGCAGGAGGTTGTTTTTGGTGTCTAGAGCATGATTTAGAGAAACTTGATGGAGTTGTTTCTGCAGAAAGTGGATACTCTGGAGGCGACATCCCCAATCCCACTTATGAAAATCATAGTGGGCATCAAGAGGTTGTTAAAGTTATTTTTGATTCTGATATTATTAGCTATAAAGATTTACTTAAGCAGTATTGGGTTAATATTGATCCTTTTGATAATAAGGGACAATTTTGTGATAGAGGTGATTCATATAAGCCTGTTATTTTCACATCTAACCAAGAACAAGTGCTCGATGTAAAAGAGATTCAAAAAGATATTTCAGCTGCATTAGATGTCCCCGTGGAACAATTGAAAGTTGAAATTTTTGATTCAAAAGTCTTTTGGGCAGCAGAGAAATACCATCAAGATTTTGCAGTTAAAAATCCTCTTAAATATAACTTTTATAGATCAAGTTGTGGTAGAGATAATAGACTAAGAAAGGTCTGGGGTGAAAATAAATAGTAATCAATTGATTGATTTAAGATCTAAAAAATATAAATATTTCTAGATCTTTAGGCTATATGTAAATAGACTAATAGTTGTTGTGGCTCAATTCTTTTATCCAATTAACTAACGTTCTAACTCCATATCCAGTTGCACCTTTTGGAGTTATATCTCTATCTTTTTCAGTCCAACATGTACCTGCTATGTCAATGTGAGCCCACGGAATACTTGAGTTCACAAATTCTTTTAGAAACAAGGCAGCAGTAATTGACCCCCCTGCTCTAGGACCTGTGTTTTGTAAATCGGCAATAGATGATTTAATTCCAGATTTGTATGAATCTTGCATTGGCATTCTCCAAATACCTTCACCAGCCTTACTTGCAGCTTTAGTTAATTGTTCAGAGAGCTGATCATTGTCAGTCCATAAGCCTGCTATTTCATCACCTAATGCAATGACGCAAGCTCCAGTAAGAGTAGCGAGATCTACAATAGCGTCAGGCTTAAGTTTGCAAGCATAAACCAAAGCATCAGCTAAAGTTAATCTTCCTTCTGCATCGGTATTATTTACTTCAATAGTTTTCCCATTCGAAGCTTTAATGATATCTCCAGGATGCAATGCAGATCCATTAATCATATTTTCGCAAGCAGCAACAATAAAATGAACCTCGGTTTCGCTTGGCTTTAATTCTGCGATGGCTCTTGCTGTTCCAAGAACAGCAGCACTCCCTCCCATGTCATACTTCATTTTTTCTATTTGAGAGGCACCTACTTTTAAGTTGTATCCTCCAGAGTCAAAAGTTAAGCCTTTTCCAATTAATACGACTTTATTTCTTGCGGTTTTTGGGGAATATTTTAAGTGTATGAAATTAGGCTCTAGATCTGATCCTTTGGCAACTGCTAGGTAAGCTCCCATTCCTTGATCTTCACACTCTTTTTTGTCAAGAATTTTTAAATCTAGATCATAATTAGTGGCCAATTTTTCAGCCTCTTTCGCCATTTTGTATGGGGTAAGAAAATTGGGTGGGGCAGAAACAAGTTCTCTTGCGAATTTCACTCCTTCACAAATTGGATTTATTTCAGCAATGGCTGATTTAGTGGTTTTGGTTTCCAAGCCTATCAATTCAACTTCTTCTATGGGAGTAAGTTCTTTTGATTCTGATTTAAATCTAAGATCTTTAATAGATGACAATCGAACTGCTTCGCCAACTGCACATGCAGCTGAGCAAGGGTCAAATGCATCCCAGGGGAAAACTATTCCTAATTTTCTTTCATAACCTGAAACTTGACGAGTACCAATTGAAGTCGCTTTCCGTAAATCATCAATTTGAAGAGTTTCGGCCTTGCCTAAGCCTACAAAGATTACTTTTTTTATTTTGCCTTCTATGAGCTCAATTGATAATTTCTGATTTTTTTTGCCCTCGAACTTTGAATCATTAAACCTTTGGCTCAAAAAAGTATCTTTTATTATTGTTTTAAATAAATTGATTTGGCTTTCGATTGTTCCTTCCAAAACTCCAGCAATGAGTAATGATCCTGACCAGTCATTAATTTCTTTGGAGACTGCTGAAACTTGCATTTAATTTTAATACTTGTGTTAATGATAACAATTTTTACTAATTGATTTGAGAAGTAAATGGTGTTGCCCATATTCCTCTTGTCTCTTTATTAAAAGGTGGAAGCCAAGTTTGAATAAGCTTCTGTTCTAATTTTCTTCTTTCCTTGGTTTCAATTGGAACATCAAGCCAAAAACGAATGCTTAACTTGGTTGAGATGTTTGCTTTATGTAGAGAATCGGAATAATTTGATAGGTAATTTTTACAGTCATGATCACCTTTCCACCTCTTTCCTGCGGAAATTGTTTCTCCAATATATAAAATTATATTTTTATTAGAATCAATAATTTTATCCATTACAAAATAAACCGCTGGTCCCTGATGAATTGTTTGTGGCCACCTCCAAAAACTTAAGGGTAAAGGGGTTAGCTCAATTGGGTTGAAAGATGCGTTTAACTCTTCGGAATTAGATTCAAATAGTGAAGATTGATCTACTTCTTTATAACCAGATTTAAAAATTGGGGATTGATGGTTAATGATTTTTTCTTGCCATTCCTTAATTATTTTTTTGTTAATAAATATATCTTGAAGATAATTTCTTTCTGAAAGATTTATATCATTGTTGTTAAATAAATCAAATTGGCGTTCGAATTTCATCATTTTAAGAGTTTGAAATAAAAGATGATGTTCAATTAATATTTCAGCATGATATGCGCTAGATTTTATATTATTCTGATTTAGAACGCTTTGATTTTAGCTTGTCAAGATCAAATAAAAAGTTTTTTTATTTATTAGTAAGTTTTTATTTAACTTCAGTAAGAGTTATAATTTTTGGTGGTGTGGCTATTTACACTCCCTAAAAAAATGTTTTTGAGTGGAAATGGTCTAAACTAACACGAGATAACAGTGATTCAATCAATGTTAGTCTTTGAATTTAAAACCGAACAAGTGATCTATCAACTTGGATTAAGGATATGAGTTTTTTTGAGTCCGAAATTGTTCAGGAAGAGGCAAAAAAACTTTTCACTGATTATCAGAATCTGATGCAATTGGGCTCTGATTATGGAAAATTTGATAGAGAAGGGAAAGTTATGTTTATTGATAGTATGGAAAATTTAATGGAGCGGTATAAAGTTTTTATGAAACGATTTGAACTTTCAGAAGATTTTCAGGCGAAAATGACAGTAGAACAGTTAAAGACTCAGTTGAGTCAATTTGGAATCACTCCTGATCAAATGTTTGATCAGATGAATAAAACTCTGGTGAGAATGAAATCAGAATTGGATAAATGATTATTAACCTTTTTAATATTTAGATTATGTTAGATAAATTCAATGAATTACCTGATTGGATCTCTAGAGGTTTAGATGATCTTTTCCCTTATGATAATTTAGGAGATTCAGATCAAAGTTTTCTAAAAAGATTAGAACTTTCATTTACAGAAAAAAAACCTTTACGTGTAAAACTTGGCATTGATCCAACAGGAACTGATATTCATATAGGTCATAGTATTCTTTTTAGAAAATTAAGAGCTTTTCAAGATTTTGGACATACCGCAGTACTTATTATTGGAGATTTTACAGCAAGGATAGGAGACCCAACTGGAAAGAGTAAAACTAGAATTCAGCTTTCAAAAGATGAGGTTGAATCAAATGCATTGAATTATCTTGAACAATTAGGTCTAGGTAAAGAACCAAAAGATTCACTGCTTGATTTCTCAACTCCTGGTCGTTTAGAAATCAGAAGAAATAGTGAATGGCTTGAGAATCTTAATTTATCTAAAATTATAGAACTTTTGTCGAATTCAACAGTAAGTCAAATGTTGGCTAAGGAAGATTTTAGTAATCGTTATAAATCTGGTATTCCTATATCTCTTCATGAATTTCTCTATCCACTTCTTCAAGGATATGATTCAGTTTCAATTAAGTCTGATTTAGAACTTGGAGGTACAGATCAAAAATTTAATATTGCCATGGGGCGTGATCTGCAAAGAGCTTTTGGACAAAAACCCCAATTTGGGATGTTATTACCTATTTTAATTGGCTTAGATGGAAGACAAAAAATGAGTAAAAGCTTAGATAATATTGTAGGAATAAATGAAGATCCATTATCGATGTATTCCAAATTAGAAAAGGTTCCAGATGATTTAGTTTTGAGTTACTTGAATTTACTAACTAATGAAAACTTAAAAGATTTAAATTCAAATCCAAGAGAGCTTCAAAAAGCTATGGCTTTAAAAATAACATCTAATTTCAAAGGAATTGAAGCTGCAAAAAAAGCTCAAATTAATTCTGAAAAATTAGTTTTAGGTACTGAAGATTCTCTTGAAGAAATTCCAGAATCATCAATTTCTAATGTAAATTTTCCAGCGAAAGCATTTTATTTATTTAGTAAGATGGATATGTTTTCAAGTAGCAGTGAAGCAAGAAGACAAATTCTTGGAGGCGGAGTAAGAATTGATGGAAAAAAAATTACTGATCCTAATTTAGAGTTTGACACTCCAGATGAGCTGATTGGAAAAATATTGCAAGTAGGAAAGAAAAAATTTCTTCGTGTTTCAAATTGATAGATTGTTATGAAAAATATAGATAATCCAAGTGAAAAAATAATTGTTGCCTTAGATGGAATGGATAAGAGTAATGTTTTCAATCTACTTGAAAAAATACCTGAAATTATCTGGGTTAAAGTTGGGCTCGAATTATTTGTCAGTGAAGGACCAGATGTATTGTCAATATTAAAGGACAAGGGTAAAAAAATATTTTTAGATCTCAAATTTCACGATATTCCTACAACAGTCGCTAGAGCATGTTTTGCAGCTTCACAGACTGGTGCAGAATATATTTCTTTGCATACTTGTGCAGGCATGAAAGCTTTAAAGATGGCCAATGAAGCTGCTTATGAAGGAGCAGCGAAAGTTAATTTGATGCCGCCAAAACTTTTAGGTATAACAATCTTGACTAGTTGGACTCAAGAAAGCTTTGCTAATGATCTATTAATTGATCAATCAATAGATCAACGTGTTAAGCACTTAGCAAATATTGCTTTTGATTCTGGTTTAGGAGGATGTGTCTGCAGCCCTAAAGAGGTTCAATTCCTTCGTGAAGTTTATCCCCAGACATTTGAGTTTGTAACTCCTGGGATACGCTCATTAGGTTCAGATATTAATGATCAATCCAGGGTTTCTGATGCATCCGAAGCTCTTAAGATGGGAGCATCAAAGTTAGTTATCGGAAGAGCAATTACCCAATCAAATGATCCTGGTTATATGTTCAAAAATTTTTGCGATAAACTTGCTATTTAATTTCTTTAGGGCTGCCCAATTCTTGGCTCTTTACCTTTAACTAGTCTAATTATATTTTCTCTGTGTCTCCAAATTACTAAAGTCATAGCAAATAGTGAAATTACTAAAAATGGTAGAGAAATATTTGAATTAATAAAGCTTATATACATAATTAAAGGTAAAGATATGGCTGCACTAACACTTGCTAGGGAAACTATTCTGAATAATGTCATCATTAATAAAAAGATACCTAGAGTCGCAAGCCCTACTTGCCACGAAATCCCAAGAAATATTCCTAATCCCGTTGCTACAGCTTTTCCACCTTTCCAATTTAGCCATATAGGCCAAATGTGACCTATTAAAGTTGACAGACCGACAGCGACTTGCCATGAATCACTTAAGAGGAAATACTTTGCTAATAAAATAGAAAGGATTCCTTTGAAAACATCTATTAGAAATACTGTAATAGCAGCGCGTTTACCAATATGTCTTAATACATTTGTTGCTCCCGTAGAACCAGAGCCTAATAAACGGATATCGATTCCCTTGGTAATTTTTCCAGCTAAATAACCACTCGGAAAAGATCCAAATAAATATCCTAAAAATAGAATTAATAGATTCAAAATAAATTCAATAGCAATTTTTATATTAATTCATTCTCTTCAAAAATTTCATTGGAACTTCCTGCAAAAGCTAGCCAAATGGGAAATTGAAGAATTGGGATTTCAACATTCACCTCAGCTGCATCAATAATTATCAAAGGTAATTCGCCTCTTTCTTCTAGGCGATCGGCTCTTTCTATAAGTCCATCTGATCTCTCGAAAAGTACTATCCCGCTATTCGGCCCAAAATCTTCACGGTTCAGTCCTAATGCATCTTGGAGAGATCTTCGCCATTCCCCAAGACGTTCTGGTTGACTCGCTAAAACTAAGGTCTGAAATTGTTCTCCATATAACTCACCTAAAATTGCAATAATTCCTGCCGCAACTAAAGCATTTTTTGCTCTATTCCCTCTGCTTGGTTGAGCACCTCTCCCACCCATACTGAAAAACCAATCTTCAAGTATTTCAATATCATTATCTCCTAGACTTCTTCTTAGTTTCCATGGCTCTGCATAAAAATCTGGTTGTTCTTGGAATTGGCTAAAACATCTTCTAATTAAATTCTCATCAGGTTTGAAAGTATCTGAAACGGCCGATATGGCTTCCTGCTCTTTAGAAGGCTCTTCTTTTTTATTTTCATCAAGTGGAGATGGTTTAACTACTACTGGTGGAACGACAAGCTCTAGTTGTTCTGCTGATTGAGCTAGGTCTTGTAAAGCACCAGTTAAATATTCTTGGAATCCTTTAACTTTTCTAGCAATTGCATCAGATTGTCCTGAAAATGAGCTTTTAAGTTCAGTGTCGATTTGTAGTTTCTTTTTAGTAAGTTCTTCTAATTCTTTTTCTAACTTCTCACGTGAAAGTTGAAGGTCTTTAAGAGCAAGGTTAATTAGAGACTGTGTCTGTGAGTTAGAAATTTTTTGCTTTTCTTCAGGGATATTGATATTTGGTAAGTTAGATTCTTTCTTTAAGGGAGCCTTGGATGGAAGTTCCACTGATGATGCATTTTCTACAGAAATATTTTTTTCTGCATTTAGTTTTTCTTGAGATTGATGTTCTTCTGTTTCCATATTCCAAAAACTTCGCTGTAGTTTTAAAGTTTATTGATTATACTTCTTTTTCTATTTCTAAATCCTTCACTCTTAACCTTAACTGTTCTCTTAATGATTTCACCTCAAAAAGTATTGGCAATAAATGAGGGCTTGCTTCTTCCCTAAAGTAAAGGAAACCAGGCAATTGAGGTAAAATTATTCTCCAGGCAATCCAGTTTTTAAAAGGAAATCTTCTTAATTCATTACCTAATTGCATGACAATTAGATCATCCTTGGTGAATTTTAATTTTAAGGTAAAGGATTGAAGTAATAGAAAAAAACCAAAGCTACTAATTATAATTGTAGGCCAGGTATGAAAAGGCGTAATTAAAAATGATAAGCCTAAAAAAATTATAAGAATTGGTAAACGAAAAGAAGATGACAAAATTACACTGTCTTTTTCAAGAGATTTGTCAGAAGTCATAATTTTTAGCCAAAAAGAATTTGGGTGAGTAAAACATCTACTAAAGAGACGGTTATTAGAGTCATTACTACTGCTCCAGTAGTACTTGATCCTACTTCTTTTGGCCCGCCTCTAGTAGTTAGACCCCATCCACAAGCAATTATTGCTATTAAGAGGCCAAACACCAATGCTTTTACAAGCATAAATGGCATATCAGATATTGCTAGCCATTCTCTTACTGAATTCCAAAAGATGCTTGGTGGTATTTGATAAAGAATAGTGCTACTAATTTGCCCGCTATATAAGGCAACAGTAAAAAAAAATAAGCACTGGATAGGAGCCATCAAAACCATTGCACAAATTCTTGGTACAACTAAATATTCAACTGGATCTGTTTGAAGCATTGTAATAGCATCAATTTGCTCAGTAACTTTCATAGTGCCTATCTGAGCAGCATAAGCAGTTGCAACTTTTCCAGTGAGAAGAGTTGCGGTAAGCAATGGAGCTATTTCTCTAGCCATTCCAATTGCTAAAAGACCGCCAACTTCAGAACCTAAACCTTGCTTACTTAATTCTGCGGCAACTTGAATATTAAAGACTGTCCCAGCTGCAATGGCTGTAATTAAAACTATTAAAAAACTTCCAGGGCCTGCCTCCATTAACTGATCAATTAAGTCTGATTTGTTGATGCGACCTTTAGCAGTTGAAGTGATAGCTTGACCACCTATTAAAAGACTGGCGCCAAACCTTTTTATCCATCTAGGTGAATTCATAAATCAAACTTTTACTTGTTGTGCTTCATCTCTATCTTTCCAGTCTTTCATAATTAACAGTCCCCAATAAACAAGAATAGAAGGTATTAAACCCATGCAAATTCTTACAGTTAGTAATGCAGAATCAGGTTGGGCAACATTAATAATTTCCTGACAGGCTCCTTGCTTGAATCCAGCAAAAGTAAGAAGGTAGCCGAATAGACCAACACTTAAAGCAATCCCTAACTTTTGGCATAAAACCATCCATGCTGTATAAACTCCTGCGGCTTTTTCTGGATCATGATCAATAGCATCTGGTAATAAAGACCAAGGTATTAAATACGCAGTTGAAGCTCCAAATCCAACAAATAAAATAGTTATAAATAAAACTAACATTTTTATGGAATCCATGTTTAAATTATCAATTATAAAATTATTTGATAAAGGTGGTAATACCATTGCAATTAAACAACCACTAATCCATATTAAGCCTCCTCTTTGCAATGCTTTAATTCTTCCAAATTTGTTAGAATAAAAGCTCCATACTTGCAACCCTAAGAGAGCACTTAGTTGAAAAGGTATTATAATCCAAAAAGATATTCCTCTTGGCACATTCATGACTTGCTGAAGATAAATTAATGAAACTGTTTGCATTAACTGAAGACCGCACCATAGAAGTAAATAAAGATAAATAACCTTTATAAATATTTTATTACTAAAAATACGATTGAATTGATACTTTATTGGCTTTATTTTATTAATTGGTTTTCTTGCAACCTTCGCAAATGGAGCTAGACCCCATGTTGAAAATAAAGTTAGTAATGTAACTATAGTGCCTGATATTCGTCCCATTGTTAAGTAACCTTCATCGCCTTTTGTTAAATATATTGCGCCTACAATTAATCCAGATAAAGAAGCTAGTATTGAACCAGTAAATCTTGCAGCATTAAGTCTAGTTCTTATATTTTCATCTTCACTAAGCTCTGTAGCTAATGCACCATAAGGAAGATTGACAGATGTATAAGCTGTCATAAAAAGAATAGAGGTGCAAATGTAGTAAGCAGTTTTTTCTTTGATCGTGTAATTCCCAGGGATCCACCACATTGCGGCTAAAAAAACACCCAAAGGGAGTGATGCTCCAATCATCCAAGGCAATCTTGGTCCCCATCTGGATTTCGTATTGTCACTCATCCAGCCAATTAAAGGGTCATTAATAGCATCCCAGAGTTTTATTATCATCAAAATCGAGCTTGCTATCCATGGGGGTAATCCAGCAGCACAAGTAAAGAAAGGGAAAAGATAAAACCCAAATTGAGCTGAAGCAAGACCCGTCCCTGAATCCCCCATCCCGTAGGAAAGCATGAGCCTTATACGGTTTTTTTTGATCAGCCTATTGGAATTCGTCAATCTTTTTGAGAAGAGGGGGGCGGAAGGTAATAATGTATGTAGGCTAAATAAGAATAATCCAATTTTCTGGATAAATTCTTTTATTAGCGCGGGCGTAGTTTAGTGGTAAAACCTCAGCCTTCCAAGCTGATGATGCGGGTTCGATTCCCGCCGCCCGCTTGATTTTGACTCTCATAGCTTAATTTTTTTTGAATAGTCGTTTGCGACTAGAAGAACAAGACTGTTACTTTCAATGCGTATATTTGATTGATTAGCTAGTGGTTTTTTAGAAATATTTTTATTTTTTATAAAAGATGTATCAATGTATTTTTTCCATGGAGAAATTGGCTTTGGTAATTCAAAAAGCATTGTCTCTTTGTAAGCGTTAAAGCCAAGCCAGATTGCTGAGCCTTCATTATTTTTATTGATGCTATATCCAAGAGTATGAGACCAGTCACCCCAGTCAGGTTTGTTAACTTTTATCCCATGCCACTGAATCCAAAAATCGGACGCTTTGTTCTTAGGGTTTTCGGTGTGAGAATCATAAACAAAATCAGGACTAAAAAATTCTGGCAGTTGTTTTCGAATGGATATTAGTTTTACAACAAATTCTTTTAAATCTTGATCACAATTTTTATGATCCCAAGTCATCCAACCAAGTGGGTTGTCTTGGCACCATGTGTTGTTGTTACCACCTTGGCTTCGGCCTACTTCATCTCCCATTAAAAGCATTGGTATCCCAGGTGATAAAAAAAGTGATGAAAGGAGATTCCTTTGCTGCCTTTTTCTTAAATTTTTGATTTCTTTATTAGTAGTTGGTCCTTCCACTCCATAATTAAAACTATTATTATGATTCTCTCCATCTCTATTATTTTCTCCATTTGCGAGATTATGTTTTTGATTAAAACTTACTAGATCCTTTAATGTAAATCCATCATGGGAAGTTATAAAATTAATACTAAATATATTCGCTAAATTATTATCATTGTATAGTGATTTATTACCTACTAATCTATCTTTAAGTGGCCATATAGTACTTTTTTCACCTTTCCAAAATCTTCTCATATCATCTCTAAAGTGACCATTCCATGTTCTGAATTTTTTTGCAGGAAAATCACCTAGTTTATACAGACCTCCGCAGTCCCACGGTTCACTAATTAATTTCACATCACTGAGGGTAGGATCTGCCTCTATTTCTTCAAATAGAGGAGGCTCTTCTAAAGGAATTAGATTTTCGCCTCTGCTCAGAGCAATACCTAAGTCAAAACGAAATCCATCTACTCCAAGTTCTATTGCCCAACACCTTAAGGATTCTAAAATTAATTGTCTAACTAAAGGACGGTTTGCAGCAATACTATTTCCACATCCACTTACATCTTGATAATTTTCATCATCATCTTGATGGTAATAAGTTTTGGGTCCAAAATTTTTCCAACTTATAATAGGACCATCTTGATTCCCTTCTGTTGTGTGATTGTAAACAACATCGATTAATACTTCAAGTTCATTATCGTGGCAGATTTCTACAAATTGTTTGAATTGTTTTCTTGCTACTAATGGGTCATATCCATCTATAAAACCCTGATGAGGTGTGAACCAATTAATAGGGCTATAACCCCAATAGTTTTCTAGTCCTTCTGGGGCATCAGAAGGATCAAAAGCGAATATGGGAAGTAATTCAATGCTTGTAATTCCAATACTTTTAAGATAAGGAATCTTTTCAATTAGCCCAATAAATGTCCCTTTCTTTGAATCGCTAATTTTTGAATCTGGATGTTTAGTAAATCCACCAACATGTAATTCATAAATAATTGTTTTATTCCATTCATGTTTTGGTCTTGGATGAGATTTGAAATCAAAATTATCCCTATTAGTTACTACTCCCTTTAGGAAATGACTATAACCTTTATTGAGATTATCCTTTTGATTTCTTGTATATCTTCCCCAGCCTGAAATTGCTCTTGCACATGGATCTAAAACAAGATTATCATTTTTATCCTTGACTTCGTCCATAAATACTTTATAGCCGTATAAAGTTCCCTCAGAACATCCCTCCAGTTCAACGTGCCAATAATCTCCAGATCTATTAATTTGATTAAACGATATTATTTCGATTGGAAAGTCGTCACTTTCATTTTGGAATATTAGTAATTGTACTTTTTTTGCATGTGGAGCTGCTATGGAGAAATTAACCCCATCAGGAGTCAGTGAGCTTCCTAGAGGCCATGCTGAGCCAACGTTTACTTTCCTCAATTTTTGTTGTCCTTCAAATCAGTAATAAAAAACTTTTACTCCAACTTAGTTGTTTGGTTTGTTTTAACAAGTTATAAAAACGAAATCCAATCTTAAAAGAAATTTCAGTACGAGTTTAATGTTTTTATTTTTTTTTGAATACAAAACCCTTTTCTAGAAATGTCTAATTAGTTTTTTGATTTTGCTTTAAAGCTGAAGTTAATAGGATAGATATCTGATTCAGATGAAATATGAACATAGTCTGAAATTTCGAAAAATATTGTCGAGATAAAATTTTAGAGCTTTTTGCATGGAAACAGCTTCTAAATGGATGGCTTTGAGCTGAAAAAAGTATGATTTGGCATTTATGACCTCTTTTTAAGTGTGATTATTATTTTGTAATACGAATAAATGTCCTGTTCTGCGGACCTTTGTTAATTCAGGTGAATTTACATAAAAATCTGATTTTTTGAAAAAAAAAAAAATTAATTACTAAATTTAGAGCTCCGTTTGGTAATTAATAAGAAAACGGATCTTTCAGAATCCTTGCTCTGACAGGCTTCTAAGGAAAGATGTATAACTTTTATTTGATACAAGAGACTCGATAAAATTTTTTGAAAGATTTAAAAATTTCGAGGATAATGCTTATATATTTTTTAGAAAGCTTACTGTCACAGGCCCTTTGGGTTGCAGGTAAGTGATTTGCTCCATACCATTAGCAAGATTGAGCTTTTGGGAAACTAATTCCTCTATTGGTTTTCTTCCTCTTACTCCCTGCTACATACAATCTTTCCAATGAACAAAGCAGATTTAGTCAACCTGGTTGCAGCTCGTACAGAGCTAACTAAAACAGACGTCTCTCTGGTAGTTGATGCTGCCATAGATACAATTATTGATTCTGTAGTGGAGGGTAAAAAAGTCTCCATTCTAGGGTTTGGTTCTTTTGAACCTCGCGATCGTTCCGCTCGTCAAGGATTAAACCCAAAGACAGGAGAAAAGATTGCTATACCTGCGAAGCGTGTACCTGCCTTTACAGCTGGAAAGTTGTTTAAGGATCGTGTTCAGGGATAATTTCAGAAAAAGCTTATTTTCTTATTAATCTTTCTGGTAAAAAAGAAAAGGACTCTTTAAATAAGAGTCCTTTTTTTGTAAAGGTTTAGATTTTTTTAGATAAGATAAAATTGTTTTTTTTGGGATCGAAAACTTGACCTTTGATCATAAAATTATTAATATTTTTTAAATTAGAACTAAGTTGTGATTATTGATCAATTAAGAAAAATACAATTCTTATTTATGCTTATCCTAAACTTATTTATATCTTTGCCCTCTCTAGAAGCTTTTGAAACTAGAGATTATCTAATAATTGATATGCTAGTAAAAAGTTGTTATAAAGATACTAAATCTTGTAATACATCATTGTATAAAATATATAATTATCAAAAAATTGCAGCAAAAAAAAAGAAGTTTTCATGTCAAACTAGACTGTTGGGCTTAGAAGCAAATTTGATAATGGCTATGAATTCTAATTTAAAAAAAAACGAGGCTAAAAATATTATTAAGGCTGTGAAAAAATATTGCTAGAGATGATCGATCAATTGATAATATTGTGTTGCTGTTTGGTTCGTCCAAAAATAATGTGAAAAACTAGAACAAAATGGGTTTTATCCTATTTGTATAAGTAAACTTAGAACAACAAAGACAAAGAATTTCTTCTAACTAAGAAAATGGGCTCCAAAGCTACTAATTCCAAAAAAAATAAGGATAATGCAATTAAGACCGATACGACTCAAGGAAATAAATTTAAAAAATCAAGCTCTCAAGATCCAGATGTATTAGTAAATTTGCCAGCTGGCCTAAAATATAAAGTTCCTGGCAAACGTCAAAGAGTAATCATAGGTTCAATTGTAATAGGTTTGAATGTTTTATTAGTTATAAGTGTACTCGTTTACTTTTATAGTCCTTCGTTTCAAGAATTCGTTTACAATTTTGGGCGAAGCTAGGTTTCCAGTACCTTTGGCTCGAAATTAAATAAATTATTTTAGAATTTTATCAAAATAGGAGAAAATTACTATTAGTGGAAAACCAAAAGTAAATTTTGACTAAGAACATTTATCATTGGTTTTATATGTAAGTCTAATATTTTAATCTTTTATTATCTGAGGTAATAGACGAAATGGCACAAAAAAAAGGACAGGAACAAAAAATAATAAAGATTCCACCCCAAAGAAAGACAACTCTTAAATGGGGCAGTAACGGTGAGTTATCATCTATAGATATGGTTCGTATATTAGATCGTTTGAATGATCAAGATTTAACTGAATGCGAAATACCTTTCGAAGGAAAACATAAAAAATTATAATTGTATCTTTTGTAGTCTATTGTAGCTATTATTTAGTAATAACTTGTTTTGACATAATGAAGATAGTAGTTGCTTTTTTATCTTTAACAATTTTCATTTTTGGTTATTTATACTTTTTTACTGGTTATAAGTCTGCTTTCGAAGCTGACCAGCAATGCCACTATGAATTGAGAATAAAATCTGATGAATTAGATGGTTTAGGATGTGACCATGATTTAGAAACAAATCAATGGCTACTTTATAGGCAAGCTAGCAATGGTCAACCTTCTCAGATTGTTGAAAGATATCGCTATTAACTTATAAATTTTTTATTTATTGTTGGAAATAAAAATATAGCTGTTATGGATGATATAACAGCAGTAATTATAAATGTTAATAACTGTCCTATGGAACCAGGAAGATATGTATTTTGAAGAAAATAAAAATCAATCAGTGAGCCAATTGTCCCCCATATAATTATCCATGCAGATACATATGAAATACCTACTAATGTTTTTTTATTCATGGCTCTAAATGATTAAGTAAGTTAATGAAGTAAATATAAGACAATTATTTGTATTCTAGTTGATTCCAAAAATTTTTAATGTTGCTGGTTCTCCCGCAAAAGCAAGCTCAGTGAGGAGAAGCATTAAAAACCCAACCATCGCAACTCTTGCATTGACTAATTCAGCATTTTCATTAAAACCAAAAACTTGTTTAACTTCTTCACCTTTATTGTTGATCCATTTTGGGGATGAATTAAGGCTTGGACTTTGATCTGTTAATTCTGGAAAACCTATAGATTCAACTTCTTTTACATTGTCTGACTCTGAATTGATCTCTGAAACGTTATCAGACATTTGAATTTAGGAGTAACGCGTCTTAAAAATTATAAGCTATTTTTTTAAGATTTAGTTCCAATGCTTCTTTTTTCTAGATTTGATCATTCGGTTAGACTTTTTTGAAAGGGATTAGCTTTCGGCTTTATTGAAAATGAAACCAATAATTGAAAGAAAAAGAATAAATAAAAATATGACAATATTCAAGAATAGATAATGATTCTAAATATATTTTAGTGATATCCATGATTAATATATTAAAAAGTTAAGTATTTTTATTTTAAATAAAATCTTTGTCTTTCTTATTAAGTTTTGTTTGACTATTAATTGATAGCTTGTTTTGCGCCCACTTCCTTGCTAAAAAAATATTATATGTTTTAGCATAATGAATATTGCTATTCAAATCATTCTTGCTTTGATTCCTCTTGGTCTTGTTTTTCTTGGTCTTAGAGAGTTAATAGAAGAACTATCGGTGGCATATAAAAGAAAGGTTGGTTAAGAACTATGCTGTTAAATCTTACTTGGTTAATTCCGGGTCTTCCAATAATTGCATCACTTTTTTTAGCAGTACTTTTGCTTAGTTTTAGTAAAACAATGAATAGGCTTACGAAGCCTGTCTCATATCTTATAATTATTAGCCTTGCTTTTTCGGAAATAATTAACTTTGCTTTATTTAAAAATAATATCTCAGGTGATGATTTTCTTTTTGGAAGCAATATTGAATTGGTCGTAGATTTACCAGCATTATTATTTGCTGGATCAATAGGTTTACTTTTCTTGTTGATTATGCTTTTTTCGGTTATTAAGTTAAAGCGAAGAAATGGGTATGTTAGGTATTTTATTCTTCTAGGATTCTTAAGTGGCTTTGTTTATTTATTTTCTTTTAGTGGTAGTCTTTTTCACAACTTTTATGATCCTTTATTATCATCTTTGGAGAAAACAGGGATTTCTTTTTTAAGCGACATTACTTCATAATTTTTAGATCAAATGATAACTCATTTAGGTTTATATCATTGATAATTAAATTTTCTATTGTCATATTATCTAAGTTGTAATAAGCTGAAAATAATATTTTAAGATTTAAGGTTTTTACTTTGAGTGTAAGTTCGCCTTTAGATCTTCCAAGGGATATTGCGCTAGTGCATGAATGGTTTACTCCTAGATCTTCTGGTGGTGCTGAAAATGTTGTTAAGGTAATTGATGATTTATTAACTGAAAAGAAATCACAGCCTGATCTTTTTTCTTTAGTGAATGAGGAGAATTTATTAAAAAGTAGTTGGTTGTTTAATAGGAAAGTAAGAACTAGCTTTATTCAACAGTTACCATTCGGCGTGACACATGTTCAAAAATTTTTACCCCTTTTACCTTTTGCTATTGAGCAACTCGATTTAGGAGCATATCCATTGGTGATTAGCAGTAGCCATCTCGTCGCAAAGGGCGTTTTGACTTCGCCTGATCAATTGCATATTAGTTATGTACATACACCTGTGAGGTATGCCTGGGATCAGATGAATATATATTTGAAACGATCTTTTTTCAGGGAAATAGGCTTAGGACCATTAATTAGATGGCAATTGCATGTTTTGAGGCAATGGGATCAATTAAGTAGTTTAAGAATAGATTACTTGCTCGCAAATTCTAATTTTACGGCAAAGAGAATCTGGAAGTATTGGAGAAGACGTTCAGAGGTCCTTCACCCTCCCGTAAATGTAAATCGTTTTATATGGAATAAACCCAGAGAAGATTTCTATCTAAGTGTCTGTAGATTGGTTCCTAATAAAAGAGTTGACTTACTTATTAGGGCTTTTAATAGGCTTAAATTACCCTTGATTGTTGTTGGTGATGGCGTCGAAAAAACATATTTAGAAAATATTGCAGGACCAACAGTTCAAATTCTTGGTTTTCAAAGTGCGGATAAGATTGAAAATCTTATGAGCCAATGTCGAGCTTTTGTCTATGCTGGTATTGAAGATTTTGGAATTGCGCCTGTTGAAGCAATGGCTTCAGGAGCCCCTGTAATTGCTTATGGAAAAGGTGGTGTTTTGGATACAGTTAAATGCTTTAACTCTAATACAGCTAAAGAGGCAACTGGACTTCTCTTTTCTGATCAGACGGTGAATTCTTTAGTTGAAGCAGTAGAATTTTTTAAGGAAAAACAACTTTGGAAAACTTTAAATCCTGAATTGATTAGATATTGGGCTAACTCTTTTTCTCAAGATTCATTTAAATACAGTCTTGAGAAAACCATAATGAGAGTATGGAGTGAGCATATGAATTCTTGTGACATTGCTACTAGTGACCTTAGTTCTTGATCAAGAAATTACTAATTAAGTAATGTATGAGTTGGTAGCAGTTTGAGCTTACTAACTCAATAATTTGTGCAGACTAATCCTAGAAAATCTTTATTAAGGTGGTCTGAGTTCCGTAAAGGCTCACCCAAAATTCCTTTTGAAGTAATTTCAAAAGAGCCTTCTTCTTTGCTTGCTGTAGAAATAATAAGAAATCAGAGTCGATATGGACGCACATTAAAAAGAATAGGAGATGTTATTTTCTCATTAATAATTTTAACTCTGGGCTCTCCAATATTTATATTTATCGGAATATTAGTAAAATTAAGTTCTCCTGGTTCTATTTTTTATATTCAAAAGAGAGTAGGAAGAAACTATAGAGAGTTTGGATGCATTAAATTTCGCACTATGTATAAAGATGCTGATGAGTTGCTTCCAAATTTATTACAGAAATATCCTCTTATGAGAAAGGAGTTTGAAAAAGATTTTAAATTACGACATGATCCTAGAATTACAAAATTAGGTAGACTACTTCGTCGATCAAGTCTTGATGAATTACCTCAATTTTTTAATGTTTTAAAAGGAGAGATGAGTGTGGTTGGCCCAAGACCAATAGTTAGTAATGAGATTAATAAATATAGTGTTTTTATGGAAGAAGTTATATCTGTTAGACCAGGCTTGACAGGATTGTGGCAAGTTAGTGGTAGAAACAATCTTAGTTATAAGAAAAGGGTTCAATTAGATCTATTATATGCAAGAAATAGAAATTTTATACTTGACTTGGAAATCATTATTCTTACATTAGGCGTCTTGTTATTCCCTATGGATAGAGGTGCTTTTTAAAGTTAAAAATTTATTAATTTCAGCATCATTACAACTCCTAAGGTCCAAGCGAATTGAAGCCTTAAGCTGAGATTAAGAATTCTTTTGACTGAACTGATACTTGCAATTGGATAAGATTTTGCAATTATAGGCTTTATTCTTTTTTGTCCTCGATAATAGTTTATTCCTCCCATTTGTACTCCAGCGCAATAGGCAAATATTGCTTCAGAAATTCCTGAGTTTGGAGAAGAATCAAGTGATCCATCTCTCAATGCATATTTTATGGTCGTTAAAATTGATTGATTTTGCTTGCAACAAAAAGGAAGTGTAATTAAAACAATCCTTGAAGGAATCCATGTCATCATGTCATCTAACTTCGCTCCTGCAAATCCAAGCCACTTTAATTTTCCTTCTTTATAACCCAGCATAGAATCAATAGTGCTAGATGCTTTGAAAGCCCAAGCCATTGCCAAAGGTCCGGGCATAAAGTTATTGAATTGCCAGAAGATTGTTCCTACAAATATCCAAAATAAAGGAGCGAAAATCCCATCTACAGAATTTTCACTGGCTGTCTCTACTGCAGCTCGGAGGATATCATCTCTATTTAAATTCTCAACATCTCTACCAACAATAAGGCTTAACTTTTGCCTTGTAATTTGAAGATTATCTTTGGAATCTTTAATACTAATTAAGTTTATAATTTCAAAAATACTTTTATTTAAACTTCTTGAAGCAAGTGAGCTACTTAAAATAAAAGCAAACAAAAAAGAACTTATAATAGGACTCTTTATTTCAAAAAATAAAAATAATCTTTCTATAATCCATCCAGATATTCCACTTAAAAAAACGACTGTAAAAGTTATTATTCCACCTCCAATATATAACTTGTATTTGTTATCTTTTGAAATTCGTTGAACGAATATTTTCATAAAATTAATAAGTGAACCCATAACTTCAACTGGATGAGGAAGGCTTTTGGGATCACCTATTAAAAGATCAAGAAGAACAGAAACTAAGATTAAGTAAATGATATTTTTAGTCTGCTTTAAGCCAACTAAACATAGAACGTAGTGTTTTGCCTACTTTCTCAATTGGAAGTTCTGAATCCTTTTGGCGAATTCTGTTCATCTCAGGTTTGCCTGCATCACATTCATTTACAAAGTTTTTAGCAAAAGTACCATCTTGAATATCCGCAAGAATATTCTTCATTTCTTCTTTTGTTTCTTTAGTAATTAATCTTGGACCGCTTACGTAATCTCCATATTCAGCTGTATTTGAAATCGAATCTCTCATTGCAGTTAGACCTCCTTTTACCATGAGATCAACTATTAATTTGACTTCATGCAAGCATTCGAAATAGGCCAATTCAGGTTGATATCCTGCTTCTACAAGTGTTTCAAAGCCAGCTTTAACTAGCTCTGATAAGCCTCCGCATAAAACTGCCTGTTCTCCAAAAAGATCAGTTTCTGTTTCTTCTTTGAAATTTGTTTCTAAAATCCCAGCGCGTGTCCCTCCGATTCCTTTTGCATAAGCCATGGCAAGTGATCTAGCATTGCCTGAGGCGTCTTGTTCAATGGCAAATAAGGCTGGGACCCCTTGACCATTTTGATATTCCCACCTGACGGTATGTCCTGGCCCTTTTGGGGCAATCATTACAATATCGACAAACTCAGGTGGCTTAATTAATTCAAAACGAATATTGAAACCATGAGCAAAACTTAGTATTTTCCCTGGTTTCAAATGAGGGGCTATTTCTTTATTATAAACTTCTTTTTGAAATTCATCAGGCAAAAGGATCATTATCCAATCTGCCCTTTCTGAAGCTTCTGAGACGCTTAGAACTTCCAATCCATCAGAGGTTGCTTTACTGGCTGATCGACTTCCCTCGTAAAGCCCAACAACAACTTTGATGCCACTATCTTTTAGATTAAGTGCATGTGCATGACCTTGAGATCCATATCCAATAATTGCAACGGTTTTACTTTGAAGAAGACTTAGGTCTGCATCAGAGTCGTAGAAAAGTTTTGCCATCTGAGTAGGTATTTCAGAACTGTAATAAGGTTGAGCTTACGAAATAGAGTGCTAAGGAAACACTTTCATTGATATATTTTTTTGACTATTAAGACAATTTAATTAACAAAAGCAAAAACTTTTCACATTAACTTTCACTTGGATGGGTTATCACTCGGTCAATTAGGCCGTAATTTTTTGCTTCTTCCGCGCTTAAAAAGTAGTCGCGATCAGTATCTTTTTCTATCTTTTCAAATGTTTGTCCTGTCATTTCTGCCATAGATTTATTTAGCATTTCTTTGATTCTGAGAATTTCACGCGCTTCAATTTCTATATCACTAGCTTGTCTTTGAGCAGTGCCTCCAAGTGGCTGGTGAATCATGATTCTGCTATGAGGTAGTGCTAGCCTTTTACCTTTTGTTCCTGCTGATAATAAAAAAGCACCCATTGAGGCGGCCAAACCAACACAAATAGTTACCAGATCACTCTTAACATATTTCATTGTGTCGTAGATCGCTAAACCGGCCGTTACGGAGCCTCCAGGGCTATTGATATATAAATAAATAGGTTTTGTGCTGTCTTCGGAATCAAGATAAAGCATTTGAGCTACAAGGCTATTTGCTATGCCATCATTGACTTCTTGTCCAAGAAATAGAATCCTTTCAGCACCAAGTCTTGTGTATATGTCCACCCATCTTTCGAATTGACTTCCTGGAAGGCGGTATGGAACGCTTGGTGTACCTATTGGCATGGCTAATTAATGATGAATGGTTGGTGTTGAAGATTTAAAAATATTTTTTAAAAGTTAATTCTGGTTATTTGGGTAACACTTTTTCGTTGGGCAAGTCTTTTCTACTTGTAAGGACGCGATCAATAACCCCATACTCGACAGCTTCATGAGGGTTGAGATAACTCATTCGATCAGAGTCTTTGGATAATTGATCTATTGATCTACCAGTGTTTTGACTTAGGATTTCTAGCATAGCTTTTTTATTGTGGATGACTTCTTTCGCTCTGATTTGAATATCAGTTGCTTGGCCTTGTGCTCCACTTCTAGGCTGATGAAGAACAATTGAAGCATGGGGCAATGCTGCACGTTGTCCTTTGGTTCCAGCTGAAAGAATTACTGCTGCTGTTCCCATCGCTTGACCTATGCAAATTGTATGAACGGGAGGCTTTACATATCTGAGCGTGTCGCAGATGGCAAAAGCTTCTGTCTCAAATCCAATGGCATCGCCTGTGTACCAACTAGTTCCAGTCGAATTTATATAGAAATAGATTGGCTTCTCTGAATTATCAAATTCCAGATAAAGTAGTTGGGCAATAATTAATTCAGTTACATCCATTCCTAGTTGCCTTTTGGCATCATCATCGGAAAATAGTGGTAACCCTAGATAAACTATCCTTTCTTTGAGAAGAAGAGATGGTAAATCAGGAGGTGGAGTTCTCATTACGGCTGAATCGCCATAATACGGAGAGGATGCGGTCATATGAAGTTAAGTCTTCTTGGATTCGAGCCTAGCTAGATCTTGCCTTATGGTGTTTTTGTTGTTTCAAATTTGTTTGGGGGCTGATCATTTGAAGCTTTACTAAACACCATTCGACCAGTTGGTGTTTGTAATGCTCCAGTCACAACTACGTCTATTCTTTTACCGATCCATTTGAGCCCCTCCTCGATAACTACCATTGTGCCATCTTCAAGATAAGCAATACCTTGCGAATTTTCCTTACCTTCTCGAACTACTTTTAAATTTAACTTTTCTCCAGGTTGAACTTCAGGCCTGATAGCGAGAACTAGATCACTTAAGTTCAAAACTTTTATTTCTTGTACAAGAGCTACTTGAGATAAATTGTAATCAACAGTGATTAATATTCCTGCTATATCTGAGGTCAATTTTAAAAGTATTTCATCAGCCCCTTCTCCCTCATATTTAGTACTATTGATTACTAATCTTCTTCCATAACTTTCTCTTAATTGATTTAGTAATTTTAAACCTCTCCTTCCTTTTCCTCTTTTTTCGTTGTTACTTGAGTCAGCTAGTTTTTGGAGTTCGTCCATAACTGATTGGGCAACAATTAATTGTCCTTCTATTAATCCAAATTTAAGTAGAGCCTGAATACGACCGTCAATTATTACACTTGTATCTAAAACTTTTGCACTGGCTGGAGTTAGTATTCCATCAGCCATTAATAAAGATTCTGTACTATTTGGATTGAAAAGACGTAAAACTGTTCGACCATGAACGTCTGCAAGGTTATATCCAAGTACTCCAAAAAAAATATTGCTTAGTACAGCAAAAAGAGGTTTTACAAAAAATAATTCAGCTGGTAATGGTAAAAGTAGTATAGGTACTAATAAAAGCGTAGCTATTATAAGACCAAGGACTATGCCAACTGACCTACTAATAAGTAGATCGGTTGGCATAGTCTTTATTATCTTGGTTAATTTATTTCTAAATTGCTGAAACAGAAAAGCTATTAAAAGACCAACAAGCGCTGATAATCCCGATAAAGCAATTTTTAAATTTTTTAAATTAGTTATTTGATCTAAAGTCTCTTGAGGTAACCAATTCACCCCGGTCCATCCGGTGATTGCACCTGAAATAAGAAATAAAACTAGAAGAACTAAGTCTGCCATATATTCAGGTTATGCTTGGTTCTCGTTTTTTACTAGAGCTTTATTTATTTTCAAAGATTTGGATTGTGTAAATGACCATTTATTTAGGTT
Organism: Prochlorococcus sp. AG-402-M23; assembly: GCA_003216575.1. Classification (GTDB taxonomy): domain Bacteria; phylum Cyanobacteriota; class Cyanobacteriia; order PCC-6307; family Cyanobiaceae; genus Prochlorococcus_B. Next base: position 37,216 of record QCIR01000003.1, read on the forward strand.
TATATATCTAGAACTAAAATGGTAACTCCACCAAGAAGTGCATATGTGCATATTCCTTTTTGCCATAAAAGATGTTTTTACTGTGATTTTTCCATTATCCCTTTAGGTGATAGCGCTGAAGCTCCAGGTAGTCCAGGGATAACTTCTATTAACGCATATTTAGATTTAATTCAAAGAGAGATTTCAATTTGTCCTAAAGGTCCTGCATTATCGACAATCTATTTGGGAGGTGGAACACCTTCTCTATTGAAAAAAAATGAAGTAGGCGATTTATTGGAAAAACTCAAAAGAAAGTTTGGATTTCAGGATGGAGCGGAAATAACAATGGAGGTTGATCCATCAACATTTTTAGAAAATGATCTTCAAGGATTCTTAGAAATTGGAATTAATAGATTTAGCTTGGGAGGACAGTCTTTTGATGATAGTACTTTAGCTTCAATAGGTAGAAAGCATAATTCTTCAGAATTAATAGAGGCTTGTAATTTAATAAATAGCTTATTTAAAAAGGGAAGGTTAAAAAGCTGGAGCCTTGACTTGATTCAAAATCTACCGGGATTGAATTTATGCAAGTGGTTTAAGGAGTTAGAACAAGCAGTTCAAACAGAAGCTCCTCATTTGTCAATTTATGATTTAACTATTGAACCAGAGACTGTTTTTGGAAGAATGCACAAAAAAGGTAGGTTGAATATTCCAATTGAATCTGAAGCTCAAAAAATAGATTTGGAGACTGGTAGATTTCTTAAAAGTAAGGGTTTTTCTCGATACGAGATCTCAAGTTATTCTTTGCCTGGCCATGCATCTCGTCATAATCGCATGTACTGGAGTGGTTCTGGTTGGTGGGGGTTCGGCATGGGAGCAACAAGTGCTCCATGGGGCATGAGATTTTCGAGACCTAAAACAATTGCTAGTTATAAAAAATGGCTTGAGCAACAAGAAAGTCAGTCATTAGAGAAAACATTATTCATTGAGAATTCAAGACCAATACCATTGGATGAATTATTGATGATTGGTCTTCGTAGAAGAGAAGGGGTTCATTTTGAGGAACTTGCTAAGAATTTTGGATGGACACAAAAAGAAACCGATAGAAACCTGAATTTATTGGAGAAATATTGGTTCCATTATTTAAATGAAGGATATCTATTAAGAAACAATGGAAGATATTTCTTGAGTGACCCTAGGGGTATGCAGATTAGTAATCAGATTTTAGTTCAGATGTTTTTATGGTGGGATTCTCTTGGCTTGGGTTAGTCGATTCAATCCATTTTTTTAGAGCATTTATGCAAAGTTCTCTTCCTGGCAACAAAGGTTTTGCAAAAGGGGGCTGTTCATGTGAAAGGCCAAGAATATCTGCTGTAACTCTTACCTGCCCATCGCAATCATTCCCTGCTCCAATTCCAATTACAGGAATTCTTAATTGTTTTCTTATTCTGCCTGCAATTTCCTCTGGAATGTGTTCTACAACTATTGCAAAACATCCAGACTCTTGAAGCATTTTAGAATCTCTTAGGATTTTATTTTGACTATCGGGATCTTTGGCTTGAGATTTATATCCAAGTTGATGCACTGATTGTGGAGTTAAACCAAGATGCCCCATTACTGGGATTCCCATTCTTATAAGTCTTTTGATTACTAATAAAGTTTCAGGCTCCGCTCCTTCAAGCTTCACTGCTGATGCACAGGAATTTTTTAATAGATTTCCAGCAGCTTCAACAGCCTTGTCTTCTCCGCATTGATAACTTAAAAAAGGTAGATCACAAACAACTAAGGGTTGTTTTGAAAGTGGATTGCAAAAACCTCTACAAACAGCCTGAGTGTGGTGGAGCATTTGATCAAGAGTCACAGGAAGAGTAGTTGCGTGACCTAAAACAACCATTCCAAGTGAATCTCCTACAAGGACAACATCAGCACCTGAGGCTTCTACTATGGACGATGAGATGGCATCCCAAGCAGTTAATACAGTTATCTGTTTTCCCAACTTCTTAAAACGAACCAATTCTGTGGTTTGCATTTAATTCTTAATAACGTGGTTAGTTATTGCTAGAATATTATTGACTCGGCCCCATGCGGCTGTGACGCCTAAACCTGGTCAGGACCGGAAGGTAGCAGCCATATTGGATGCTCAAAGCAGGCGTGGAATCCGGGTCACCTAAATGCAACAACTGAGTCAATAAGTCTTAACGATTTTGTCTTAGACGTAAAAACTCTGGAATAGATGCCCCAGCTTCCCTAGGTTCAGATTGATCATAAAGAGTTTGGGGTGAAAGTCTTGCCCTATTTTTTTCATTTGAATAAATTTGATTACTGTCAAAACCAGTCGCAATAACCGTTACCCTAATCTCACCCTCAAGTTTTTCATCAACAACTGTACCAACAATAATATTTGCTTCTGGGTCTAATACATCAGATATGACCTCAGAAGCTGATGTCATATCTTCAAGAGTCATATCTTTCCCTCCAGTTATATTTATTACACATCCTTTCGCTCCGTCGATGCGACCAGCTTCTAAAAGTGGGCTGTTGATTGCTGCTTGAGCAGCTTCAAGAGCTCTAGATCTACCTGAACCATAACCAATTCCTAAAAGGGCGGTACCAGCTTCAGTCATTACAGATCGAACATCAGCAAAATCTACATTCACTAAACCTGGACAAGTAATTATATCGCTAATGCCTTGAACTCCCTCCATTAAAACATCATCAGCACTTCTAAAAGCTTCTTGCAATGGTGCACCTGATATAACATCCTTTAGTCTGTCGTTTGGAATGACAATTAAAGTGTCAACATTTTCTGCAAGCCTTGCAATCCCTTCATCTGCCTGCCTTAAACGACGTTTGCCTTCAAAACTAAATGGTTTTGTGACTATTCCTACTGTCAAAGCACCACTTTCTTTAGCGACCTGAGCAACAACTGGGGCGGCTCCAGTTCCAGTACCACCTCCCATTCCAGCAGCAATAAAAACCAAATCAACTCCTTCTAAGGCTTGTTGAAGGTCAGTTCTCGATTCCTCTGCTGCCTTTTGTCCAATGCTTGGATTACCCCCTGCACCAAGCCCTCTAGTTAAGCTTTGCCCTAGCTGAACTCTATGGGTTGCAGATGATTGAATCAGAGCCTGAGCGTCTGTATTGAGTACTCGATATGTAACGCCATCAAGATCGCTATAGATCATTCGGTTGACGGCATTACTTCCTCCACCCCCAACACCAATAACTTCAATACGCGCAGATTGACTGGGTAGGATCCCTTCATCCATGTTGAAACCAGATTTGTTTCCAATTCCCATCACCATATTCAGTGTTAGAACTCTTTTTGGGCATTATGAACATCATCTATGAATTCTGTTGGTTTATTGGTTCAAATTGATTAACAAATTAATTTCTTTATTTTGCTAAGAATTATGAGTAACTTCTTGAAAACTTATAAAAAATGCTGTCATAGCAATGCTTTTACCTCTCTCTTGGCAGCGTTTTTTCTATTTTCAATTCTGGTTTGCTTGGATCTTTAAGGTCTACGACTTTTACTTTTGTGTTGATTAAAAGATTTGGTAATGATTTTTGAAGCTGATTAATCTTGTTAAATTGCTCTATTAATCGATCAGTATCTGAGCCTAAAAGTATTGAATCGAAGTACTCGGTTTTGATGCTGATCTCTTGATTAGAATTTATTTTGATTTTTTGGAGAGGACTGTGAAGGATAAAGCTATTTTTTATTATTAAAATGATGTCATTTTTTTTATTAGAATTCCAATTTTCTATAGTTAATTTAACACTATTTTGTTTTGAGTTATTAACATATTGAAGTGGGATCCAAGCTCCCTCAATATCAATCATCCCTTTCTCAATATTATTTGAAAAGATTCGCTTCGCAAAAGCAACTGGTTCTCTTTCTATAATATTTAATTCAATTTCAGGAGGGAAAAACTTACGGGTTACATAAATGTTTTTTATAGGAAGTTTTTTTATTAAATAAGATTCAATTTCTTTTGGATTTAATTCCAACAAATTTCTAGGATAAAAAATACTAGTATTTTTTTTAATATCATTTTTTGTTAATCCAGAAAGACCTGTTATTTTTATTTGATCAAAACTTATTGGTCTCCAGGCTTGGTTTGAAAATATGAAAATAAGAAAAATTGAAGTAGTTGAAAAAAAAAGAAATTGCCATAATTCAATTAAAAATTTTTTGTTTTGAAAAATGTTTATTACTTTTTTTCTAGATAGTAGGTTTCTTTTGTTTGATTTTCTGTTTTTTCTCTTGTTTGATTTCAAAGGTCGCATCTTGCTCTAGACATTAGTTGCTCCATCCACTGACGAGCACGTTCCGCATCTGAAAAAGGTACATCAATTTCAGTACCTGAACCTACAAGTCTTAATCGACAGCGCCCTTGAGATTCTTTAGTTAAGGGCGCTTCTCCTGAACTAAGTGCCATTAACTCAACCATTTCTAATTTTTTTACTTCAAAAGTTGCTTCCTCCTTGAAAGCACCTGCTTCGAAGCTGCTCCAGCATAAAAAGCCATCTTTTAATCGAGCTGCTCCTGTTCCATCAAGTTTGGCTAGTTCTGAACCTTTAGCCCAAATGAGATATAGGTTCTGACGCCTTCTTTCTAGCCAACCTAGGGAAGTTATAAGAATAAAAGCCATCAACAATGGCAGCCAAAGGAGACCGTGAATCATTGTTTGAGAAAGATACCTTTGAATTCCATGTTCAATTTATTCCTTAGCTATTTCTATGAGACTAGCAACAAGTTTTTCTAGTTTTAATCCTGAAGCTTCCCACAGCATTGGATACATGCTTGTTTTTGTAAAGCCAGGAAGAGTATTCACTTCATTTATATAAATCTGTTGAGTATCTTCTTGAAAAAAGAAATCTACCCTTGCCAAACCATAAGCATTAATAGATTTGCATGCACTAATAGCTAGCTTTTGTATCTTATTGGAAATATCACTTCCCAACTCCGCTGGGATAATTGAGCTGCTTAAATTTTGATTATATTTTGACTCATAGGTGTACCAATCAGTTTGAAATTTAACCTCACCAACAACTGATGATCTCATGATTGATTTTCCTAATACTCCGCATTCAAGCTCTCTCCCCTCTATATTTTTTTCGATAATAATTCTTTCATCATAGATTGATGCAAATTTGATGCCATTAATAAGTTCTTCTTTTGAATAGGCTTTGGTTATACCAATAGAAGATCCTAAGTTGGCTGGCTTTACAAAACATGGATAGTTTATTACTTTAATTATTTTTCTAAAGAATGATTGCATAAATAATTTATCTAATAAATCTTCTTTGTTTAAATAAATGTATGGAACTTGAGGAAGATTGTATGATTTTAAAATAGATTTCATTGCTATTTTATCCATTGCTAAAGATGAACCTAGAAGTCCTGATCCAACAAAAGGCTTTCCTGATAATTTAAATAATCCTTGAATAACTCCATCTTCTCCATTAGGGCCATGTAAGGCAGGGAACCATACATCAATCGTTTCGATTGCTTTTGGTAAATTTGATAGATTATTTATCGAATTTGTATTATTTTCTATCATTGAAGTTGTTTTGTTATCTTCAAATAAAATTGATTTGGAGTATTCAGAATCTTCCCAAAAACCATACTTGTTTATATAAATTGGAATTACAACAAAGCTTTTATTATCTGAATGTGATAAGGCATTATAAATAGTTTTTGCAGATTGAATAGAAACCTCATGTTCATTTGAATTCCCACCAAATACTAGTCCTATATTGAGTTTATTATTTGACATATCGGTTTAATCCTCAATATTTATAGCAAACTTCCAGTTAATGAAAATGGACGTATTTCATTGATTTTTACATTAACTATTTCACCAGTTTTATATGATTTACCATTACTTGATGATCTTGGAAAGAATGTTAAACGGTTTGTCCTAGTTCTTCCCATGAATTGAGAATTGTTTTTAGAGTTTATACTTTCTATAAGTATCTCCTGTTTTGAATCTTTATACCTAATATTCCGTGCTTTTGCAGTTTTCTCAACTAATCTATTTATTTCCCTAAGTCTATCTACCTTTATGTTCTCTGACAGTTGATTAGGCCATGAAGCGGCCGGTGTATTAGGTCTTGGCGAGTATGCTGCGGTGTTAACAAGATCAAATTTAATATCCTCTATAAGTGATAAAGTTTCTTCGAATTCATCATTTGTTTCTCCAGGAAAGGCTACAATTGCATCAGCTGTGATAGATGATTCAGGCATTAATTCCTTTATATAATTTATAATCTCTTTGTAAGTTTCAATAGTATATCCTCTAGCCATTCTTTTTAGTATTTTATTACTTCCACTTTGAAATGGAATATGAAAATGTTCGCAAACCTTAGGAAGATTTGAGCAAACATCTATTAATTCTTTAGTAAAATACCTAGGATGACTTGTTGCGAATCTAATGCGCTCAATCCCTTTAACATCATGAATATATTCTAATAAGTATGAAAGTGTTGTTTGACCTGAATAATTATATTCACCGACATTAAAGTCTCTGCCGTAAGCATCTATATTTTGTCCTAAAAGCGTTATTTCTTTATATCCAATACTTGCTAGTTGTTCTATTTCATTTTTGATTGCTTTAGGTGTCCTTGATTGTTCTTTACCCCTAACAGAGGGGACAACGCAGTAAGTACATCGTTCATTGCATCCATAAATAATGTTGACCCAACCGCATATAGCGCTTTCTCTTCTTGCTGTCGCTATGTCTTCGTATATGTGCTGTTCGTCAGTGGCCAATACTTGATGTCCATTATCGACTTGATTGAGTAGAGTCTCTAGTCTATTCGCATGCTGAGGCCCCATTACCAGATCTATTTCCGGAACTCTTCTTAAGAGGCTTTCACCTTCTTGTTGAGCTAAACAGCCTGCAATGATGATTTTTAAATTAGGATCTAATTTCTTTCTTTTAGCTTGCCTTCCTAAATAGCTGTAAACTTTTTGCTCAGCATTGTCACGAATTGTACAAGTGTTATAGAGAATTAAATCTGCGGTAAGTTCCTCTTTCGCAAGCTCATAACCCATTTTTTGCAATATACCCGACATTCTTTCTGAATCAGCTTTATTCATTTGACATCCAAAAGTAGTAATCCAATAACTTCCTCTGTTTGTTCTAATAGAAGAGCTCTGTTTGATAGGGGCTATGGATGCTGTCATCGCAGATTTATTTTTTCTTTGCGGAAAAAGATTTTTGAGATTGATTCCTGAAAAATGTTCAAGGGCGAGCGAGGGGATTCGAACCCCCGAATAGCGGCGCCACAAGCCGCTGCCTTAACCACTTGGCGACGCCCGCCTTGTGTGTTTAATCTACCAATGATTTTTCATTTTGAAATTCCAAAATGATTTTGGTAAAAAAGTGATTGATATTATTGTAGAGAGTATGGGTTGAAATTATCACTTTTTATATCTTGATCACAACGCAATTGATAGGTATTGAAGTTACTGTGGAATAAGTACCCGAATTTATAAAAGCTCGGGAGTGAAATCTATTCAAAAGTGAATTTCGCAAAAAATGTTGAATTGATTGCAAGTCCTCCAAAGTCTGGGCGCATAGATGTTCTTGTCCCAAGATGTTTGATTGGTAATGGACTTGATGTATTAGGAACCTCAATTGATAAAGAAGGATTGTCCTCTATTCAAGTTGAATGGAGGGATGGAACGATTACCTCAATTAAGGGTCTAAAAGAAACATCTAACGTTCCTGAGGAAATCCTTCTGCCAAGATTTGCAGAACCTCATGCACATTTAGATAAAGCATTCTCATGGTCACGTTCAGCTAACTTGAAGGGTACTTACCAAGAAGCCTTGGCAGCAAATCTAAGTGAATATGAATTGAGGTCCGAAGATGAATTATTTTTCAGCGTTGAAAATTCTCTTAATCTAGCGCTTGTTAATGGGATCAGGGCAATTAGATCCCATATTGATAGTTTTGGGAAAACGGCAACAAGAGATTGGGATCTGTTGGAGGATGTTAGAAAAAAATGGCAAGAGAAAATTTTCTTACAGTATGTAGCTTTAGTTCCACTGGACTTTTGGCAAACTTATGAAGGTGAGCTTTTAGCTCAAAGAGTTGCTTCCAATGGAGATCTTTTAGGTGGGGTAATAGCTCCTCCTTTTAATAAGAGGAAGACTTTTAAGTCTTTATTACATCTAGTGCAACTCGCAAATAGACTTAATTGTAGTATTGATCTACATATTGATGAGTCTCAGTCTTGCTCGGCTGGAGGATTGAAATTACTTTTAGAAGTATTAGGTCAAGTTAGAAATGAGATCTCAATAACTTGTAGTCATTTAAGCAGCATGGGATTGCTAAGAGAAAAGGCGATTTCACATTTGGCAAAAAAAATGGCTATAAATAAATTAAAAGTTGTTGCTTTACCACTAACTAATTCTTGGCTTCTTGGAAGAAAAGATCGGTCCACTTTAATTAAAAGACCACTGGCTCCAATATTTCAACTTCAAAAGGCTGGAGTTGTTGTATCTGTTGGAGGAGACAATGTAAATGATTCATGGTTCCCTTTATCTAATTTTGATCCAATAAACTTAATGGCTTTTTCCATGCCAATTGCTCATTTATCTCCCTGGGACAGATTGGGCCTTTCTCCGTTCACCTCATCTGCAGCACATATTCTAAGTCTTCAATGGGATGGGCTTTTTCAAAAAGGAAGTCCTGCCGATTTCATTTTGTTAGATTCAAATAGTTGGGTAAAAGCTTTGTCTGACAGACCTAAACGAAAAGTAGTAGTTAATGGTGAATTCTTGAATGAATTGCCTAAAACAACTTATCAACATTCACAAATGATGAACTTATGATTAATAAAGAGAAAATAGATCTGCTTTTAAGTGAACTAAAATCAATTTCTGATATAGAGATCTATCAAAAAACTAGTGATTTAAAAAGGTTCTCTAAGGATTTCTTTGATTATTCGCCAATATTGATTAATGAATTAAAAGATTGTGTGGCTGATATAGTCGTTCGACCACTTTCGGTAGATGCTATTGTTGTTGTCGCTCAAATTTGTAATAAGTATTCAACTCCTTTGACATTAAGAGGCTCTGGAACAGGGAACTATGGTCAGTGTGTGCCTCTTAACGGTGGAGTTGTTATGGTTATGTCGGGTCTTAAAAAAATTAGAGATTTCGATTCAAAATCAGGTGAAATTACAGTTGAATCTGGTTGTTTGCTTAGAGATATTAATGATGAGTTGATTAAATATGGTCGTCAGTTGCGGTTGCTTCCAAGTACATGGAGAAGTGCCTCGATTGGTGGCTTTATTGCTGGTGGTTCAGGTGGAATAGGATCCGTTCGTTGGGGATTCCTGAGAGATCCGGGGCATTTGCAATCCTTAGAAATAATAACGACTGAGGCTTCACCAAGAAAACTTGAATTGAACGCAAATAATTCAGAGGCTTTGAATCATGCTTATGGAACTAACGGCATTATTACTGCGTTGAAATTAGCAACTGCTCCATATGTTAAATGGCAACAAATAGTTGTCGACTGTTGTGATTGGAACCTAGCTGTTGACTTATTAAGCAAATTTAATTGTGCTGCACTGGATCTTTATTTGGGAACCTTACTAGAAGAAGAGATTGTTAATTGTCTTCCACATTGGTCTGGTAAGCCCTCAGGTAAACATAGGATTTTACTGTTGGTCTCTCCTGATGGTGTTAGTACAATTGAGCGTCTTGCAAAATCAGCTGGTGCTGACTTTTATGATTTAGGAGCGGAAAATTTGAGAGCAGGCACGGGTTTTCGAGAGCTTTCTTGGAACCATACAACTTTACATATGCGTGGAATTGATCCTAATTGGACATATTTGCAAATGCTTCTTCCATCGCCTGAATATGAAATGATGAGAAAATTGAAATCTGAGTGGGGATCGAATCTTTTATGGCATTTGGAATGTGTTCGTCAAAATGGAATTCAAAGATTAGCCTCACTCCCTCTTGTTCAATGGCAAGGTGAAGAAGCTATGAATAAATTAATCAGTCAATGCAAAGAGCTTGGTGCAGTGATTTTTAATCCGCATACAATCACTGTTGAAGATGGAGGCTTAGGTGTAATTGATTCTGATCAAGTGGCAGCGAAGAGTAACTTTGATCCAAAAGGGATTCTCAATCCAGGCAAACTTAAGGGGTGGAATCTAAAGATCAATTGATTGAATGGTCTATTCTTAAATAACATAACTTGTCAATATTTTCCTTTGAAAAAGGTCACCTATTAAATATAGAGATCCTGAAATGATAGGTGGTGGAGATGGCCATCTATTTTGTTTTTTAAGTGCTGATAAAATTTCTTCTACACTAAGCGCTTCTTTGATTTGCTCTTTATATTCAGGGCAAAAACTTAAAATTTGATCTTTAGACCAGCTTTGTTGACCTGGGACGGGAACTATCCAAGCTAAATCTTTTTCTCTAATTAGCTTATGCAAAATACCTATCATATCTTTTCTTTTTTGAATCCCTAGTATCCATATGATTCCACTTCCTTGATCAGTCCATGCGTTTCTTTCAATTGATAATTGCTTAGCAGCATGAGGATTATGTGCTCCATCAACAATTATGGGCATCCCTTCCCATTTTAATGCTTGAAGTCTTCCAGGCCATTGAGCAAGAGACAAGCCTTCTCGAATTTGTCCTTTAGAAATATTCCATCCAATATTTTTTAATGATTCGATAACCCCTTTCGCTACAGCTGCATTTTCCTGTTGTATTCCTCCTGGTAGGCCCAGTTCCCAGTCTGATGGAAGTGGATCTACCCAATGAATGACTGCTTGTTCTCTCATGGCAGCCTCCTCGATAACTCTTTTTACAATATTGTGTTGAGCAGCTGAAATGATAGTACTCTTTGGAGTTATTACGGCTGCTTTCTCGATAGCTACTTTTTCTAGACTATCGCCTAAGTATTCACAATGATCTAGCCCAATAGCGCCAAATGCAATAATAGGTCTATATTTATGCGCGGTTGTCGCATCAAGTCTACCTCCAAGCCCCACTTCAAGGATAAGAAGTTCAACTTCCTTCAAAGTAAAATATTTAAGTGCTATTGCAATAACAAATTCAAAAGGAGTCAAGCTATGTTTTTTTGCAATTGGAGCAAGAGTCAGACTTAATGATTGAAACTCTTCTTTTGATATTTGAGTCTTATTGATACATATTCTCTCGACCCAATCAACTAAATGGGGAGAGGTGGTAACTCCAGTTTTGATATTTACTAAGCTAAGAATACTATTAATAAAAGCGGCAATAGAACCTTTCCCGTTCGTGCCAGCTATGTGAATAGCAGGTGTTTCTTTACAGGGGTCCCCCATGGCATTAATAGCCAATGACATACGATCTATGCCCAAATGCATCTCCTTATACTCTGTGCGCTTACTTTCAAAAATGAAATTCGATTGTGTTATGAAAGTTTCATCAGACATTTGTCTAATCTAGATAAAAGCTCGTTGATTTCTTTTTTTGTAATAGTTAGAGGAGGGACTATCCTTAATACTTTTTTACCAGCTGATACTAGAAGTAGTTTTTCCCCTAACGCAGATTTGACAATATCAAGAGATGTTATTTTAATATTGTCTTTTATTACGAGACCCTGCATAAGACCAACGCCTCTAGTGGAAATGAATATATCTGTATATTTTTCTGAAAGTTTAATCAATCCTTCTTTTAATTGATTACCTCTCTCGATGACTTTATTTAGAAGGTCTCTTTTTTGTATTTCTTTCCCAACGGTTAGAGCTGCTCTACAAGCGAAAGGATTTCCTCCAAAAGTGCTGGCATGATCACCGGGATCAAATACATCAGCAAGTTGATTAGCTAATACAGCTCCAATAGCATGACCTCCACCAAGGCCTTTGGCTAGTGTGAAAACATCTGGTTCAATACCCAGTTGTTCATATCCCCAAAGAGTACCTGTCCTTCCCATTCCAGTTTGGACTTCGTCAAATATCAATAAAACATTGCTATGGGTACATTTTTTTCTTAAGAGTTCAAAAAATGACTTTTCCCCAATATTTATGCCTCCCTCACCTTGTATAGGTTCAATAAAAACAGCTGCAATTTTTGGACCTGTTTTTTCTAAATCATCAAATAGATTTTCAAAAGATTCACTGTTGTTATAAGAAAAAAACTTAAATCCCTGAACCATTGGCTCGAAGCCTTTGTGATATTTCGGTTGCCCTGTAGCACTCACAGCTGCAAGAGTTCTTCCATGAAAGCTTTCTTTTGAGCAAAGAATGACTGGATTGTCGATGTTACGTTCAATATGCCCATATTTTCTTGCCAATTTAATTGCAGCTTCGTTTGCTTCAGCACCGCTATTGCAGAAAAATACACTCTTCGCAAAACTTTGTGAAGTTAGCCATTGAGCTAGTTCTTCTTGCTCTGGTATCCCGTAAAGATTAGATACATGTTGAAGTTTCCTTAATTGTTGTGATAAGGATTTGATTAATGCTTTATCACTGTGGCCTAGTGAACAAGTTGCAATCCCAGCTACAGCATCAAGATATTTTCGCCCATTTTTGTCCCACACCCATGAACCTTTACCCTTGATCAGGTCTAAGGGAAAACGATTATAAGTTTTCATTAATGAAGTGGGAGCGGTCGGACTTGAACCGACAAACCCGAAGGTGCCGCATTTTGAGTGCGGTGCGTCTACCAATTCCACCACGCTCCCATGATTTTATTTTATGTCAAAACTAGCAAAAAAATGAAATTAAGCTGCTTTTTTTTGAGTATTAATATTGTCTTCACTTATCGTTTTGTTTGGGAAGGAGCTACGAGATCTTGTGTGATCAAATTCTCTAGAAATAATAGAACCAGCATTAGTTAATTTTTCTTCTAATTTTTCATACCCTCTATCTAAGTGTTCAAGACCAGTGAAAATACTATTTCCTTTTGCAGAGAGACATGCAAGGATAATGGCAGCAGAAGAACGTAAATCTCCTCCTGCTACATGCGAGCCAATAAGTTCTTTAACTCCTTTGATATGTGCAGTATCTTTTTCTAGATAAATACATGCACCCATTTTATTTAGCTCAAAAACATGTTGCATCCTTTTCTCAAAAACCTTTTCTTTGATCTTGCTTGAACCTTTCGCCGTTGCCATCAATGACATAAATGGCGCTTGAAGATCAGTTGGGAAGCCAGGGAATGGACTTGTAGTTATATCAACTCCAGAAATGTCTCTTGGAGTGATTTTTAAATGATGATTCCCATGGTGAGATATTGAACAGCCACATTCTTGTAGTTTTGAAATAACAGCGCTTAAATGATTTGGGATTAGTGGACCCACAATGATCGGAGATCGTGTTATGGCTGCCGCAATAAGAAAAGTACCTGCTTCTATTCTATCTGGGATAACAGAATGAGAAGTGCCTTTTAAGGCTTCAACTCCAATGATTTTTATTTTTTTTGTACCAGCTCCATAAACCTTTGCTCCCATTGAATTAAGCATTTTTGCAAGATCCTGGATTTCAGGCTCTCTAGCAGCATTCGATATTGTTGTTTTGCCTAAAGCTAAGCAAGAAGCCATCAAGATTGTTTCCGTAGCCCCAACACTTGGATATTTAAGAGTAATGTTTGTGCCTCGTAACCTTTTGTTTTTGGTTAGAACTTGAGCTTTAACAACATCCTTATTTATTTCCACCTCTGCTCCTAAAGCTTTTAGCCCATTAATGTGTTCATCAATAGGTCTTGCTCCAATATTGCAACCACCTGGTAAAGGAATTTTTGCTTCTCCAAGCCTTGTAAGTAAGGGCCCTATACAAAAGAAGCTGGCCCTCAAGCTATGAACAAGTTTATAAGGTAACTCAGCATTATGGATTGATGTTGAGTTGATTTCTATAGAATTACTTCTTTTCGCTACCTTTGCGCCCAAATTTAGGAGAATCTCAGACATCACTTCAATGTCCGTAAGTTGTGGGACATTTTTAATGAGGAGTGTTTCTTTTGTCAGAAGAGCTGCAGCCATTAAAACTAGCGCTGAATTCTTTGCTCCACTAACTTTTAAAACCCCACTAAGCGGATGCCCTCCTTTTACCTCCAGGTGTGGCGGAATAAATTCCCTTTTAATTGTCGCCACACTACTCATATTGGAGCGAACTGCTTACCAAGCCATAATGCCAAGTGGATTTAAAATAGTCCAGTCAACCTTAGTGAAAATTGATGGGTTCAAATTAAATATTGATAACATTGAAAGTTTGAGTAAAAATTTTAATATAGTTTCAATTGAATTTAATAAGAAAATCAGTGATTCTTTTAAGGAAAGAAACTTTTTTGAGTTTCAAAAATTAAATAATTTGAGGTCGGAAAATTAATAATTCTTCTTCGCCATTGATTACAAGTAAAAGGAACCCTTTGGTTAGAAAATTAAGGTCTCTTTTGAAAAAAACTGGACGTGAAGAGTACTCCTCTCTTTTGCTTGAGGGCTCTCATTTGTTAGAAGAGGCTCTGAAAACAAATTGTTTGCCAATAGAAATTATTGCGACTCCCGAATGGTGTGATGATCATCAGGAGATCTTAAAAAAAATAGCTTCCAGATCTTTATTAACCCTGGTAACCCAAAAAGTTTTAGAAGCATGTTTGTCAACTGTGACACCGGATGGTGTCGCAGCGATATTTCCAATTCAAGGGTTACCAAAATTGGGAAAAGCCCCAAAACACATTTTAGCTTTAGATAGGATTCAAGATCCTGGTAATTTGGGAAATCTATTCCGCTCATCCCTTGCTGCTGAATATGAAGTTATTTGGTTGGCTTCTGGAGCAGATCCCCTAAATCAAAAGGTTTTAAGATCCTCAGCTGGCTCAGTTCTTCATTTGCCTTTTGAACGGATTGGAGATTCATCTTCTTCAAGTATTGAAATGCTTGTTTCAAAACTCAATATTGCAATTGATAATAATTACCAAGTAGTAGGAACAATTTCACCTAATAAAATTACCGAAAAGAAACTGAAACCTTATTGGGAATTAGACTGGGATCTCCCTACTGTATTGGTTCTTGGCAATGAAGGCTCTGGCGTTCATTCCTCAATTGAAGCCTGTTGCACAGACTTCGTTACGTTGCCTCATAGCTCATTAGTTGATTCACTAAATGTGGCATCTGCTGCAGTTCCTCTCTTGTTGGAGCGACAAAGAGTAAAAATGGTTAAGGGTATCCAATGAAAACCGTGAGTGAAATTTCTTTTGACTTTGATTTAATTATTGTCGGAGCTGGATATGGAGGTTTTGATGCAGCTAAGCATGCAGCAGAGGCTGGCTTGAAAGTGGCGATTATCGAATCAAGAGATATGGGGGGAACCTGTGTCAACAGAGGCTGTGTCCCCTCTAAAGCATTACTAGCAGCAAGTGGTAAAGTTCGTGAGCTTGCGAATGTTCCTCATCTTGCTGAATTTGGGATACATTCCGCTCCGGTTAGATTTGAACGTAAAAAAATTGCCGAACATGCAAAAAACTTAGTTGAGACAATTCGAAAAAATCTAACTAAAACATTGGAAAGATCGGGAGTTGAGATTCTTAGAGGAGAAGGACGTTTAGAAGGCCGTCAAAAGGTCGGGTTAAGAGAAACTAATGGAGTCGATAGAATTTTTTCCGCTAGAGATATTATCTTGGCTACAGGCTCAGACCCTTTTGTCCCGCCTGGAATTCAAATTGATGGACGAACTGTTTTTACAAGTGATGAGGCTATTAATTTAGAATGGTTGCCAAGATGGATTGCAATAATTGGTAGTGGCTATATTGGTTTGGAATTCGCCGATATTTATACAGCTTTAGGTTGTGAGGTAACAATGATTGAGGCTCTTAATAAAGTAATGCCTACTTTTGATCCTGATATTACGAAAATTGCTTCAAGAAACCTAATTGATAAAAGAGATATTGAAACGCGTGCTGGAGTGTTCGCTACTAAAGTTAAGCCAGGTTCTCCAGTCGAGGTTGAGCTTACAGATGCAAAAAGTCGAGAAGTGATTGAGGAGTTACAAGTTGACGCCGTTTTAGTTGCAACAGGCCGAGTGCCGTCGACTAAAAATCTAAATCTACAATCCGTTGGGGTTGAAACAACTAGAGGCTTTATTCCAATTGATGATCAGATGAGAGTATTGATAAATGAAAAGCCAGTTTCTAATCTATGGGCAGTTGGAGACGTTACGGGCAAGTTGATGTTGGCCCATACTGCTGCTGCTCAAGGGAGTATTGCTGTAGAAAATATTTTAGGAAAAGGAATAGAAATTGACTACAGAAGTATTCCTGCAGCAACTTTTACTCATCCTGAGATAAGTTCCGTTGGACTTTCGGAAGAAGAAGCAAAAGATTTAGCGAAAAATGAAGACTTTGAACTTGGAATTGTTAGAAGTTATTTCAAAGCAAATTCTAAGGCATTGGCTGAATTAGAAAGTGATGGAATTATGAAGTTGATTTTTAATAAAGAGACGGGGGAAGTCCTTGGTGCTCATATTTATGGATTACATGCGGCTGATTTGATACAAGAGGTTTCTAATGCAATTTCTAGAAGACAACGAGTCAATGACTTAGCAAAAGAAGTTCATACTCATCCAACATTAAGCGAAGTTGTAGAGGTTGCCTATAAACAGGCATCTCTTCAATTAAGGAAATAGTTAAATCTATTTTATTTATTATTAATCATTTTAATTATGGAAATCAGAAGGCGGCCTCCTAATCCAAGTGTTAAAGTTGCTAACTTAGAGTATGCAATACCTCATCCAGATTCAAAACCTAATAATATTTTGGAAGAGATTGTTTGGGAAAAAGATATAGAAGTTGAGGTTGCACGTAAAAAAGTTTCACTTGAGGATTTAAAAAAAAAGATTAAGGATTTGCCAAAAACAAAAGACTTTGTAGAAGCTTTAAAAAATAGTAAATCGAAACCAGCACTGATTTCAGAAATAAAAAAAGCTAGTCCGAGTAGAGGAGTGATTAGAGAGGACTTTGACGCGAGAATAATAGCTAAAATGTATCAAGAGGGAGGTGCTAACTGTATATCAGTTTTAACAGATAAAAAATTTTTTCAAGGTGGTTTTGATGTCTTAGTTGAAGTGAGAAAGGAAGTCCAAATTCCAATCCTGTGCAAGGATTTTATTCTTTATCCCTATCAGCTTTTCCAAGCAAGAGCTGCGGGCGCAGATGCTGCACTATTGATAGCTGCAATACTCACTGATTCTGATTTAAAATATTTATCTAAGGTCGCTGAAAATTTGGGACTTACAATATTAGTAGAGGTTCATGATTCGGAAGAGCTTGAACGAGTACTCAATATTGATGTATTTAATTTAATAGGTATTAATAATAGAAATTTAAAGAGTTTCATAACTGATCTTGAAGTTACAAAGGAATTGGCTAAGAATTATGCAACCCAAATCAAGGAAAAATCTATTACTTTGGTAAGCGAGTCAGGTTTATTTACTCGTGAGGATTTAGCTTTAGCAAAGAGTTATGGTGCTGATGCTGTTTTGGTTGGTGAATCTCTTATGTCACAGAAAGATATATTAGGTGGAGTTAAAAAGTTAATTGCTAACTTAAATTAAGGAAAAGTTCTATCCCAATCTAATAACTCTACTTAGAGAAAATTTTGTCTACTTTACCAATGATTAAATCGAATTCAATTAAACCCCAGTCTCGACTATCAGTGCTTGATAAGAAGTTGTCTCCCCTTAAATCAAATTTATTTTGATAAATCCTATGAATTCGTTTAATTATTAACTTATTTTTTGTTTTTGGATGAGAGGCAACGACGATATCGCCAATCTCTAAGTCAATATTTTTTTGATTTAATTTTTTATATGTTATCAAATCTCCCTCTTTAAGAGTTCCCTCCATAGAATTACCAACAACACGTAAATGTTGTCGGTAACCGATTATTAATGTCAATAAAGTAAATAAGTCTGGCTTTTGGAAAAGACCTTTATCAGCTTGCGGTAACCCAGCTATCACTTCTACCTTTTGAAGACCAAAACATAGAGTGAATTTTTTGCACAGCTGCTAATAATTCTTCTGCTTTGGTTTGATCAATACTTACTTTGCATGCACTACAAAGCTTTGCTGCTTTCCAAAAGGTTTCATGAAGATCTGGATATGTAGCTAAGTGTTCAGGCTTAAAATAATCAGTCCAGAGAATTAGAAGTTCTTTTTTGGTCTTTTGTGATTCTTCTTCTTTAATCGCAACGAAGCGAGAAAAAGTATTGTTATAGGCTGAAATGGAAGCTTGATCGTTGCCAGCTGGAGCTAGGGTAATAAGTTTTTTTGTCATAGACAATACTGCTTCTGCGGCAATTCTCGCAGAAGCAGGATCGTATACACCGCATGGTCCATCACAGTGAGCGTGAACTGATCTTGCTGGTAGCTTGTTAAAGATTGATGTAAGTGTTTCGCTCAACATCTGAAAATAATTTGAGAACAATTTTTTTTTACAATAATGGCGTTTGTCAACAAACGCCATAATTTTTTTTAGAGACTTTTGAATAATTTAAGAAATTTACTTAACACTCAATAATTCCACTTCAAAAGTTAAAACCGAATTAGGGGGAATAGGACCTATTCCTCTGCTGCCATACCCTAATTCTGGAGGGATGACTAATTTTCTTTTTCCTCCAACTTTCATTCCTGCGACTCCCTCATCCCAACCCTTTATAACCATCCCTGCACCTAATGAAAATTCAAAAGGACCTCTTCCATAACTGCTGTCAAATTCTTTACCATCATCAAGAGTACCCCTATAATTTACGGAAACACTCGTTCCTGGAGTGGCTTCTTGACCATCACCTAAAACTAATTCAGTGATTTTTAGCCCACTTGAAGTTAGTTGAGATGCTCCTATCTCAGCCCCTCCGAGAGGAGAGTTGCTTGAATTTGTTTTATCTGAAGCCATAGTAAAAAGTGATGGATTAGGGTCTTCTGGGTCTAATTCAAATGGATTAGTTATAGTCCCGTTGGTTTTTGTGGATTGCCTTACATCCGCTTGGATTGGCTGGTCAATTTGCAACGCATTAGTTGGAGTTGGTGAGATGATTTGGCTGATCACTGCAATCATCAAGCAGCTAAGGCAAACAGAAAAGCTAATTAAGATTTCTCTCACAGCAATGTTAAGTAGTCGCAAATATTCTTACAGACTAATACCCAAATTACATCTATTTAAAAGATAACTAACCAGAGAGTATGAAATTTGTAGTTGTATATTTTATCTAAATTAGACTTATGAATCATATCTATTCTCTTTTTTTTAAAGCTTTTGCTGGCGGAGCTCTAGCAGGAATCTCCCTTAGTGAAGGCAATTATATATGCATGCTTTTGGGAATATCTTTTCTTTGGCCCGCTAGTAAGAATCCATGGGGAGGATTTTGTTGGGGTGCGATGGCTATTTTATGGAGTCATAACTGGCTGCTATCTTTGCATCCAATTAGTTGGGTAGGGATAAAATCAAATTTAAGCCTACCTATTACCATTTTTATATGGCTTTTTTGTGGAGCCTTTGGAGGGGCGCTGGTTTTTATTTGGTCAGCTTTGAGTGGCTTTTTGACTCCTGTAAGACTACGGTTCCCTAAATCAGAAAATAAGTTTATTTATGCCGTTTTATTATCAACAATATGGGGCCTAACTGAAGAAATACTTTCTAGAGGACCTTTGTTTTGGATGGGTATAGGACCAAGTTTGTTGCCACAAGATAGATATTTGGCTGGATTGGCAAGATGGATAGGCTCAGGCGGTTTGGCCTCTATCCATCTTTTAGTTGGATGGTGGATTTGGCAGCTTTCAATTGCTTTTGAAGCTAGAAAAACACTTAAGAAATTGATCTTTCACGGCGTTGTTTATTTGTTGTTAGCTCATTTAATTGGATTTATTTTGCTGTTGGATTCTCCAACTGATTCGTTAGAAAAGGTTGCGATGTGGCAAACAAATATTCCAATAAGAAAAAAATTTAGTCAGGAAGAAATAAATGCTTTGCCTTCAAAAGTAAATAGAGCATTAACTGATGCTATTGAAATGAATGCATCTTTTTTAATTGCTCCAGAGGGGACTTTGCCTCTTGATAGATCAAAGATTCGAGATTTTCCTATTAAATTTCTCTCTGGAGGTTTTAGAAAAATAAATGGTTCTCTACGAAGTTCACTATTAGTTTTTCATCCAGGTGAGGAGTCTTTTTCGGATGTACTGGATAAATCTAGATTAGTCCCTCTTGGAGAATGGATTCCAGAATTGCCCAACTTTTTGAAAAATGGGCTTTCTGCCGTAGGTGGAATTGAAAGTGGGAATTCATCAAGATTACTTGATTGGGAGGGGCCATCTTTCGCAGGTGCTATTTGTTATGAATTGAGTAATGGTAAAGCCATAGCTAAGGCAGTAAATCAAGGGGCTAAATGGATTTTAGTGATTGCAAATTTAGATCCCTATCCTATTTCTTTGCAGAGACAATTTTTATCTATTGCTCAATTAAGGAGTATTGAAACATCAAAAAATTTAATAGCTGTCTCGAATACAGGCCCAACATCTTTGATTAAAAGTAATGGAAGAATTGATACCCTTGTTAAACCAAATAAAGAACTTGTTAAACTCGTTGAGCTGGAATTGAATGGAAAAAAAACATTATATACTTTTATTTCTGATCTACCCTTGATTTCTGTTATGCTTATAAGCTTATTAGGAGTTTTGCGATTACGTAAGTATAGTTAAAATTAATACTCTTTCGAAATAATTCCTCCTCCTAATACATAATCACCCTTGTAAAATACTGCTGCTTGACCAGGAGTAATTGAAAATTGATCTTCTTTAAAATGAACATGACATTTGAAACAATAATTTCTTTTATTACTATCAATAATTGGAATTAAACTTGCTTTCACTGCTTTACTTCTATATCTAATTTGGACCTCAACTTCTATTGGTTTTTGAGGCGCTTCAATTGATACCCAATTTATATCTTTGACAATACATTCTGACTTGCCAGAATCTTCTCTAGGGGCAACAATTACTCTGTTTAAAGATGCATCAATTTCAACAACATGTAAAGGAACTTCCCATGAAATACCTAATCCCTTTCGTTGCCCTATCGTGAAATGCTGAATTCCATTATGGGAACCTATAACTTTTCCGTTTTTAAGAACAACTTCTCCTTTCTTTTGGGGTAGATACTTATCAATAAATGCATTCATTGATCCGTAATGTTCAGCAAGACAAAGGTCCTGACTTTCTGGCTTCTCAGCAGTTTTTAATGAATGCTTAAAAGCTTCGAGTCGTGTTATTTCTTTAGTTAATTCTCCAAGAGGAAAAATTGTTTTTCCTAAAATTTCTTGAGGGAGATCATATAAGAAATAGCTTTGATCTTTGTTTAAATCTTTACCTCTTAAAAGTTTATGTCTTCTAATTCCACCATTAGGAAGATCATTTTTGTTAAAAGATTCATTTGAGTATCTAATTCTTGCGTAATGCCCGGTAGCGATTTTTTCGATATTCTTATTCTCTTTAACCCATTTCAGCATTTCTGAGAATTTGACTGATTTATTGCAGCGAGAGCAGGGTAAAGGGGTAATTCCTTCTTCATATCCTTTTATGACGTTATTGATTATTTCTTGTTGAAAGATTTCTTTTGAATCCACTATGTGATGCTTGATTCCAAGTTGATCACATATCCCTGCAGCATCAATTAATCCATCTGAGCAACAAGAACCTTTCCCTTTCATTAGCCACAAAGTTAATCCCACTACATTCCAACCAGCTTCACAGAGAAGAGCAGCCGTTAATGAGCTATCTACGCCTCCGGAAAGTCCCACTACAACCGAGTGATCCCCAGAAAATGTTTGCAGTCTTTTTAACGTTTTCGCGACTGTTTCTTCTGAAGTCAAATGATTTAAAACTTTTTTTGTTTCTCTTGTTTCCACATTCATGAGCATTAATAGTAGCTTCTATTCATAGTGGGTTTGGTTGCTTTTTGATTTTGAATTGGCCTCAATCTGATTCGGAACATTTGATGGTTTCTTCAGAGCAGATGCAAAACATAGAAAAAGAAATGTTTTCTATGGGAATGCCTGTTGAAGCTCTTATGGAAAAAGTTGGAATTGGTATCTCTTCATGGATATTAGACAGACAAGGATTGATTGAAAATGGTGCAATTGTTTTAGTAGGCCCAGGACACAACGGAGGCGATGGACTCGTTGTCGCAAGAGAACTTTATATGGCAGGTGTTGAAATCTCAATTTGGTGCCCGTTCCCATTGAAAAAAGAATTAACACAAAAACATTTCGATTATGCAATGCATATTGGGATTGAAAACCTGGAATATAAACCCGATTCGAACTCTGATTTATTATGGATTGAGGCCTTGTTTGGCTTAGGTCAATCAAGAATTATTTCTGATGAAATATTTCACTTATTGAATTCGAAGAAGAAATTTAGTCCTGATAAATTAATTAGTATCGATGTCCCAGCAGGATTGGACTCAGATAATGGAAATACAATATCAAATACATCATGCATAGCCTCCTCTACATTATCTTTGGGGCTATTTAAGTCTGGCTTGATTCAAGATTCAGCTATTGATTCTGTGGGAGATTTAGAGAGAGTTGATATTGGAATCCCAGATAAGATTTTGGCTGATCTTCCTGAAACCCAGCCTCTAAGGATTTCTTTTTCAGATTTATCAACTTTTGATTGGCCTCAACCTAGGAAAAATAAAAGCAAATACCAAAGAGGAAGAGTTCTGGTGGTTGCGGGAAGTGATAAATATAGAGGAGCGGCATCTCTTGCATTGAGTGGCGCTCTAGCAAGTGGAGTAGGTAGTGTTAGTGCCTTTTTACCTAAATCAGTTTCAGACTCTCTTTGGAGCACCCATCCTGAAATCTTATTGGGAGGTGATTTAGATACTTTCCCTGATGGGTCTTCAGATTTTTCTAGAGCTTTAAGCGAAGTTGATTTGAATAGGTTTGATTCGATTTTGCTTGGACCAGGATTAGGAATACCTATAGAAAAGGTTTGTTTTGCAGCTGAGCTGCAGGATTTCAAAGGCTTACTTGTTCTTGATGCTGATGCAATAAATCGTCTGTCGTTAACTTCTAAAGGTTGGGATTGGCTTAACGATAGGAATGGTCCTACCTGGCTTACCCCCCATATGGAAGAGTTTAAGAGACTTTTCCCCTCGATTGATTTTTCAAATACATTGAAAGCTGGAACTGAGGCCGCAAAAATTTGTGGTTCTTCAATTCTTTTGAAATGTGCTCATAGTGTTATTTCTGACCCTGGAGGGAGAATCTGGCAAATAGGACAAGCAAATTCAAGTGTGGCAAGAACTGGCTTTGGCGATGTTTTAGCAGGGTTCGTATCAGGTATTGGTGCTTCCGGATTCGCCTGTAATCAAAAATTTGATACTGATTTGTTGGCTGCATCGGCTTTGATGCATGCATATTCAGGTGCCTTCTGCTCTGAAGGAAGTACAGCGAGCACTATTTGCTCTTTTCTTGGTGAATTAATAAAAAAAAATAGCTCTTGAAATGTTTTGAAACAAACATTTAGAGGGCTGTAAAAGGCCTATTTGGTGTCATTTGTTAACTAATCGTCAAGAGAATCTGAAGCCTTCTTGAAACCTTGGCCTGTTTTGCAATTTCTGTAGGAAAGTTTTAACACTTTGAAGTACGGGGTCAAGAAACAATGGTTTCAACTGCACCCAAACCTGCTGAATCTCAAAAACGACGCAGCAGTGATCCAATTAGTTGGTACCTTTCTTCGATTGGAAGGGTCCCTCTTTTAACACCAGCTGAGGAAATTGAACTTGGAAATCAGGTTCAAACTCTGATGAGCCTTACGGAAGATGGGCAAATAAAAGAGGAGAATAAAGAATTTAATTCTCATCAGAGAAGATTGATTCGAATTGGAAGAAGAGCAAAGGAAAGAATGATGAAAGCAAATCTTCGTTTAGTAGTAAGTGTCGCAAAAAAATATCAAGGTAAAGGTCTTGAACTACTTGATTTGGTTCAGGAAGGTTCTCTTGGCTTAGAAAGAGCTGTAGAGAAATTTGATCCGACTCGTGGTTATAAGTTCTCTACTTATGCCTTTTGGTGGATTAGGCAAAGCATGACTAGGGCCATTGCCTGTCAGTCAAGAACAATTCGATTACCTGTTCATTTAAGTGAAAGATTAGCGACTATTAGAAAAGTTAGCTTGGATTTAGCCCATAAGCTTGGAGCAATGCCTAGTCGTCTTGAAATAGCTGAAGCAATGGAAATTGAGGTAGAAGAACTTGATTCGATTTTGAGACAAGCTCTTACTACAAGTAGTCTCGATGCTCCAGTGAATGGAGATGAAGGCCGTAGCTTCTTAGGGGATTTAATAGCTGATGGTTCTGGAGAGGAGCCATTGGATAAAGTTGAACAAAAAATTCACCAAGAACAACTTGGAAGGTGGCTAAGTCACTTAAGCGAACAAGAACAGCATGTTATTAGGCTTAGATTTGGATTAGAAGGCAATGAGAGACATACCCTTGCAGAAATAGGAAGACTGTTACAAGTTTCACGTGAGAGAGTTAGACAAGTCGAACTGAAAGCTTTAAGGAAATTGAGAAATCTCACCAGAAAACTTCCAAGCGGAATTTGAAAATTGATTAAATTTAGTTTTCTGCCCAGATATATTTAGTTAATTCATTTGGGTCAGGCTCTGGGGCGTTCAGAGCAAATTCAACAGCATCATTGACTTCTAGATCAATTTCTTTTTCAATATTTTTTAATTCTTCATCTGAGACTAATCCAGAATTTGTAAGATCATTTTTTAGTTTTTTGATGGGATCTCTTTTTGCCCAAAATTCCTTTTCTTTCTCTGACCTAAGCTCATCCGGATCAGCCAGTGAGTGCCCCCTGAATCGATAAGTAAGACATTCTATTAAAGATGGGCCTTCTCCAGCTCTTGCTCTCTCTAGAGCTCTCTGAGTAGCACCTCTTACTGCTAATACATCCATTCCATCGATCTCTTCTCCTGGCATGCCAAATGCTGAAGCTTTTCTCCATATTTCTGTCTCACTAGTTGCTCTGTCGTGGGCCATTCCAATGGCCCATTTGTTGTTTTCTACTACGAATATGATTGGCAACTTCCACAACTGGGCCATATTTAAACATTCATAGAATTGTCCAATATTGCAAGTACCATCTCCAAAAAAGGCTGCAGTTACAGAATCACTTTTTTCTTTTAGTGCCTCCCTTTTGTATTTGCTGCTAAAAGCAGCGCCAAGTGCTACTGGAATACCCTCACCAATAAACGCATAACCTCCTAGTAGATGATGCTCTTTTGAGAATAGATGCATAGATCCACCTCTACCTTTACTGCAGCCTGTCTCTTTGCCAAATAGCTCGCTCATAACCTCCCTTGCAGGAACTCCAGCACTTAGAGCATGAACATGATCTCTGTAGGTGCTACAAAACCAGTCATGTTTGCGTTGCATCGCCCCAATAACACCTGTGCTTATTGCTTCCTGTCCGTTGTATAGATGTACAAACCCAAACATTTTCCCTCTGTAATACATTTCGGCGCATTTATCTTCAAATCTTCTTCCCAAAGTCATATCTTTGAAAAGATTTAAACCAATTTCTCTATTGATTTCTGCTGGTTTAATTTTCCCAAGACTGCTTAGTCTATCGCCGTGTTCCCTTTGCTGAATAGGGTCTTGGCTTGTTTGGTCTGGGTTGGGAGACATGACTTTGTTCATATTCACTTGTCAATCCTTTTTAGACTTTAAGCGTCAATGGATGCAAAATGGTTAAAAGCCCTTACGATGCCTAGAGCTTTTTTCTGATTACCTAGTAGCGATTGGAATTACCTATTGATCATTTTCGCTTATTGGGGGTTAGCCCTTCCGCAAATGCTGAAGAAGTCCTTAGGGCTTTTCAGTTAAGGCTAGATCGTCCTCCAAAGCAAGGATTTACTTATGAAGTTTTAGCTCAGAGATCTGAGTTGTTAAGGCTTTCAGCTGATCTTCTCTCTAATCCTACAGAGCGACAATCTTACGAACACGCTCTGATGGAGGGGTCTTCTGGACTTGAGTTGTCATCAAAACGAGAAGTGGCTGGGTTGCTTCTTTTATGGGAATCAAATGCCTCTCTTCAAGCTTTTAAGCTTGCAAAAAAAGCACTGCAACCTCCCCAAGCTCCTGCTTTGGGTAGTGGAAGAGAGTCTGATTTAACATTAATAGCGGCTTTATCTTGCCGAGACGCTTCTATTGATGAGCAGGCTCGCAGAAGGTATGCCTCAGGCGCTGAGTTGCTTCAGGAAGGGATACAATTATTGCAAAGAATGGGCAAACTTATTGAAGAAAGAAAAACTCTTGAATCTGATTTAGAAACTTTACTTCCATACAGAATTCTTGATTTGTTAAGTAGAGATAAAGAGAATGAAATATCTCATCAGGAAGGTATGAGGTTGTTGGAAGATTTTATTAATAAAAGGGGTGGGCTAGAAGGAAAAAGAAATTCAGAAAAAATAGGAGGATTAAATCAAACTGATTTTGAGTTATTTTTTCTTCAGATTAGAAAATTTTTAACTGCAAAAGAACAAGCGAAACTTTATGTAAATTGGTACAAGAGGGGTTCTGAAGATGCAGGATTCCTTGCTGCATTGGCCCTTATCGCCTCTGGGTTCACTTACAAAAAACCAGAACTTTTACAAGACGCTCGAAAGTATCTACGAAATATCAATATTAATGGATTTGATCCTATGCCATTAATAGGTTGCTTAGACCTTTTATTAGGGGATATCAGTCAAGCAGAATCTCGTTTTAGAAGTAGTTCAGATGAGAAATTAAAAGATTGGTTAGATAATTATCCTGGTGAAACATTAGGAGCTCTTTGTGACTATTGTCGAAATTGGTTAAAAAAAGACGTTTTAGTAGGTTTTAGTGATGTAGAAGCACAAATTGTAAATCTTGATGAGTGGTTCTCGCATAAAGAGGTCCAAGATTTTGTAGAGCATTTGGAATCTAAGGGCGCATTAGGTATCGCAAAGGCAGGGTTTTCATTCTTATCTTCTTTGGGACCAGAGCAAGAAATAGAAAATTCTACTTATAAAGAAACAGAACTAGAAGCAGATTTACCAATGCCGGGAGGGACCTTAGGCGAAAGTTTGAAAGAAAAATCTTTTAATTCAAAATTGAATATTAGGGAAGCTTTAATAACATCTGATGTAATTAAAAAGTTAATTTCAAAATATTATTCAGCATTTGAATCTATAAAAAACTCAGATTTGAAATCTTTTGCGTTAAAAAGACCAATTTATACAAGTGTGATAGCTTTTATTGGATTATTTGTTCTTGGAACAAGTTTAGGAATAATTATACAGAGAAAACCATCTTACAAAACTAGTCTGAATAATTCTTCTAGCGCTGAAGTCGTTCAACCAGAAAGTATTAAAACTAAAGATGACAGATCAATTAAATTATATAATAATGATGAATCATTAGGTCTGAATAAATTAAAATCCCTTAGCTCTGTTTCACCATCAGAACAAGAAATTAATTTTCTTATTCAATTGTGGTTAAAAGGTAAAGCTGATATCCTAAATGGATTAGAAACCGATATTCTTACTTATGTTGCAAGACCTTCTTTATATAATAGAGTTATTGAACAAAGAAAGAAAGATAATTTATTAGGGCAAAGACAAATTATTGATGCGAATATTACCGCGATAAATATTGTACAAAGGTCAGACAATAGAATCGCTGCAGATGTTGAATTAAACTATGAAGATAAATTGATTAGTTCTTCGGGTGAAATTTTATCGGAAACTGTTATACCTTCATTGAAAGTTAAGTATATAATAGGCAAAAATAAAAAGAATTGGCTAATTGTTGATTATATTAGCGGTAATTAAAAATAATTTTTAAAATTAATTTTGGGATTCTAAAAAATGTTTGAGGAACTAACTAATCAATTTGAAGATGCTGTAAAGGCATTTAAAGGTGAAGCGAAAATTTCAGAGGAGAATGTCGACGAAGCACTTAAACAGGTACGTAGAGCTCTTTTAGAAGCAGATGTTAGTTTGAGTGTAGTAAAAGAATTTATCGAAGAAGTAAGAGTCAAGGCTATTGGTACTGAGGTCGTAAGAGGTATAAACCCTGGTCAGAAATTTATTCAAGTTGTTCATGAGCAACTTGTGAATGTCATGGGTGGTGAAAATGATCCCTTGGCAAATAAAGAGGGAAAGCCAACCGTGATTTTGATGGCTGGACTGCAGGGAGCGGGAAAAACTACAGCAACGGCAAAACTTGGTTTACTTCTCAAAGAAAAAAGTCAAAAGCCATTACTGATCGCCGCCGACACATACAGACCAGCAGCTATTGATCAGTTAGTTACTTTGGGAAATCAAATTGATGTTGAGGTTTTCAATTTAAGTCCCAATTTAAAACCGGAGGAGATTGCGAGACGAGGTTTAGAGAAAGCAAGAGAAGAAGGATTCGACACTGTTCTTGTAGATACCGCTGGCCGACTTCAAATAGATAAAGAAATGATGGGCGAGATGGTTCGCATAAAAGAGGCAGTTCAACCTGATGAAGTCTTATTGGTAGTTGATTCAATGATTGGCCAAGAGGCGGCTGATATTACGAGAAGCTTTCATGAAAAAGTAGGAATAACAGGAGCTGTCCTTACAAAACTTGACGGAGATTCGAGAGGTGGTGCTGCTCTTTCCATTAGAAAAATCAGTGGCAAACCAATCAAATTTATAGGTACTGGTGAAAAAGTTGAGGCATTGCAACCTTTTTATCCAGAGAGGATGGCAAGCAGAATTTTGGGGATGGGCGATGTCTTAACTCTTGTGGAAAAGGCTCAGAAGGAAGTTGAAATTGCTGATGCAGAAATTATGCAAAAGAAGCTTCAAGAAGCAACTTTTGATTTTTCAGATTTCGTGAAGCAAATGAGGATGATAAAGCGAATGGGTTCTTTAGGTGGATTGCTAAAAATGATTCCTGGAATGAATAAAATTGATGATGGAATGATTAAAAGTGGTGAAGATCAACTGAAAAAAATTGAAGCAATGATTGGCTCAATGACAGTTAATGAGAGAATTAAGCCTGAATTATTGGCGGCGCAACCATCAAGGCGACGAAGAGTTGCATGTGGAAGCGGGCACCAACCTGCAGATGTTGATAAGGTCCTTGCAGATTTTCAGAGAATGAGAGGTTTAATGAAGCAGATGTCTACTGGAGGAGGTCTCCCTGGCATGGAAGGAGGACTTCCTGGTATGGGTGGCATGCCTGGCATGCCACCATCAGGCGTTAATCCGTATCAGTCAAGAAAAGGAAGAGGAGCTCCAGGTTCTGCTCCACGAAGACAGCGTCCAGTTAAGAAAAAGAAAGGTTTTGGTGATCTTTAGAGATGATAAAAGGCGAAATTAAACATCTGTGGAGTATCATTTATATGAAGAACCTTAGAGTTCAATCCACTTACAAATAAATCGAAGATGATCAAGCTCCGCCTAAAGCGGTTTGGTAAAAAGCGTGAAGCCAGTTTTCGTCTAGTTGCCTGTAATAGCACCTCAAGGCGAGATGGTCGCCCTCTGCAGGAATTAGGCTTCTACAATCCAAGAACCAAAGAAACTAGATTAGATACTGAGGCCTTGAGAATTCGACTTGGACAAGGTGCTCAGCCTACAGATGCCGTAAGAACTTTATTAGAGAAGGGAGGAATTCTTGAAAAGAAAGTTCGACCTGCTGAAGTTGTAGGTAAGCTAAAACAAGAAAAAGAAAGATCTAAGAAAAAAGATGCAGCTAAATCAGAAACTTCTGAATAAGAAGTTTTGATGAATATCAATAATTTCAAGAAAATTTATGTCTGAAGCAACCACTGAAGGTCGCTTTTGTATAGATCTGCCTGATTCGGATGCTGCTACAGCTTTGGCAGGAGCAGGTCAATCAACACTTAATAGATTGGAAACTCTTACAGGAGCATCTTTTTCTTTAAGGGGATTGCAACTCGAAATTAAAGGAAATTCATTTCAATTAGAAAGAGCTGCAGCAATTGTTGAATTAGTTAGACCTATTTGGGAAGAAGGACAAATTGTTTCAGCCGTTGATCTTCATGCAGCAGTAGGGGCATTGGATAATGGAAAAAGAAATGATTATGTGAAATCAACAAATAAAGTTTTAGCAAGAAGTCAAAGGGGAAATCTTTTAAGACCCAGAACAATTAGACAAAAAAATTATGTAGAAGCAATGGAAAAAAGTGATCTCACATTTGCCCTTGGTCCAGCAGGAACAGGTAAGACATTCTTAGCAACTTTATTTGCTGTAAGAATGCTTACAGAGAGAAAAATTGAGAAAATTATTTTAACAAGACCAGCTGTTGAAGCTGGCGAAAGATTGGGTTTTTTACCAGGAGATATGCAGCAAAAGGTTGATCCTTATTTAAGACCTCTATATGACGCTCTCCATTCTTTACTTGGACAAGAAAAAACTAATTTACTTATAGAAAAAAACGTTATTGAAGTCGCTCCTTTGGCATATATGAGAGGAAGGACTCTAGAAGAATCTTTTGTAATACTTGATGAAGCGCAAAATACGACTCCAGCACAAATGAGAATGGTTCTTACCAGGCTTGGGGAAAGATCAAGAATGGTAGTAACTGGAGATGTAACCCAAGTAGACCTACCATTCGGTCAAATGAGTGGACTTATTGAAGCAGCGGATTTACTCGAAAAGGTTGATGGGATTTCAGTTTGCAGACTTACCTCAGCAGATGTAGTAAGACATCCACTCGTTCAAAGCGTGGTTGATGCTTATGCAGAACTAGATAAAAAAAGACGATAGGGTGATCCGCATTCACATTCATGAAGACTGATTTTTTTTGTGTCAAAATAGGTAATAATTATCTGGTGCGTTATGCCAGCAAACAGCAATTTTCAACAAGCTATTCGTGAAGCACAATCAAGTGCACTAATCGGCCCAAATGTAGTTAATAAAGCTTTGCCTTATGTAGGCGGAGGTATGGCATTAACCGGATTAGGTGTTTTAGGTGGACTTTCTTTACAAGCTACTAACAATCCGTTATTTGGTCCTCTATTTATAGTCGCATTTATTGCAGAAATAGTTCTATTTTTCATGGCAAGCAGCGCTGCCAACAATGCAAACAATTCTAAAGCTCTTCCACTATTGACTGGATTCAGCTTATTAACTGGTTTCACGCTAAGTGGGATTGTCGGGTTGGCAATTCAAGTTGCAGGAATGGGAGCGATAGGAACAGCTGTATTCGCTACTGGAATCACTTTCGTGATTGCATCTTCAGTAGGCCGAAAAATGAGTGATAACGTCGGTCAAGCTTTGCAAGGTGCAGTTGGTCTTGGATTGCTTGGTCTTATTATTGCAATGGTTTTCCAGTTTATTGGTGGTTTATTTGCTCCAGGGATGTTTGGAGGCAGTGGCTTTGAATTAATGATTGCTGGCTTTGGAACTGTACTTTTTGTTGCGATGTCTTTTGTAGATTTCTATACAATGCCAAGAAGATATAACGATGAACAATATTTAGCTGGAGCATTAGGAATGTACCTAACCTATATAAATTTATTTGTTTTTGTTCTTCGTCTCATTATTGCTCTTCAGGGTGGTGGCAGAAGAGATTGAGACTAATAAATCAAACATAAAAAAAGAGCCGAAAGGCTCTTTTTTTATGTTGCAACTTCATAAATACTTTTTGATATTGCCTTGATTTGTTCATCGTTATAACCCCATTTATTTAGAAACTTCAAGTCCGTTCCACTCCCTTTTGTTGCTTCAAGTAAAACATCTAAACGTTTTTTTACCTGATTTGAATCTAATAGTTTAAGTAATTCAATACAGCGAGTTTTTATTCTCTTTGATTGGATTTCATGTGGATCTTTATTATTTCGATGTGCAATTATCATTGCTGAACTCATAGCAAGATTCTTCACGGTTAAGTCAACAACAATTTCTCCAGAACTTCTTAATTGAAAAATTAATGCATCCGGAAATCTATCCATTAAAGGGCAATCTATTGAGAGACTTACAACAAAAAATCCTCTTGCTCCCTCAACAGTTTTAATAAGCTCGCCAATTCGATCAGAAATAACTTCGTCACTTATTTCATCATTTTCCCAGCTTTTGCACCAAAGCATTGATGCTTGCATAGCCTCTTTAAAAGTTGGTTTCTTTTTATTCATGGTTTTATTGCTCTTTTAGAGTAAGGCTATAAATAATCGTAGAGAAAAAAATGACTTTAGGAGATTTAAATAAAGAGGATTTTAAGTCAGGATTTATTGCATTAATAGGTAGACCCAATGTTGGTAAATCAACTTTCATAAATAAATTTATTGGTGAGAAAATAGCTATTACCTCTCCGATTGCTCAAACTACTAGGAATCGATTAAAAGCAATACTTACGAATGAAAAGTCGCAGATTATTTTTGTAGATACTCCTGGAATTCATAAACCCCATCATTTATTAGGTGAAAGACTTGTTCAGAATGCCAAAAGATCTATTGGAGAGGTAGATGCAGTTTTGGTTATTTTTGAAGCCAATCATGCTCCAGGTAGGGGTGATGCATTTGTTTTGAATTTGATTAGAAATTTACAAATCCCAGTGATTGTTGCCTTGAATAAGTGGGATCTTGTTCAGTTGAGTCAATTTAAAGAACGAAAGAAAGAATATTTAGACTTTTTCGAGGGTACAAATTGGCCAGTTTTTTGTTGTAGCGCTCTGACAGGAAAGGGATGTAATGATTTAATTAATGAAATAGAAGAAAAACTGCCTTTGGGACCTCAGTTATATCCAAGTCATATGACTTGTGACCACCCTGAGAAGTTTTTGATGGCTGAATTTATCAGAGAACAAGTTTTAATAAATACACGCGAAGAAGTACCACATAGTGTTGCAGTCTCTATTGATAAAATAGAAGATATACCCTCGAAAAAAAAATCTGAACAGAAATCAAGAATAGGAATTCTTGCAACTATTTGTGTTGAGAAAAAAAGTCAGAAGGGAATTTTAATTGGTAAAGGGGGAAGTATGTTGAAGAAAATTGGCCAGGAATCAAGAATGCAAATTCAAACTTTAATTAATGGAAATGTCTATTTAGAATTGTTTGTTAAAGTTGTACCTGACTGGAGAAGCAAATCTTCTCGACTTAATGAGTTTGGTTATGAAGAGAGCTAATTCATATGAGTAAATTGAGGTTCGATGTGGTAAGCCTTTTCCCAGAAGCATTTGAAAATTTTTTTAACCATGGACTTATAAAAAAGGCATTTGAAGAGAAGATTGCATCAATTCATATACACAATCCACGTGACCATGCAATAGATACTTATCGAAAAGTTGATGATGAACCATATGGAGGTGGCGCTGGAATGGTCTTAAAGCCCGAACCTTATTTTTCGATATTTGATCAAATTCAAAAGCTAAATAAAAAAAGGATACTTTTGATGACTCCACAAGGTAGAAAAATATCTCAATCTGATTTTTCTAGATGGTCAAAAGAAGATCAACTCATATTGATATGTGGAAGCTATGAGGGGTTTGATGAGAGGATTCGGTCTCTAGCTGATGAAGAAATTTCAATAGGAGACTTTGTTCTTACTGGTGGAGAGATTCCTGCAATAACTATTATTAATGGAATAGTACGTTTATTGCCTGGAACTTTAGGCAGTGCAGAATCATTAGAAGAAGAAAGTCATAACGAGTTGCTTTTAGAACATCCTCAATACACACGACCTTCAGAATTTAAAGGCATGAAAGTACCTGATGTCCTCCTAAGTGGTAACCATAAATTAATTAAAGAATGGAGGCAGAGGCAAAGAGAAATTAGGACGCAGTCCCGAAGACCCGATTTGTTCGAACTTTGGAAGCTCGACCAATTATCATTCGAGAAGACAAGTTCATTATTGAAAACTGAAGTGAGCTTACGAATAGGCAACGGTTATGACATGCACCGATTGGTTCCTGGTCGGCCTTTAATACTTGGCGGGGTCAAGTTAAACCATCCTGAAGGTTTAGGTCTTGATGGGCATAGTGATGCAGATGTTCTTACTCATGCAATTATGGATGCGATTTTAGGGGCATTATCTTTGGGTGATATTGGAAAGTATTTTCCTCCAGATGACCCTAAATGGAAAAATGCAGATAGTTTGATTCTTCTTGAACAGGTAATGGAATTAATTGAAAAGAAAGGTTGGCAAATTCAAAATATTGATTCAGTTATTGTTGCTGAAAGGCCCAAATTAAAGCCTTATATTGACTTGATGAAGGAGAAAATATCTAAAAAAATAGGAGTTGACATTAATGATGTAGGGGTTAAAGCAACTACAAATGAGAAATTAGGTGCTGAAGGAAGAGAAGAAGGTATATGTTGCCATGCAGTTGTTTTGATGAAAAGAGATGAAAACAAGTAGAAAGAAAAATTTTATCGAAAGAATTTTAAGGTTCCTTTTTGTTAGTTTGATTTTTCTTTCTACTATTTTGGGGAACGTGAAAAATATTAAAGCTGAGTCTTTATTGAAAGTGAATTTTCCAAAGGAATCTGTTGTCGAGCATCTTAAACTGGATGTCCCGAAAAAATTTAAAAATGCTTGGTTAAAAGCCGAAGAAGAAAGTTGGGAGCCATGGTTGTTGAAGCAAGATGGTTTTTTAGGACGCCAACTTTTTTGGGATCCTAAATTTGAGGAAGCAACATTATTGATTGGTTGGGAGTCAAGAGAAGTATGGAAAAATATCTCTCAGACAGAAATAAATTTTGTCCAGCAGGATTTTGAAAAGATTGCCAGAAAGGAAACAGGTGAAACAAGTGGAAATCCTTTCCCATTGATTTTTGAAGGCGAATTAAATCCAGAGTAAAGATGAATCAATCAATTATTGATTTTCAGAGGCGAAGTCGACTCGGTGTCATTGAGGCCATCTGGGGGGAGCATAAAACAATTGAACAAATTTCTAAAATATTGAAAAAATATCAACTTAAGTCCGAAACTGCTTTAGTGACGAGACTTTCCAAAGAGAAAGGAGAAAAACTTTTAGTTGAATTTCCTTCTGCAGAATTTCATGAAATATCTGGTTGTTTAACTATGGGGGGGTATATGGAATGTACTTCTTCTGAGGAAGAAGTAATTATCTTGACTGGAGGGACAAGTGATGTAGGAGTAGCTTCAGAAGCAGAAATAGCTTTGAATTTGCATGGAATAAAAACTAAATTGTTGATTGATATTGGTGTCGCAGGACTTCACAGGCTGCTAAATAGGCTTGAAGATATCAAATCAGCGAAAGTAGTTATTGCATGTGCTGGAATGGAGGGTGCTTTACCTACTGTTCTCGCTGGATTAATTCCTCAGCCAATTATTGGACTTCCTGTTTCAGTTGGATATGGTATTAGTGGAGGAGGTAAAACTGCTTTGGAGGGAATGCTTGCAAGTTGCGCTCCAGGACTATTAGTAGTCAATATTGATAATGGTTATGGGGCAGCCATGGCGGCTATAAGAATTTTATTACGCTAATCTTTTTTTAATTTTCCTGAGCTTTTAAATAGAGTTTTTTGATTTTATTTCTAGAACCTGCTCTAACCATAATTTCATTGAATTAGTAAGCAGCCCTTTTTCATAACGGAATATGGCTTCGGTAAGAACAGGTGTATTTATCCATTGAATAGTCTTTCTTCTCATTAAAACTCTTTTCTTTATCTTAAGTTGAGCTATTAAGTCGAGAAGCGCAAGGGGGAATTTAATAGTCTTAAGACTCTTCGTCGTATTTGCTACTAAGTCTTGTTAGCTCATCACTATTGTTGCTCGATTCAACATCTAGCAGTCGATTGACTAACTCTGATAAGTCTCTTTGAGCGAGCTCGCCTGAGCTTTCCCATTTCATTGAGCGAGGTTCTGGTTGCGAAGAAGCCGACACTTCCTTAATTAATAAAAATCTGTGTGGGAATCCTAACTGTTATTTATGTATTTTTTGATGGATGTTTACGTAAATAAGATGAAAAAAATATAAAGAAATCAGGTTTTTGGTTACTTTGGTAACTGACTTTATAAATGTTTAAGATTTGGGTATTGAGTTATTAGCTCTTCTTCTCTCAAAGTCTCTCCCTCTCCTTCAGGCTGCCAGATAACTTCTAAAGCGATTAAGT
Source organism: Prochlorococcus sp. AG-402-M23 (assembly GCA_003216575.1). Classification (GTDB taxonomy): domain Bacteria; phylum Cyanobacteriota; class Cyanobacteriia; order PCC-6307; family Cyanobiaceae; genus Prochlorococcus_B. Next base: position 73,322 of record QCIR01000003.1, read on the forward strand.
CTGTTGATGATATTGACCCTATGAGTCTCAAGGCCTCTGCGATGAGTTCGTTATTTGTAGATTTGTTTAGTTTTAAATCCTTTTTGGTTGCAACAAGAATTGTTATCGCAATGTATTCATTCGTTGGATCAGAATCACCAGGCTTAAGATTAGTACTTATTGAGTTTGATATTTGACCTGAATAGTTTGAAGTAAGTTCTGCTTTTAATTTGCTTCTCTCAGTTATTGCAATCCGATTAAAAGTTGATTCTGCTGAGGCAAATGGAACGGAACCAGTTTCTATGTTTGAGTAGACCCATAACTCAGGCTTCCTAAGGAGAGAAAGTGTTGTGTCTTGAAGAACTCTTTGAAGTCCAGATGAAGTTGAGGTGTTTGAATTAGCAGCAAGCTCTCTAAGCTTCACTTGAATTTCTTTTGCACTTGCCAATAAGCCAATCTGGAATTGTATTAAAGAAACTTTGGTTGGGTTTACAGATTGAGAAAGTATTGAGTTATCACTTGAATTGGGAAAATTTGAAGAGTTTTTAAATGAATTAACAATCACGCCAACGATAGACATAAGTATTAAAAATCCAAAAATCCCACCACCACCAAAGCCAAATATTGGTAATAAGAAAGGGAACCCCATCCCGCCGCCTCTATAGCCACTTCCATAGCCTCGAAAGTTATTGCCTCCATATCCTCCATAATTTTGACTTCGTGGTGCAGGTGCCTGAAAGCTCCCTCCACCGATGCGACCACCACTGGCTGCGGAGGCCATGTTGGGATTAACGAAGAAAAAAGAGGAAACTATTGATGAAATAACAAGAAAAGAAAAAAATCTTTTCCTTTTAAACCAATTTAAGCAGGTAAATTTGAACACTTATTTTTATAGGAATTAATTAACTGTAGGAACCTCCACCAACAATTGTCACAACCTCTAAGCAATCGCCATTTTTTATTTTTGCACTTATCCAATCTTTTGGATTAATAATTACACCATTTAACTCAACCACGACCAATTGAGGTTTATAGCACAAGTATTCAAGTAAATCTTCCAGTAGAAATTCTTCATTAGGCCCGTTAATGGTTTTAATTTCGCCGTTAATTTTTAATTTCATGTTAGAAATTTGAGAAACTCTTCAGTTTTTGAAAAAGGATCAGTTGAATTCATGATTGCATCTGAGACGGCTATACGTAGATTATTAATCTGGCTTAATTGGTTGATATTTGAGCTGTTTATTCCACCTATAGCAAACGCCGGTAGGAGAGTTTTATTTAATCCCTTCCTAAGGTTGTCAATTCCAATTGGATTAAGTTTCTTTTTAGTTATAGATGGAAATATAGGTCCTATACCAATATAATCACAGCCTTCTTTTTCGGCATTTCTTATGTCTTCAAGACAATGTGTACTTCGCCCAATAATTTTTTCATAACCTAAGAGTCTTCTGGCCATTTTGGGTGGTAAATCTGTTTGCCCTAGATGAATTCCATCTGCGTCAACAGCTAGTGCGATATCTATACGATCATTAACTATAAAAAGAGAATTGTATTTTTTACAAAGATTGGCTAGGTCTTTAGCTTGACTTAATTTCTCATTATCATTTAAGAACTTTTCTCTATATTGAATTATTTTCACACCTGCTTCTAAAGCATTGCAAACAATTTCTTTAAGTCCTTCCATATTTGTAGTAACCAAACATATTGAACAATCTTGTAGGATTTTTCTCTTATCTATTCCTTCTTTCGCATTGAGCACTTTGATCTCGATTGCATAAGTTTCGTATCTGAGATTTGAGGCTAATTCAGAGAGGTTTGGATCTGTTGTCCGAGTAAATTCTTCTATTACTCTTAAGGCTTCTTGAACTCTTGATGAGTTTGCAATGAATATATCCTCTGGAGTCGACCTTCTCTTTTGAGCTGGATGAGAAACCCCCATAGCGGGATCTTCGGACGTGAGCCTCGCTTTTCGATAAATATTGTGATGATGTAAACCTAATTGCTGTCTAAAATCTTTGATTTTGATAGAAAAATCGTTTCTCTTAAGACCAAACCTGCACCAATCTTCCATAACTCGTAATCCTTCCCTAGCTCTATCAAGGTTTGCATCAATTAATTGTGCAATACGATTATTAGGTGGAGGGGTGACAGGTATTGATTTCATGTCATCCTTTATTAAAGGAAATGTATTTAAATTTTATTGTGGAAAATGATTCTGAAAACAATATGAATGTGCTTATTTGGGGCGTGTTTTTGTTAGGGGGCATTGGCTTGTTTGTTGTATGGGGATTATCTAACGCTTATCCCACAATTAGTTAATTTAAAGGTTTTTGGACAATATCTCTTTTGCCAATTTTGCATCGAAAAATATTTGTTTGCTTAATTCTTCAATATTCTCAAACTTTTTTTGGGGTCTTATTCTTTGCAATGGTTCAATAATTAATTCTTTTCCTAATAGGTCAATTTTTTCGTCTAGAAGGTGGACTTCTACCGCTGAAGAAGAATTTGGGTCAATAGTTGGCTGAGGGCCAAGATTCATAACTGCCGATAGACGCTCTTTTGTATTTGCTATTGAAGCCCAGGCTGCATAAACACCCAATGATGGAAGAAATTTTCGCCCATCTATTCTTAAATTTGCTGTTGGCCATCCAATTTTCTTTCCTAAACCTTTCCCTTTCTCTACTATTCCTCTAAAAGTATAAGGACGATTTAAAAGATTTTTTGCAAGCTTTAAATCACCCTCATTGAGAGCTTTTCGTATTCTGCTGCTACTAAGTCGACCATGATGGTCTTCAAGAATAGGAATAATTGAAATTTTTATTCCTAGGGATACTCCAATCTTTTTCAACGTCGAAATATCGCCCTCTCTATTTCGACCAAATCTGAAATTTTCACCTACTGCTATGTGTTTGGCATGAAGTGTTTTTACTAGGATTTCATCTGCAAATGTTTCTGCACTTTTAGATGCAAGAGTTTTATTAAAAGGAACTAAAACTAATTGCTCTATTCCAAGTGGCTTGAGCAATAATGTTTTTTCGTGAGGTAGATCTAATCTTAATCTAGATTCTCCAAAGAGGACCTCTCGTGGGTGAGGCCAGAAACTGACAACTGTAGGTACACCAATTGACTCTTTTGATATGGCTTTTATAACTTTTTTATGACCTAAGTGAAGGCCATCAAAACTACCTAAAGCCAGTGCTGTAGGTAGCTTTGCATTTTCAGGAGCACAGAGAGGTATCAAGATAAGCGTGCAATTTTTGTGCTTAGATGGCAAGTTTGGTTTATCGCCTTATTCATCGTGATGGCAGATCAACGCAACTTTCAATTGCTTTCTTTGGGAATGAGAAGAATTGGTTGGATTCGGTTTTGGATTCAAACAATTTTAGGTGTAGTAGTAGTGGGTGTTTTGTTGTTCAACAATGTTGGAAGTAGTTTAGCTAGAAACTCAGAGAGAGCATTGGGCTTAGGCCCAGGTTTGTCTCTCACGACATTGGCATTTATTTTATTGCTATTTAGTCTTTGGCAAGGCTGGCTTATTGTAAAGACTGGGAGAGCCTTGGATAGTGATGCTCGTCCAAGTAGAGGAGAAACAAGTCGATTACTTAAGAGAGGATTGATTGCCGATTTAGTGGGATTGGTCTTTTCTTCTGTTGGTTATCAATCATTGGCAGGTGCTTTGTTTGTCCAGGCATCAATGCAAGCTCCTGGTATTTCCATAGGTGCAGGTATGAGAGCAATGGAAAATTATCCAATTACTTCTCTCGAAATGCTCTCAGTCTTGAGTAATACACAAGTTTTATTTGCACATTTGATTGGCCTGATTTTTTCTTTGTGGCTGTTGCAAAGGATTTACAGGAAAAACTAACTTTTAGATTAGTTTTGGTAAATCATTTAAATCTCCTCTCCAAAAAAGATCAGGTTGGATAGGGGTCAAAGAAGGAGAGCGTAAAGCTATTTGAGATACATCACTTGGCCATCCTTTAGGACCTTCCCCAGCTGATTGAAGATCTTTTACGGCTTCTCCAGCCATCCAAAAATATGTGTTCCCTCTTGGATCTACTCGACGTAAAAATTGTTCCTCGTATTGTCTTATTGAAAGTCTTGTCCAAACTAACTTTCCCATTTTCTTTTCGTCACAGGGCGGAACATTTAAATTAAGTAATAGATTTTTGGGCCAACTTTGTTCAATTGCTTTCTCTGCAAGATCTAAGGTTAATTTCCCAGCAAAATTAAAATTTTTCCATTGAAAACTGGCAATGCTTACTGCAATTGAGGGAATTCCATCTAAGGTCCCTTCAAGTGCAGCAGCAACAGTTCCTGAGCAAAAAATATCAGTGCCAAGATTAGGTCCATGATTAATCCCAGAAAGGATTAAATCTGGCTTTTGAACAAGAAGTTCATTAAGGGCGAGTTTGACGCAATCGGCAGGAGTGCCGCTGCAGCCCCACGCTTTAATACCTTCCCCAAACAATTCGTCTGCTCTTTCAGCTCTTATTGGTGAATGCAAAGTTAATCCGTGACCAGTGGCTGATCTCTCTTGGTCTGGACAAACCACTGTGATTTCATGCCCTCTGCTTGCTGCAGATGCGGCAAGCGTTCTTATCCCTTCTGCAAAAACTCCGTCATCGTTACTAATTAAAATTCTTAATGGTTTCATTTTTTAGCTTTTGGTTATAGAAGAGGGACTGATTGCCGATTAAACTATTAATTGAGATAGGAATTCATTGAGTTCAACATTATCGCTAAAACAGCTCATCAATGAGCTTCAGATTTTAGAAAGCGAGGCCGCGAAAGAGATTTCTGCTGCTGAAAATTCTGAATCAATAGAGAAATTAAGGTTAGGTTTCCTTGGGAAAAAGGGAAAGCTCTCATTTCTATTAGGAGAGATGAAAAATCTTTCTTCTGAAGAAAGACCTTTAATTGGTCAAAGAGCAAACCTTTTAAAAAGTCAATTGCAGGAATTAATAAAGGAAAAACTTGAATTTTTAAAAACTCAATCTTTAAATCAGATATTAATTAAAGAAACTATAGATGTTACTGCGTCGCCAACTGGCGTTTCTCAAGGACATCGACACCCCTTAGTAACTACCACTGAGCAAATAACTGATCTTTTCTTAGGATTGGGATATCAAGTCTCGGAAGGACCTGAGATAGAAAATGATTACTATAATTTTGAAGCACTAAATATTCCGCCTGACCATCCTGCAAGAGATATGCAAGATACTTTTTATTTAGGGGGTGAATATCTTTTAAGAACTCATACTTCGCCAGTTCAGATTCGTTGTCTTGAGAACAATAAACCACCAGTAAGGATAGTCTCTCCTGGGAGGGTTTATCGAAGAGATGCAGTTGATGCTACTCATTCACCGGTGTTCCATCAGGTAGAGGTATTGGCAATTGATCAAGACCTTGATTTTAGTCATTTAAGGGGAACAGTAATGGCCTTCTTAAAAGCTTTTTTTGGAGACCTTCCTATTCGTTTCAGAGCTAGTTATTTCCCTTTTACTGAACCATCAGCAGAAGTTGATGTCCAATGGAGAGGTAAATGGTTAGAGGTTATGGGTTGCGGAATGGTTGATCCCGCTGTTCTTGAGGGATTGGGGATTGACCCGGAAAAATATAGTGGATTTGCTGCTGGTCTTGGTGTTGAAAGATTTTGCATGGTTCGTCATGGTATAGACGATATTAGGAAGTTATATACAAGTGACTTAAGATTTCTAGAACAATTTTAAATTTAAATATTTTTGAATTAATTTTTAATTGTATTAAATAAATATTATGCACAAATTAATTGCTAATATTGACAAATAGTTTGTGAAGTATGATCGGTGCCCCGAGTAGGACTGATCGTTAATGACGGGAAAGAGCTTGCTGTTGAGACAGCAAAAACTTTTCAAAAAAAACTAGAAGATTCTGGTTTTGAAGTTGTCAGAGTTAGTAGTGCGGGCGGCTTGTTAGGTTTTGCTAATCCTGATCAATATATGAGTGCACAGGGATACAACTCTTGTATCCCAGAAGGTTTTGATTCTTCAATTTTGCTTGCTGTAGTATTAGGAGGAGACGGGACGGTTTTGTCTGCTGCGAGACAAACTGCACCAATGGGCATTCCAATCCTCACCATCAATACAGGACATTTAGGGTTTTTAGCGGAGGCGTACCTTTCAGATATAGATAAAATTTTCACCCATTTAGCTGAGAGACAATGGAAAATTGAGGAGAGAACTAGCTTAGTAGTAAGTGTTATGAGAGGAGATCAATGCAGATGGGAAGCTCTCTGCCTTAATGAAATGGCATTGCATAGAGAACCTATGACAAGTATGTGTCATTTTGAAATTTCTGTTGGTAGGCATGCGCCGGTCGATATTTCTGCAGATGGTGTAATTCTTTCTACTCCAACTGGCTCAACAGCTTATTCATTAAGTGCCGGGGGACCAGTCATTACACCTGATTGTCCGGTTTTGCAACTTACTCCCATATCGCCTCATTCACTTGCATCAAGAGCTTTGGTCTTTAGTAATGAGGAACCAGTGACAGTTTTCCCTGCTACACCTGAAAGATTGATGATGGTTGTAGATGGCAGCGCAGGTTGTTATGTGTGGCCAGAAGATCGAGTTCTAATTAGAAAAAGTGAGCATCCAGTTAAATTTATTAGACTTTCAGATCATGAGTTCTTTCAAGTCTTAAGGAACAAATTAGGTTGGGGACTACCTCACGTGGCTAAACCTGATAAAAGATAAAATTAATGAATTTCACCTTTCATAATAAAAACAGGATTTAAAGGGGATAATCTTATATCTTCTCCAATACTTACACCTCTATATGATTGATGTTGACTAATATATAACTTGTCTACTTTCGGCTTTAAAATTGCCTCTAATTTGGATAATGATTTTAATGATATTAAAGGTATTATTAAAATACAAAAACTATTTATTTTTTTCAATATTTCTTCAATAATAAAATATGAACCTGATCCACCTCCACCTAATATAACTCTATTTGGATGTGAAAGACTATCTTTTATTTTGTTCTCTTTTAGAACACTTAAAGCTTCATCTTCAATTATCAAGGCTGGTTTAACACCAAGCCTTCTTGCATTTTCCTCGATAATATTTTTACTCCCAACCCTTTTATCAACTGAGACTAATTTTAGGTTTGGAGATAACCTCAACGCCTCTAAACCTATGCTCCCAACGCCACTACCTATATCCCATATTATTCCTTCTCTTGGTAGATTAAGTTCAGAAAGTAGTTGAACTCTAACTTCTTTTTTTGTCATTAATCCAGGACAGTCTGAATTTTGAAGAAAGACTGAATCATTAATTCCAAATAATGGTAATTCTTTGGACTGAGTTGTTGAAGATACTCTTTCAAAAAGAATAACTAGATGCAAAGGATCAAGATCAATTGGGAAATCGTCACTTGAATTAATTTTTATGATTCTTTCATTAAGGTATCCAAGTCTTTCAAAAGTCCAAAATTCATATTTTTCTTCAAGTTCTGATGAAAGGAGTAATTGATAAACCTCTTTAGCTCCTCCTCTATTTGGGTCAGTCAAGACTACAAGTGAAGTAGGAAGTTTTTTGATTGCTTTTTCAAAAAGGAGAGGGTCTCTTCCATGAAGACTGACCCATTTGGTGTCTTGCCAAGTTTTACCAAGTCTGGAAAACGCCAGTTGGAAAGAAGTGGCGGCAGGCTCAAAATGAAGATTAGAAAGAGAAAAGTTTTGAATTAATAATCTACCAATTCCAAACCAAAGTGGATCACCTCCTGAAAAAATAATTGTTTTTTTCTCTTCTTTTTTTAATATATCTATAAAATTAATTAATTTATCAGTGTAAATAAAATCTACTTTATAGTTATTTATTTTCTTTTTCTTTAACCAAATTTTGAATGAATCTATAATTCTTTGCGGGCCAGCGACTCTTTCGGCTTTGAAAATTTGATTTTTTTTGGATTCAAAAAAAAATTCGACATTTGATGTATCAATTCCTAATACATGTATCTGTTTAGACTCATCAGACATAACTAAGTTAAATGGACGAAGAAAATTTCTTTTTTATAGCTTTACTATTTTTTTGTCGAAAATCAACTAGAACTTCAATAGTTATTTTAAAAATTTTGTGAATCTTAAAAGAAATGAAGCTGAAGACTCCATAACTCGAAGATCTCGACTTCATGAGATTCTGATAGCTTTGATTAATCAACAAAATGATTTAGAGTTGATGGACGATGGCGTTCAAATATTTAATAATTCTATTAATCATTCAGAAAAATATGATTCTTCGAAAATAATTGAACGAAACCAACGTATCATAAAGAAATATCAGTCACTCGTTCGCTCAGCAATAGCATTAGATGCACTACTTGAATCTGAAGAAAATGAAATTAGTAATGGAAATATTTCGTAAGGTTTTTAGCTCCATAATTTTTGTTTTATTTCTTTGTTGTTTTATCTTTACTAATCCAAAAAATATATCTGCAGATATGAATTTGGATGCAAATTCTTATAGGAAAGAAATTATAAGAAGTCTAGAAAACCTGCAAGACCTAGATTCCCAAACCTGGCAAATTATTGTTTATCCCAGTTTGAAAAATTCAAATAATACAATTTTGAGAATAGTTGGTCACCCTGGATCTTTGAGGTTTGATCATCCTACAAATTTAGTAGTGAATTCGGGAAGAAAAAGTTGGGATCTAATAGACATAACTAAAAAAAACAAAGATAGATTTGATACTTTGAATGACTCTGTTGCAGAATTTGATATAAGCCCTTTAATTTCTAAATTAGATAAAAATAGACCCTTAAGACTTAGCCTTCCTGGATTGATAAATGATTTACCAATACCGCCGTACCTGGTAGGTGAATGGAGAACATTAGTTAACTGAAAATGATTGGTTTGTCTATGAATCAAAAACTATGGGTGCCCTGGATGAGACGTTCAATCCAATTAGCACTTCTTGCGGAAGGTATGACTAGCCCCAATCCAGTTGTTGGCGCTGTTGTGCTTGATTCAACAGGAAAACTTGTAGGAGAGGGATTTCATACAGGCTCAGGAAACGCTCATGCTGAAATAGAAGCGCTTAATCAAGCAGGAGGAAAGGCAAATGAGGGAACCATCGTTGTAACCTTAGAACCTTGTTGCCACCATGGCTTAACTCCCCCTTGTACAGAAGCACTTATAAAAGCAGGTTTAAAAAGAGTCGTTATTGGAATGGTTGATCCAGATCCAAGAGTTTCAGGAAATGGAATTTCAAGATTGAGAGATTCTGGTTTAGAAGTAATAGAAGGTGTTTTAAAGGAAGAATGTGAATTTATTAATCGTGAATTTGTTTTTCGAATTCGCAATGGACGACCCTGGGGGATTTTGAAATGGGCAATGAGCTTAGATGGACGGATTGGATTGCCTAATGGTTCCAGTAAGTGGATTACAGATAAAACTGCGAGGGATGCAGTTCATAAAATTAGATCAAAATGTGATGCTGTAATTGTTGGGGGAGGAACACTCAGAGCTGATGACCCTCATTTGACATCTAGAGGAAAATCAAATCCTGAACCCTTAAGGGTGGTTTTTTCTAGATCATTAGACTTACCAAAATCTGCAAATCTTTGGGATACAAAAATTGCCAAAACAATAATTGCATATGGGCCAGAGGGGAATGAAGATTTCTTCTCAGATTTCAAAGATGGCCCAGAAAGATTGTTGCTGAACTCTAATGATCCTTCTGAATTGTTAACCTCCCTTGCAGGAAAAGGCTGCAATAAAGTTCTTTGGGAATGTGGACCTCTTTTAGCTACAAGTGCAATCGATTCAAATTGTGTACAAGAGTTAATTGTTTTTGTTGCTCCAAAACTTTTAGGAGGTAAGTCTGCGATGTGCCCTCTTGGCAGTTTTGGATTTGAATCAATAAATTCTACCTACAACTTGCAACATTCTTTTTTAGAACAAAAAGGGACAGACCTTTGTTGGAGACTAGCCTTTTAGGTTGTTAATTTTTTAAAATTTTATATTCGTTCGGATCTCCCTCCAGGTGAACAGGTCGATTTGGGTTGAAAGTTGATTAACTTATAGGTACTTAAAGTTTTTGCTAATGCCAATACGACAGGACGAGAATCAACCTAATAGACGTTTCGGAATAATAAATTTAGTTCTAATAGGTTTTGGGGCTCTTCTTCTTTTTAGCAGCTTCTTCCCAAGCCAAAACATGCAAGTTCCAAGGGTTCCATACTCATTGTTCATAAATCAAGTTAATGATGGTGAAGTTAAACGCGCATACATAACCCAAGATCAAATCAGATATGAATTGTCCTCAACTGAGGAAGGAGCACCATCAGTTTTAGCGACGACTCCAATTTTTGATATGGATTTGCCGCAAAGATTAGAAAATAAAGGTGTTGAATTTGCGGCTGCTCCTCCTAAGAAACCAAACATTTTTACAACAATATTAAGTTGGGTTGTTCCACCGTTGATTTTCATACTCGTATTGCAATTTTTCGCTCGTAGAAGTATGGGAGGAGGAGGAGCACAAGGTGCTCTAAGTTTTACTAAAAGTAAGGCAAAAGTATATGTTCCTGATGATGAATCTAAGGTTACTTTTGATGATGTGGCTGGAGTAGACGAAGCAAAGGACGAACTAACTGAAATAGTTGACTTTCTAAAAAAACCACAAAGATACACTGATATTGGTGCAAGAATCCCTAAAGGTGTTTTGTTGGTTGGTCCCCCTGGAACTGGTAAGACTCTTCTCTCAAAAGCAGTTGCAGGAGAAGCTGAAGTTCCATTTTTCATAATTTCAGGTTCTGAGTTTGTTGAATTATTTGTTGGTGCTGGAGCAGCAAGAGTTAGAGATTTATTTGAACAAGCTAAGAAAAAAGCTCCTTGCATAATTTTTATTGATGAGTTAGATGCAATTGGTAAAAGCAGATCTGGGTCGATGGGGGTCGTAGGCGGTAATGACGAAAGGGAGCAAACCTTAAACCAACTTTTAACTGAAATGGATGGTTTTGCTTCAACTGATAAACCAGTAATCGTTCTTGCAGCGACTAATCAGCCTGAAGTTTTAGACGCTGCTCTATTACGTCCAGGTAGATTTGATAGGCAGGTTTTAGTTGACAGACCCGATTTGTCTGGAAGAAAAACAATTCTTGAAATTTATACCAAGAAAGTTAAGCTCTCCAAAAATATTGATTTAGAGAGAATTGCTCAAGCTACAAGTGGTTTTGCAGGAGCTGATTTAGCCAACATGGTCAATGAAGCTGCTCTACTTGCTGCAAGAGGAAAACGGGTTGAAGTAGAACAACAAGATTTAAATGAAGCAATTGAAAGAGTAGTTGCTGGTTTAGAGAAAAAAAGTCGAGTTTTGCAAGATGATGAGAAAAAAATTGTTGCATACCATGAGGTTGGACATGCAATAGTTGGACATTTAATGCCTGGTGGAAGCAAAGTTGCAAAAATATCCATAGTTCCAAGAGGTATGAGTGCATTGGGATATACTCTTCAGCTTCCTACTGAGGAGAGGTTCCTAAACTCCAAAGAGGAGTTGCAAGGTCAAATAGCTACTCTATTGGGTGGAAGATCTGCTGAAGAAATAATTTTTGGGAAAATCACCACAGGCGCATCGAACGATCTTCAGAGAGCTACTGATCTAGCAGAGCAAATGGTAGGTACATATGGCATGAGTGATATTCTTGGCCCTTTGGCCTATGACAAGCAAGGTGGAGGTCAATTCTTAGGAGGCAGCAACAATCCAAGAAGAGAATTAAGCGATGCAACTGCACAGGCCATTGATAAAGAGGTAAGAAGTTTGGTAGATGATGCTCATGAAAATGCATTAAATATTCTTAAAAATAACCTTTCTTTATTGGAGGATATTTCACAAAAGATTCTTGAAAAGGAAGTTATAGAGGGGGATGAGCTTAAAGAGATGCTTTCCAGTAGTGTTATGCCAGGATAATATATTTAATTGAAAGACTTGACTTTTATATCCTTTATCCTCGATAAAGGATATTTGAGGCTTTCTTATGGCTTCAGCATCTTTAGGCTTAGCTTCTGAATTAAGTTCTTTTAGTAAAACTAATTTTCTTTCTTCAGCTGATTTAAAAAGTAGTCAAATTCTATCTCTATTCGAACTTGCAAAACAGCTGAAATCTGGAAATAGAAGAATAGATCTTGGCAATAGAGTTCTTGGTTTGATTTTTACAAAAGCCTCTACAAGAACACGAGTTAGTTTTCAGGTTGCTATGGCAAGACTTGGAGGTCAGACTGTTGATTTGAACCCTCAGGTAACCCAACTTGGCAGGGGTGAATCAGTCAAAGACACAGCAAGGGTTTTGAGTCGCTACTGCGATGCACTCGCAATTCGAACATTTTCCCAGCAAGATCTAGAAGAGTATGCAGAATGGTCTACTATTCCTGTAATTAATGCTTTAACTGATCTTGAACATCCTTGTCAGGCACTTGCTGATTATTTAACTATTCAGGAGAAATTTGGGAAGCTAAAAGGAATAAATCTTTCTTATATTGGAGATGGAAACAATGTTGCGAATTCATTAATGATATGTGGAGCAATGTTGGGAGTAAATGTATGTATTTGCTCTCCTAAAGGTTTTGAGCCATCATCTAATATCCTAGAGAAGGCTAAATCACTTTCAAAAAATGGTTCTAAAATAACTATTTGCAATGAACCTTCCAAATCAGTTATAGGAGCTGATGTGATCTACACAGATGTATGGGCTTCTATGGGGCAAGAAAAAGAACAGTTAAAGAGAAAAGAAATTTTTGAAAAGTATAAAGTTGATCAAGAGTTAATAGATCTTGCAGGCAAAGAAGTAATTCTGTTGCATTGTTTACCTGCACATAGAGGAGAAGAAATCACTGATCAGGCTTTGGAGAGTCAAAATAGTTATATTTTTGATCAAGCTGAGAATCGTCTTCATGTTCAGCAAGCATTGCTAGCTGTTCAATTAGGAGGCCTTTAGGGTTGCGAAGCAGGGATGGATTAGGTACATATGTATTGGAGCACATATGTACTTAATTTATCAAAATGCCAGGTGAAGATCTAACCACGGCTCAGCAAGAACTTTATGACTGGCTTGTAGATTTTATAGAGGATCAACATCATAGCCCTTCAATAAGGCAGATGATGCAAGCGATGGGTCTTCGATCTCCAGCCCCAATTCAAAGTCGTTTAAGACATTTACAAGAAAAAGGTTGGATAAAATGGCAAGAAGGTCAAGCAAGAACTTTGCAATTGATAGAGGAGAACATCTCTGGTGTCCCTGTGCTGGGGGCTATTGCGGCAGGAGGATTGGTTGAAACTTTTGATGATGTCAAGGAAACTCTAGATTTAAATTCAGTTCTTCAATTAAAAGGACTTTTTGCTTTGACGGTAAATGGAGATTCAATGATTGATTCTTTTATTGCGGATGGAGATATGGTCTTAATGGAACCAGTAATTGACCCTGCTCGGCTGAGAAATGGGACTGTAGTAAGTGCTATGGTTCCAGGATTGGGGACTACTTTGAAACATTTTCATCGGGAAGGAAGGCTGGTACGTTTAGAGGCCGCGAATCCTGCTTATGAACCTATAGAAATTGATGCTGAACAAGTGCATGTTCAAGGAAAGTTAGCAGCTGTATGGAGGAAAACTTAATTCTATTTCCACAAAAAATTAAATTTTTTTAGTTTTTTGATTTCCAAGAGTTGAATAAAGATTTTCTATTTTTATCTTCGTCATAAACTAAATTATCTGCAGCAGTTAATGGATTTTCACTCGCTAAGAAAGGTTTTCTTAGCAAAACGCCCAGACCTTTGGCCTCTAAATAAATACCACCTTCCATATGAACTATTTGAAAGGTCCAATTCTTATTCCAATAAATCGAAAAAGGATTATGCATCAAATTACTATGATTCTAAATCATCTTTTTTTGGGCTAAAAGTCAGCAAAGTAAATTAATTAATTAATTTTAACTCTTTTTTACATAACAAATTTAAGTTATTTTTTAATAAGTTTTTTAATTTAAAAAAAGAGATTATGAAAACCGTTTTTGTGAAGATTATCTAGGCAATGAAATAATAGATGCTCTTGAAAAGCAATTGAAATGATTAGAGAAAGAAGCAGAAGAATAAAAAATTTCTTGGTCTAGAAAGGCTAGTTTTTATAGCCCTAGGCGGTTGTTAGGGCGTATTTTTTTTCTTGAAAGCTTTTTTATTTAATGAAGATTCAAGGATTAGATAAGGGGTTTTCCACTTTTCCACAAAATTCATAGTTTTAAAAAAATCTCAATAGGGATGATGTCAATTCTATAAGTGGATTAATTACAAAAATTGCCTTTAAAGCTAGAACTTAGATATCGCAGTCGTTTTGAGGCGCATAGTATCGCTTGATACATAAAAAAGTTCTTGTTAAAATTTGCAGACAAATCTTTTTGTAATATTTGGAAAACATGAAAATGTGGAAAAGTATCACAACGTACAACTAATTCTCGAAAGAGAGCTATTTGCTCAGATGAAAATCTGAGCGATGGTTATTTGGCGATTAACTACTCAGATTTTTGGTATGAAATTTTGTTATAAATAATTTTTTTTAGACAGCTCGTTAAAAAGCGATTAAATTCTTAACTATGGAAAAGATTAACTTAGTTAATGCTGGACTCCTTGAAATCAAGAAAAACAAAAAATTCTTTTGAAATTAATTGTAAGATTCGTAAGATTTTCTCTGAACCTGCTTTGGCAAGCTTTTGGGTAGATAGAAAATAAATATCTTGAAATCAAAAAAATATAAAGAATAGCTTATTAATGCTTAAGAGTTAAGGTTTTGAAAAATTATATTTCGTTTAGTTTTTACTTATATACTTATTTAAGTGAATTTACCTGTGAAGTATGAAAATTAATCTAAATAGTATTCATTGAAATCAAGTCCAACTTTACTATATTTTAGATCCTTTATGTGAGCCTGAGTTATTGATTTGAAAATATTAATGCAGTTAAACAAAATTTAAATGACTAAAATTAATCATTTCTTATATCATTTTGATCTTTAAGATTAACTTATAAAGAATAACCTATGTAAAAGCTATAATCAAGAATGAACTTGTAGTCGTTTTCGCTTTTAAAACTAAAAAAATTTTTTATAGTTGATTGCTTTTGTGCCTCAAGCAATAATAAAGTGATTAAAAAAATTCAAGAAATCATTAATTATATTAAATGTCACGGGTTTCTTTTTATTTACGGAACTGTTTGGGAGTAGCTTGGTATTGAATTCAGTAGAATAAACTGGAAATTATTTTTCTTTATGTTAGCTAGATGAAAATATTACTCTCATTAGATGATTATTGCAAAGCATATAATTTACAGATAGGTGTCTATAGTCCGCTTTCATATTTTGTAGATTCATCAGATCTTATTAGTATTGCAAAAGAATTTAAACTAAAGGACGGAACTTTTTATCCTTTACCTATTTATATGCCATTAAGAGACAGAAATTTATCCAATCAAATTTCTGGGCAAAGGGTAGATCTAATCTACGAAAATGACGTAGTAGGTCTTATAGAAGTATTAGAAGTATATGAACCAGATAAAGATGATTTATGTATTCATATATTTGGTACTAAAAATATAGATCATCCTGGAGTTAAATATTTTTTGAATGAACCAAAGTACTTTATTTCAGGTAAACCAACTATTTTTAAATCACCAAGTTTCGCTAAGGAAAAGTACTTTATGTCTCCAGATCAGGTGAAATTTGAAAAATCAAAGAGAGGATTTCAATCACTTGCAGGATTTCAAACTCGAAATATTCCTCATAGGGCACATGAACATCTTCAAAGAACTTCCCTAGAAATTTGTGATGGTATTCTAATTCATCCATTAGTGGGATGGAAAAAACCTGGAGATTTTAGTAAAGAGGCAATTATTAGGGCATATAAAATATTAATTGAGAAATTCTATCCAAAAAATAATGTGATATTTTCTTTGTTTTTTTCTCCAATGTTTTATGCAGGTCCTAGAGAAGCGTTGTTTCACGCATTAGTTAGAAAGAATTATGGTTGTACCCATTTTATTGTAGGAAGAGACCATGCTGGGGTTGGTGGATTTTATAAATTATATGAGGCCCATGAACTTGCCTCTAAATTTGCAGATTTATTAGATATAAAATTTCTTCTTTTGAGAGGTCCTTACTACTGCAAAGTATGCGAAAGTGTGGTGACTGATAAACATTGTAGGCATAGTGAAGATATGATTTGTAAAATAAGTGGGACATCAGTTAGGCAATCTATATTAAATGATAATGAGATGCCTGATTGGTTGATTAGATCTCAAATTGCTAATGTTTTATCAAAAAAAGATCTAATATAATAAAATGAGTAAAATAATAGCTACCATTGGTCCAGCAACGGAAAGTAAAAATAGTATTAGAACATTAAGTGAGTTGGGTGTAAATATATTCAGATTGAACTTATCTCACAACAGTATAAAATGGCATGAAAAGATTATAAATAATATAAGAGAAGTCACACCCTCAAGTTCTATTCTTGTTGATATACCTGGTAGGAAGATTAGAACAACTTTCAATGTATGTAAGAAAAGATTTGAGAAAAGTCAAAGAATATATTTAGTTTCAAAAAATTTCAATCAAGATTCTATCAAATCAAACTTTATTTATGAAATAAATAATAATATATTATTTAATATGGCAAAAAAAGGTATGGAAATATTTGCTGATGACGGTAGACTTTCATTCTATGTTGAAGATATCTCCAAAAAATATATTACCTTAAGAACGAAATGCGAGGGTTTTCTTCAGGAATGTAAAGGGATAAATGTTCCAGAAAGTTTATTTATTGATAAAGAATTAAATGATAAAGATAAATTTTTCCTGGATTTTTGTTGTAATTATGCAATTGACTTTATTGGAATTAGCTTTGTTGATAAAGCAGAGTATTTGAAAAATATTCAAACCTATATTGGAGAGAGGCATCCTAAGGCAATTGCTAAAATTGAGAATTCATCTGCTATGAGGAATTTGACAGAAATACTTAAGATATCATATGCAATAATGATAGATAGGGGGGATTTATCAGTAGAAACAAATCCAAATAATATTGGTATCCTTCAAAAAAATATTCTAATTGAAGCTAATAAATTTGGAGTTCCAGTGATTGTTGCAACCGAAATGTTGCATAGCATGCACGAATCAATTTATCCTACGAAAGCAGAATGTAATGATATCACTAATTCTGTATTAGATGGAGCTTCCTGTCTTATGCTTTCTGGTGAAACAGCTATTGGTAAAAACCCATATGAAGCAATAAAAACCATGATTTCTATTGTTGATTTGACCAAAAAATATATATTAAATAATAATCCTTATTCTCAAGAATTCCAAAATAATCAACAAACTTTACAGGCGGATGTAATGGCAGCTAGTGTAAGTTTAATAGCATCAACCAAGATAACTAAGGGATTAATATGTATTAGTAAAACTGGAGAGGGTGTTCGTTTCTTGGCTAAATATATAAATAAAGATTTTTACTGTGTTACAGATACATATAATACTTTAAGGCATTTAAATATTTTTAGAAATGTAAAACCAATACTTTCCAATGTAGTCTTTAATAAAAAAGATAGATCTCATATCTACTATATTGCAAGACAACTTATTGATAAGGGATGGGATCCTGATAATTTGTATACATTTATATATGTGAGTGAAGGAGGAGAAGGCCTTAGGTTAAATACTATTCAGGTGAATTATTTGAAATCATTAGCTAGTTTTTAATATGATTATTTGGATAACAGGCCTTCCTGGATCAGGTAAAACAACTCTGGCCAACAAAATTAAATGTATTTTGGAGCCTAAAACATCTCATGATATAGTTCTTTTAGATGGAGATAATATTAGAAATATATTACCTTATGAAATATCTTATTCTAATGAAGATCGATTGAAATTAGCAACATTCTATAGTGAATTAGCATTATTAATAGAGAAAAGTAATTGCATAGTGATTTGTTCTTTCGTGGCATTATTTCATATCATTCAAGAACAAACTCGCTTAAATGCAAATGATTATTTTGAGATTTTCCTTGATCCTAGCTTAGATGAACTAATCAAAAAAAATAAAAAGGGTCTTTACTCAGAAAAATCAGAGTATATAAATAAACAATTAAGTAAGCACGAATTTCCTAGAAAGCCTGAATTAAGAATTAATACTATTTCAAATGGAGTCTACCAAGATCATATTGGTGAAATCAAAAATAAGATTTTTGAAAAGTTGAAAATTAGTATTTGATTGGCCATATAATAAAAGTATTTTTTCTAAAATTAGAATTAGAAGATATTTATGCTATAGATTCTATATAATTCAAGATTACTACCTTGTTTAATAAATATTTTCCAAAGCTTTATGTCTATATGATTATATAAGATTTGTACAAAATGATTAATCAGAATGAAAAAGATACTTTACATAGATATGGATAATGTACTTGTTGATTTTTCTTCAGGAATAGAAAGGATTCCTAATAGACTTCAAATTGAATACCAAGGGAGACTGGATGAGGTCCCTGGAATATTTGCACTGATGAAGCCATTATGTGGAGCTATTTCTTCTTTTGGACTCCTTTCCAAGAAATATGACACTTACATACTTTCTACAGCACCGTGGGAGAATCCTAGTGCTTGGGGAGATAAGAATCTATGGGTAAAAAAATATCTAGGAGAAAGGGCGTATAAAAGGCTTATTTTGACTCATCATAAGAATTTAAATTTTGGAGATTTCTTGATTGATGATCGAACAGCTAACGGAGCCAGTCTTTTTAAAGGGCATCATATTATGTTTGGATCAACTGAATATCCAGATTGGAGGGCTGTCTGTGATTTGCTTTTGTAATTAATTTTTAATTATATATCTCTCTCTTGATGCTATGTTTCATAGTGAATAGTGCTTTCTAAAATTAGATTTTTTAGAAAGTCTTCAGTTAATTTGGAAAGATTATTATGCGTGTTCTTCTAACAGGAGGAACTGGAATGGTTGGGCGTAATATAAAAGAGCATGAAAATGCTAGACATTATGATGTGTTGACTCCGTCTCGCAAGGAACTAGATTTAACTAGTAGAAAACAAATAAGAATTTATTTGGAGACTAATAGTCCAGAATATATTATTCATGCGGCTGGATTAGTTGGTGGAATCCATGCAAATATCGCAAATCCATCAAGATTTTTAATTGAGAATCTTGAAATTGGTTGTAATTTAATATCTGAAGCAGCAAAGATAGGAGTAAAAAATATTATTAATCTTGGGAGTTCTTGTATGTATCCTAAAAATGGACCTAATCCTTTAAAAGAAGAATATTTATTAAATGGCTTATTGGAGCCAACAAATGAAGGTTATGCTATTGCTAAGATAGCTGCACAAAGATTATGTGACTATTTAAGGATAGAAGATAATTCGAGAAACTATGTTACCTTAATGCCTTGCAATTTATATGGTAAGTATGATAATTATAATCCAGAACGTTCTCATTTAATTGCTTCAATAATAGTAAAACTACATGATGCTAAAATAAATAATAAAAACTCAGTTGAAATTTGGGGTGATGGTAAAGTTAGAAGAGAATTTATGTATGCTAAGGATTTTGCTGATGCAGTTTGGTTTGTTTTACCTATGATAAGTCAATTGCCCCATATAATTAATGTAGGTACGGGAAAAGATTATTCGATATTTGATTACTATAAAAAAGTCTCTGAAATTTTAGGGTTTGAAGGAGCCTTTACATTTAATTTAAGAAAACCTACTGGAATGAAGCAAAAGTTGTTAGATGTTAAGAAAATAAATGATTTAGGTTGGCTCCCTCAGAATAGCTTAGGCTCTGGAATTAAGAAAACTTATTCTCATTATTTAAATTGCCTTGCATGATGTTAATAAAATATTTTTTTTTCTAAAAGATGTATAAGAAAATTGGGTTAGCTTCAGAAACAATTCCTAAAGAACATCTTGATAGATTATCTGAATGGATTAAAACTTATCCTAGATTGACTCAAGGAGAGAAAGTAATCGAATTTGAATCTGTATTTGCAAAATATTTAGAAGTAGATTATGCAACTTTTATTAATAGTGGCTCTTCTGCAAATTTATTAATGGCAACTACAAATTTATTTTTTAAAGATTTAAGGAATAAAAAAGTTGGAATACCGGCATTATCATGGTCAACAACAGTATCACCATTTATTCAATTAGGTTATCAACCATATCTACTGGATGCTGATCCGATTAATTTAGGTGTTAATATTGACAATTTATACAAGTTAATTAAGGAAGAAGATATTGGAACTTTGATTTTAGTTCATGTTCTTGGCCATGATTCATCTGTTGAAAAAATCCTAGATATTTGCGAAGAATTTGACATACGTCTGCTTGAAGATAATTGCCAATCATTAGGGTCCACAATCTCTGGTAAATGCCTAGGTTCATTTGGGCTTGCATCAACTTTTTCATTTTTTTATGGTCATCATATATCGACCATTGAGGGTGGGTGTCTTTGTAGTAATGAATTTGAATTTAATCAAATAAGTAAGTCATTAAGAGCTCATGGTTGGGGAAGAGGCCTTGATAGTGAATTTCATGAAAATCTAAGATCAAAATACAACAACTCAGACTTTAGAGATTTATATACATTTTATTATCCTGGATATAATTTAAGATCTACTGAATTGAATGCATTCCTGGGACTGATGCAGATGAATTTATTAGATGAATATTGTTCTAAGCGCTCTATTCTATTTAATAAATATAAGGAACAACTTTCTTCCTTCTGGTGTCAGGAATCATCTAATGATTTTATTTCAAGTTTTGCTTATGCTACATTCGTTAAAAACCCTGAAGAGGTTTGGATTCATTTAAAGAATAAAAATATTGAAACTAGACCGCTTATTGCTGGAAGTATTGGTCAACAACCATTTTGGAAAGAATTCACTGGAAAAAATACTTCACTAAAATATGCTGATCAAATTCATATATATGGAATCTATCTTCCTATTAATGCAGATATAGATGTAAGAGATGTTGATAGAATATGCACTGAATTCAAGGAAGTTGCAGAGCCTTACAGCTTTATATGAGTTTTTTATAAATTAATTTCTTCTAAATGATTATTTAATTAGATTTAGATCTTTGACTTTATTTATATACATCTCTGAATAATAATGTATATCTTTTGAGTTGTGATCTTCTAGAGATATCCATTCATGATTTGAATGTTGCTCGTCAAAATTTATTTTTAATCTAATATTTTCTGATTCAACTTCAATTAATCTAGCTTCTATAATATAATGAGTACTGCAATCAATTTTAGACCAATTAGTAACATTATAAAAGTGTTCATATAAACCCAATGAAGTGGTTTCTTTAAATGGAAAAGTTAAACCTGTTTCATTTATTAAAATTCTATTAAAAGCGTCTTGCATCTTTTCATTTTTATAAACTCTTCCGCCTGGCACGAAAAATTTATTCTTTGCTGGGTTATTAATTCTTTTTCCCATTAATACACCATTCTCTCTGGAGAAGATAATCATATCAATACCAAATATTGGTATTGAGTTTACACATGACCTCCATTTTTCTTCAGATAATTTCTTATGATTCATTATAAAAAGGTCTTAATTTAAATTTTATTCTAATTCACTTACTAATTGCTTGAGTATACACTCCATTTCTTTAGTATAACTAATGGAATCAAACAATGGACTTTTGGTTCTTGAGACCTTTAATTTATGTTTTAATTTTTTAAGTTTGTTTTTATCATGTGCAAGCTCTACAATTATATTCTCATATTGATTTATGTCAGTCGCAATTAGTTCTGTTAAATTTAAAGCTTTTAATAAACTAGAACTAACTCTGGCACTAAAACTTTGACCTAACAAAGTTATGACAGGCAATCCACTCCATAGAGAATCAATTGATGTTGAATGTCCATTATAGTTAAATGTGTCAAGAAATAAATCTGCGCATGAATGTCGAGCTAGATGTTCTTCTCTAGACTCTAATCTTTTACAAAAATGAATCCTCTCTGATTTTACTCCTTGACTATTGAAAAACCCTAATAGATTATTTTTAGCTTCTTTTGTCATTTCACTAATCCAAATAATTGAAAAGGGTATTTTTTTTAGTATCCTTGACCAACAATAAATTTCTTTCTTTGTGATTTTGTAATTATTATGAAATGCTGCTAAAACGAATGAAGTTTCTGGTATTTTAAATTCTCTTTTTAAGAAGATTTTTTTTGAGATCTTTGTTTGATTATCGAATGGCATATAGCTATTTGGCATATGAATAATTTTCTCTGAGTAGTACTTTTCATAATTATCTGGTATTAGAACTTTATCTCCAATTATATAGTCTATTTCTTTGCAGCCACTAGTTCCTGGGTATCCTAAATAATTAATTTGAATAGGTGCTATACGATGAGAAAATATTTCGAGTCGATTATTTTTTGTGAGTCCCATTAGATCTATTGCGATGTCTAGTTCATCATCCCTTGCTAATTTAACTACTTCCATATCGCTTTTATCATATATAGATCGAAAAATGAAAGGATTATTTTTTAATTTTTTTGTATATTGATCCTCTTTAGTTACGAATGAGTAGATATAAATATTAAATGCTGATGTATCATGTGATTTAAGAAGACGATATGTTAAATACATAACTGGATGAGCTCTGAAATCTGCTGAGAAATAACCAATGTGAATCTTTTCCTTTTTTTTATAAGGTATTTTATTTGAATCAGTTTTATATTTTTTACTGGAATATTTAATAGCTCTGTTTAGTTCATTATCTGGATTATCTTCTATATGTAAGAGTTTTGATGGATTAATATTCGTGTTATCTTTATTAATTAAACCTGTCAAATTATCTAATCTTTTTTCTACTTCTTCCCAATCGGAAAGTATTGATAAAATATAAATCAGTTCAATAACTATTACAGGGTTTTTAGGATCTAATTCTATAGCTTTCTCATACGAATTCTTCGCCTTTGTAAAAGTATTTAAGGCACTTAATATAGATCCAAGAGTAGCATGAGCATTTGCATCGTCTTGCTTAAGTATAATTGCTTTTCGAGTAGCTTTCTCTGCTTCTTTTAATTTACCAAGAGTTCTTAATATATTTCCTAGATTGATATATGCATTAGCGAAATCAGGCTTTAGTTCAATTGCTTTACGAGTTAATATTTCAGCTTCTTTAAAAGTCCCAAGATCTTTTAAAATGCTTCCTAGATTTGAGTAAGCCTCTGCGCTATTAGGATTAAGTTCAATTGCTTTACGGTGTGATAATTCCGCTTCATTTAATTTGCCAATATCCTTCAGGATATTTCCTAGGTTGGAATATGCATTAGCGAAATCAGGTTTTAGTTCAATTGCTTTACGAGTTAATATTTCAGCTTCTTTTAATTGACCTAGCTCCCTCAAGATGTTCCCTAGATTGGAATATGCATTAGCATAATCAGGTTGAATTTCAATAGCTTTACGCTGTAATACTTCTGCTTTTTTTAATTTACCAAGATTTTTTAGAATTGATCCATAATTAGAAAAAACTCTATGGTCATTAAAACCTTGATTGATAAAATCTTCATAATATTTTGCTGCTTTTGATATGTTTCCCTGCCCATGAAACTTAAAAGCTTGATTAATTATTTGTTCTTTAGTAGTTTTAGGAGAAGAATTTGTATTAAAAATAAGATCACTTTTCACTTCTTCTAAATCATTTGGAACTGTAAATATTTTTGTTCCAGTTATTCTCGAATTCGCATTTTTATTTTCTAAAGAATCTTCCACCTTTTCTCAAGCTACTTTCAAATGCTATTTATTTTACTACTTTTTTTGAAAATAATAGAAAATTATCCTGAAATTATTTAATTTATGTCTTTAGGAAATAGAAATATCTATTATATAACTGGCATTACATCAAAAACAAGACATATTCTATCATCTGAACTATTAAAAGGGAGAGTATAATGAAATAAAGAAGATGGAAAGAGACATAAATCTCTAGATACTACTTTTAAAATCTTTTCAGGAAAAACCTTACCTTTTTTTGGATAAAGAGGACCTTTAGGATTGAAGACTATACTCCCTTCATTATTATCTACTTTAGGAACTTTCAGATAAAAAGAACCACTTAGCCATGATCCTTCATGCATATGTGGTTTTAACAAACCACCAGCCTTTGTATTTAATAACCAGCCACCCAACTGATAATTTTTGGGCCAGTTCTTAATAAAACCTTCTTCACTATCCTTAAAACTAATCCTATAATTATTTATTTGATTTTCTAATAAAACTTTTAACTCCTCTATAAAACTATAATTTAATGAAAATATGTTACCTGTGGTTTTTGATATATTATTAAATCCATTTCTTACCTTCTCTTTACTAGTATTAATATTGATTAATGAGATAAGGGACTCGCAAATTCTATTAGGTAATTCTATTTCATTTAGATTTTTGTGAATAATATGATTAATTGCTCCATTGCAAAAGGCTGAATCAATCTTTTTGTCATAAATTATATTAGCGTGATCAACAACTGAACCTATTAGTGAAT
Organism: Prochlorococcus sp. AG-402-M23; assembly: GCA_003216575.1. Classification (GTDB taxonomy): domain Bacteria; phylum Cyanobacteriota; class Cyanobacteriia; order PCC-6307; family Cyanobiaceae; genus Prochlorococcus_B. The sequence goes on from QCIR01000003.1 coordinate 97,907, forward strand.
TACAAAGATTTCTCTTTAATATTATTTTATATTCATTCTTGAAAGATTTTATCTTATTTAGTCCTAATAAGCATCCAAGTCTATAACTAGTACTGAAATCTTTATCACTTATTTTATTTAGTAAGTCTAAGGTAGATTTAAAATCTCCCTCATGAAAAAGACAGTGTGCTAATTTTTTTTTTGACTTTTGTTGTAAGTTATCTAAATCAAATTTTTCTATATTTATATCTTTGTTAGATTCAATATTTATTATTTTTTCTAAATACCTTTTACCTTCATCGTTCTTTCTTATGCTTATTAATGTTGTCGCTAGATTGTAAATAGAGTCAAGAAAATTAGATTTGTATTTAAAAGCTTCTCGAAATGCCATCTCTGCTTCATAAGGGTTGCCAAGAGATATCAATATAACTCCTAGACTATGATAACCATTTGCGAAATCTGGCTTTAGTTCAATTGCTTTGCGAGTTGATATTTCTGCTTCTTGTAATTTGCCAAACTCTTTCAATATATTTCCTAGATTAAAATAAGCATCTACAAAATCAGGTTTTAGTTCAATTGCTTTACGAGTTAATATTTCAGCTTCTTTTAATTTACCTAGCTCCCTCAGGATGTTCCCTAGATTGGAATATGCATTAGCATAATCAGGTTGAATTTCAATAGCTTTACGCAGTAATACTTCTGCTTTTTTTAATTTACCAAGATTTTTTAGAATTGATCCATAATTAGAAAAAACTCTATGGTCTTTAAAACCTTGATTGATAAAATCTTCATAATATTTTGCTGCTTTTGATATGTTTCCTTGCCCATGAAACTTAAAAGCTTGATTAATTATTTGCTCTTTAGTAGTTTTAGGAGATGAATTTGTATAAAAAATAAGATCACTTTTGACTTCTTCTAAAGCATTTGGCACTGTGTATATTTTTTCATTAGACTTTACTTGCTTTTTATCTTCTTTTCTCTTAGTCACATCTATTTTTTATGGAGGATCTATTAATAATGATTATATCATCATTACGAAGATAGCCATTGGAGATCATTAGCACCTTCCATTTATAAAGTTAGAATAATTTAAATTAATTATTCTAGTCAATCATTTTGATCAAAAGTTCATATTCTCTTAGTGTCCTAATTCTCTGATGCTTTGTAGTGAAATTTCGTCTCTAAGAAAATTTATAACGGAATTTGCCCTGTGAACTCGAAAATCCTTGTGCAACTTTTGCGCAATCTATTTAAACGAAGTGATACTAACTATTATTTATAAATAAATTCTTCTTTAAGTAATTCTCCCCTCTGACTATTAAGATCATTTGTTAACCTTTCATTTTTATAAAGTCTTCATTTAGTACAAAACAATTTACTTCTTATGGGATTATTAATTCTGGGTTATATTCATAATAAAGATTTCCAAGGAGATATAATAATAGCAATACCGAATATTGGGATTGAATCTACATTGGTTTTCCGGATCTATTATGATGATCTTTCAGTAAATAAGAAGAAAATATCAAACTAACTATTTTAATACTATTGAAGTGAAGGTTGAATTATTTTTTAAGCAGATTAAGATAAATTTCTTCAAGATCTTTTGTATATAGTTTTGAATTAAAAAGTGGTGATTTCTTTATTAGCTTTGATAGTTTTTCCTTTAAGCTTAAAAGCTCATTATTGTTACTTGCAAGTCTTAATGCTGTTTCTTCATATTGATTTTCATCGTATGTAATTAGTTCTGGCATTCCTGTTGAAGTTAATAGGCTGGATGAAACTCTTGCAGCAAAGTTTTCTCCTGATTTAGTTAAGGTTGGTAATCCTGCATATAATGCATCACAAGTCGTTTTATGACCGTTAAAGTTAAAAGTATCAAGTCCAAGGTCTCCAAGGGAGTGCCTTGCTAAATGTAAATTAAATGGAACTCTATGTGCAAAGATTAATCGTTTTGGATCTACATTTCTTTTCTCTGCTTCTCTAAGTAAATTTTCAATCGCCAATTTACCTGGTTTTTTTAACCAAAGTACACTTCCTTTTATTTCTTTGAGCAATCTCATCCAAATATCAAACTCCTTTGCAGTTATTTTATTGTTATTATTAAAGCAAGTAAATATAAATCCTTCCTCAGGTAGGTTGAAATCTTTTCGGCAAATAGTTTCTTTCTCTATTTTTATTTTATCATCACTACATAGATAACAATTGGGCATTCTTACTACCTTTTCTGAATAAAATTTCTCATAATTATCTGGAATTACAATTTTGTCAGCAATAATATAATCAATAACATTAGACCCAACAGAACCAGTGTATCCCAAATAATTTATTTGAATAGGTGCGACTCTATAAGAAAATATAGTGAATCTATTATGTTTCGTATAACCCATTAGGTCTACAGCAATATCAATTTGATCATCCCTAGCTAATGCTACAGCTTCACTATCACTTAACTTGCCTATATCTCTAAATATACATCCAGATTTTTTTGCTCTTTCAGTATATTCATCTTCTTTTTCCACAAATGAGTATAAATATATTTTAAACCTAGATTTATCATGCAACTCAAGCAAAGGAGCAATTAGTTGCATTACAGGATGGTTTCGGAAATCAGCTGAGAAATAACCTATATGAATTATATCTTTTTTGGAATATTTTATTTGTTTGCTTGGGCGAGAAAATTTCTCTTGATAAAATTTTTTAGACCTTTTTAAATGATTTAAGGGATTATCTTCATAATAAAGTAAACCAAATGGTGAAACATAAGATCCTTCAATGCCAAGATCTTTTAGCCAAATAGTTTCTAAATCTTTATCACT
>QCIR01000004.1 GCA_003216575.1 Prochlorococcus sp. AG-402-M23
GTTTTTCTACTTTTCATCAGCTAAGTCAACTAATTACAATCGATTCAGAGGAATTGCACCATGCATAAGGAGTAGTGGGACATCAAAAGTTTTCACGGTGCAGGAAATCAGTATCTTTCTCAGAGTTTTTTAAAATTGTGCTCAGATTTTAATACCACTTAGCTTTCATTTTGTGCCAGCAATGGTTTCAGCGTGCACACGTGTGTGCATATCTATGTGCCTATTAGCAATAATTAGCAATATCTAGCCATGGCGTGCCATGTAGTACCTCTTAGTGGAATTACAATAACCTCTTGTTATCACTTGAGCTTGAGTACGCTCCCTGCTGGATTCGAACCAGCGGCCCACTGCTTAGAAGGCAGTTGCTCTATCCAGCTGAGCTAAGGGAGCAAGTGGATTTCTAAGATAACAAGGCTAATAGCACTCAGATCTGAAAAATCGACTTCTCAAGACTACATACTGACGTAGCTCGCCACAAGCAGAATTAAGCAGATCAACAATAGCTTGAAGATTTATTTGTTGGCATAGACGCTTATGAATAGATCAAAAAAAATTAATATTGTAAGAATGAAGTTTTACTTGAGTTTTGAGCGATTTTTCTTTGTGCACTCTTCTTCTCTTGATATTTTAAGAGTTTTTATTGGTTGAGAATTTTTTTCATTACTTTTTATGATTAGGTCTATAAGGTCTTATCTTGGATATGTAGAAACAATTGAAATGATTTCAAGAAGGTTATCAAAAACTCAAAAAGCTGAAATAGTTGAAGCCTATAGGGCCGGAGATAATATCAATTCCCTGGCAGGAAAATATAGTTGTACAACTAATACTATAAATAGAACAGTTAAAACCTTGTTATCAGATAGTGAATATTTACTCTTAAAGGAAAACAGATCAAAAAGCAAGAATAAGAAAGAAAAACTTGCTAAGAATATCATAATAGAAGAAAAAAATGATTCTATACAGCATTCAAGTACTTTAATCTCTCTAAAAGAAGAAGAAAAAGATGAAAATCTAAGTATTAATGTAAATGAAGCATTTTATAGCCCCGACTTTAATCAAATCACTTCTTCTAATGCTGATAATCCTAATGCTTTTGAAGACGATCCAACTTCTAAAGATCAAAATAATAAAAATGAAGATTTAGAAAAAGATAATCAGAGTTTTGACAATAATTTTGAGTTAATAGCGCCGCTTATCTCTGGGTTTGATTTTGAAAAAGATAAACAAAAACAAGATTTTGAGATACTTAATTTTGAAAGCCTACCTGAAAGCGTTTATATGATTGTGGATAAAAAAGTTGAGCTAGAATTACAACCTATTGCTGATTTGCCAGAATGGAGTTTCCTACCCAAAAATGAACTAGAAAGGAATGCAATTTTATTATTTGCTAATCAACGTTCTGCTAAAAGAAGTTGCACTAGAAATCAAAGGGTTATCAAGATACCAAATACAAAAATTTTTAGAATTTCAAAATCATATTTAATTTCAAAAGGGATTACTAGATTAATTCTTGAAGATTCAATAATTGCTTTAGATAATTAGAGCTATTAAAAGCTAACTTTCATCGGTAACATTATTTTTAATCATTAATATTGAAGTTAAACCTCCAGAAATCAATCCATAAGTGAATGAAGTACCGACTAAGAATCCAATTGGAAGAGCTACTGTTTTATTTATGAAAAAATCTAAACTATATCTCTTCCCTATATTTTGAGATCCAAGACAAAGAAAGAAAATTAATAGTATTGCTGAGGCAACATTTAGAGTTAAAAGTTGTAATCTAAAAAACATTCAGGAAAATTTCATAATTTAAATTATTTTCTTATTTAGCTTCAAATGAAAAAGCTTATTTGTCAAGTTGCTTATGTAATTTTGAATAAAGCCATTTTTTTTCGTGACCTGTTTCTTCAGCGACTTTTTTTGCTGCCATATTAGGTTTTTCTCCTTCTTGGATTAATTTCTTAAGTTTTCTTAATGCCTCCGATTCACTTTCTTTATTCTTTTGATTATATTTATTTCCCCCTAAAACTATTGTGAATTCTCCTTTTGGTTTATTTCTAATAAAATATTCTTGTACCTCTTCTATTGTATTACCTATAGACTCTTCATATCTTTTTGTTAGCTCTCTCGCTATATGAATAGGTCTTCCTTTTCCACATAGAATAGATAAATCTTCTAGAAGTTTTGTTAATTGATGTGGTGATTCATAAATTACAGTTGTTCTATTCTCTTTAGAAATATCTTCTAAACGTTTTTTCCTAACACTGTGTTTCTTAGGAAGAAATCCCTCAAAGCAAAATCTTTGTGAGGGTAATCCACTTATTACCAATGCTGTCGTTGCGGCACACGGACCAGGGACGCAAATCACTTCAAAACTATTTAACTTGGCAGCCTGAACAAATTCTTCTCCTGGATCATTTATTCCTGGTAAGCCTGCATCACTAATCAGAGCAATACTTCCGTTACTTTCTAAAATTTTTAATAATTGAGATTGACGGCTTTTGAAATTGTGTTTGTGATAGCTAAGTAAAGGTACTGTCGATTCTATGATTTTTAATAGCTGCCCACTCCTTCGAGTATCTTCACAAGCTATCAATGACACATTCTGGAGAATGGACTTTGCTCTTGGAGATAAATCACCTAAGTTCCCTATTGGAGTACCCACTAAGTAAAGAGTCCCTGGGGAAGGTTCTGATCTTATTTGTTTTCCCTGGGTATCATCGATAAAATTCATTATGTCAATTGATCTTGTTGTTCCAGAAGATGTCGATTTAACGACTTTATTGGATGAACTTAGAAAGCTTAGCTGGGCTGCTGCGGATGTTTTGATGGCGTATGCTCGGGGCGAAGAACCTCCCTATGGATTCCCAAAATCTTTAACCGTTGAAGAAGGTGGAGATGGCCCTGTATCGGCAGCTGATATGGCCGTGAATGAATTGTTGATTTCAGGTTTGAGAGATAATTTCTCTTTTAAAGAATGGATGATTTTAAGTGAAGAAACCTTTAAGAAAAAAACTTCTAATGAAAACATTTATATTAAAGATTGGTGTTGGATTCTTGATCCACTTGATGGGACAAAAGATTTTCTTCAGGGATCTGAAAACTATTCAGTTCATATCGCGTTGGCATATAAACAAAAACCAAAAATTGGGATAGTTCTGATCCCTGAAAGAAATGAGCTTTGGATTGGAGTTGTTGGAAATGGTGCATGGTATGAAAATCGTAGTGGTATTAAAAAGCATGTTTCTTTTAGTAAAAGGTTTGCAATATCTGAACTGATTCTTGTCTCAAGCAAAAATCATCAACAATCCACACTTCTAAGTCTCCTATCAACTTTGAGTTTTGCTAAGACAAAAAAAATAGGCAGTGTTGGATGCAAAATCGCATCAATTTTGAGAGGAGAAGCAGATGTCTATATCTCCCTTTCTGGTAAAACTTCTCCAAAGGATTGGGATATGGCTGCTCCCCATGCCCTTATTGAGGCAGCTGGGGGGATTTTTTCACATGCAGATGGATCACGTTTGAATTATCTAAATCCTAATCATTATCAATCTGGCTGTTTAATAGCAAGTCATGGAAGATCCCATGAAAAAATTTGTCAAAAAGCTATGGAGTTTTTCTCTAAAGAAGAACCTGAATTTAAAGTCTAAATTATTAAGTCAGAGGAGCTACAGGAGTAGGAGTCGGCTCAGGATAATTGCTCATTCCACCATTTTGAGGGACTCCTCTTAGAGTTAAATTTATGCGCCCACGATTATCTATTTCTCTTACCCTTACCGTAACCTGGTCTCCAACTTTTACAACATCTTCAACTTTTTCTACTCTTGCTTCAGATAGTTGAGAAATGTGGATCATTCCTTCTTTACCTGGAAGGATTTCTACAAATGCACCAATTGGAATAATACGAGTAATAGAACCTGAGAAAATCTCTCCTTCGTGAACTTTTCTAGTTAAACCTTCAATAATCCTCTGTGCTTCTTCTGCTGCTGCACCATCATGAGATGCAATAGTTACTATCCCTCCATCTTCAATATCAATTTTCGTGTTGGTTCTCTCTGTGATTCCCTTTATTGTTCTTCCACCTGGACCAATTACAGTACCAATTAGTTCTGGGTCTATCCTAAAACTTAATAGTCTTGGTGCATGTGGCGAAAGATTATCTTTTGGTGTCTCAATTGCTTCTAACATTTTTCCTAATATATGAGTTCTCGCTGGAAGTGCTTGATTTATAGCTTCTCCAATTGTCTCAATTGAAAGACCAGTTATCTTCATGTCCATTTGCAAGGCTGTGATACCTTTTTCCGTACCCGCGACTTTGAAATCCATATCTCCAAGAAAGTCTTCAATTCCTTGAATATCAGTTAATATTTTTACCTCTTTCCCTTCTTTTATTAGTCCCATCGCGGCTCCACCTACAGGAGCTTTTAGTGGTACCCCAGCATCCATAAGTGCAAGAGTACTTCCACATACTGAAGCCATTGACGTTGAGCCATTTGAACTCAATACTTCACTTACAACTCTTAAAACGTAAGGAAAAGTATCTTTTGCTGGAAGCACAGGTATTAAAGCTCTTTCTGCTAAAGCTCCGTGCCCAACTTCTCTTCTTCCAGGAGTTCTCATTGGCCTAGTCTCTCCCACTGAGTAAGGTGGAAAGTTGTAATGATGAATATAAGTCTTATCAGTATTAGGGTTTAAATCATCCATCTCCTGAGCATCGCTAGGAGTTCCGAGTGTTGCTGTAGAAAGGACTTGAGTTAAACCTCTTTGAAATAGAGCTGATCCATGAACTCTATTAGGTAAAACTGCAGCAGCAGCATCAATTTCTCTAACTTCATTTAATGCTCTGCCGTCGACCCTTTTACCTTCCTTAATTATTTGATCTCGCATTAATTTCTTGGTTAAAGCTTTATAGCTATTTTCTAATAATTTGTTATTTGAAGAAAGAGCTTTTTTAACAGCATTATCATCTTTAAGCCCATCTATTTTTAATGAAATGCTGGTTTTTATTTCTTCAATCTTAGTATCTCTATCTTCTTTTGATTGTTCAAAGTTTTTGAGAACCTCACTAATTGATTTTGTACAGTTTTTATCTAAATAGTTTGAAATTGTGTCATCAGTTTGAGGTGCTTCAGGCATCTCTTGTTTTATTCCTGATTCTTTTAAAACTTCTTTTTGAGCGTTTATTAATTCTGTAATAGCTTCATAGCCAAAATCAATAGCTTCAATAACATCTTGTTCTGAAAGTTGATTTGCTCCAGCTTCAACCATAACAACCCCATCTGGAGTCCCTGCAACAACTAAATCAAGATCACCTCTTTCGATTTCTCTATAACTGGGATTAAGGACAAAGTCATCCCCCAAAAGCCCAACTCGAACAGCAGCCATTGGACCTTGGAAAGGGATACCCGCTATTAATGTTGCCATTGAAGCTCCTGTCACAGCTAAAACATCTGCAGGAACTCTTTCATCTAAAGAAAGACATGTCGCAACTATTTGTATGTCGTCTCTCATCCATCCTGGGAAAAGAGGTCTCATTGGACGATCAATTAGTCTTGAAATTAATGTCGCTCTCTCAGGAGGACGTCCCTCACGACGCATGAAACTCCCTGGAATTCTTCCTGCTGCATAAAGTCTTTCTTCGTAATCACACATTAAAGGCAGGAAATCAACTCCTTCTCGACCCGTCGACTTGGTTGCTGTTACTAGAACGGAGGTGTCTCCGCATTCAATCATTACTGAACCACCAGCCTGTGGAGCAAATCTCCCTGTAGTGAGCTTTATCTCTCTACCATCGAAGGAAACGGATTTTGTCTGACCTTGCACGTGACTTTATAGCTTTTTGTCTTTTGACATTCTTACACTTAATGGGACTAATTGAGTAAAAATCTAGATAGATTTGTTTCTTAGAGGAAACATTTACTTCAATTACTGAAACGATAAAACTAAAAAAAAGGGGAGATATAATTTCTCCCACTTCTAGGTGTTATTTAATTTAATGCTTGTTTCTACCAGCTTGATTTTACAACTCCAGGTAATTCTCCATTATGAGCTCTTGCTCTAAGTTGATTTCTGCAAAGACCAAAATCTCTATAAACACCCCTTGGTTTCCCAGTTGCCCAACAACGATTCCTAATTCTGTTTGGTGCGCAATTTCTAGGTAATGCTTGAATCTTTCTATGGATTTCTAATCTTTCCATAGGATCTTTTGCTGATTTGAAAGCATCAATAAGAGTTTTACGCTTCGCTGCGTATCTTTCTACGAGTTTTTTGCGCTTTACATCACGCGCTATCATTGACTTCTTGGCCATTCAGGGGCTTATTTGACATATTCAATCAACACTTTAACTCCTGGCATGATTGTTTTAAGTCATTAACTGAAATTTATTTTCAAAACATTTTTTGGAACCTAATAATTTTTTACTAAAAAGTCTTGTTATCTGTGAACCAATTGCTGAACGAGAGAAAGTTGAGTTGTATCTCGGATTATTAAAACCACACTAAGACCTACAAGTAAAACGAAGCCTGATTGCATAAAAGCTAATTGAATTTTTTCAGGAACAGGTTTACCACGGATACTTTCCAAAAGAAGAAGAACTAATTGACCTCCATCAAGTAGTGGCAATGGTAATGAGTTCAGAACTGCAAGGTTAATTGAAACTAATGCAGAAAAAAGCACAAGACCTGATCCACCTTGCTCTGAAAGCTGAGCACCAATTTCAACAATTTTTACTGGTCCACTTAACTGCTGAGCAGTTGAAGAAAAATTAGTAATCAAGCTTTTGTAGCCAATAACTGTTTTGCTAAGTAATTCATAAAATTGTGAATTTGAGCTATTAATTACTTCATTAATATTATTTGCTTTAGAAACTTCATTTGGAAGATTTGGTTGTAATTGAGCTCCTATTCTTCCATTACCATCTTTTTCAGCGGGGGTTATATAGATTGTATTATTTTCATTTTCATTGACTCTTTCAAGAAGTAATTCTTTGCCTGATGATTTCTGAATAATTTTTACTAAATCCATAATCCCCTCTTTCCCGCTTCCTAATATTTGGCCGTTTACACTCATTATTCGATCACCAGCAACTAATCCTGCCCTAAAAGCAGGCTCATCTGGTTGGATTCCCATAATGATTACTCCTGGCTCAGGTTGATTAGGTATCCCTACTAAGCTTGCTTGACCAATAAGAACTATCCAAGCTACTAGTAAATTTGCTAATACACCTGCTGAAATAACTATTGCTCTTTGGTGAATTGGTCTGTTTTTTAAAAGATCAGGATCATTTGTTTCAACTTGAGAATCTGTTTCTTCATCAGGGAAAGAGACGAATCCACCTAAAGGAAGAGATCTAATAGAATAATTAATTCCATTTATTTCCTTTTTAAAAAGAGCTGGCCCAAAACCAATTGAAAAACCACTGACTTTGATTTTTTGGAGTATTGCTGCTAAAAAATGACCAGCCTCATGAAAAAAAATCAAAAGGCCAAGTACAGCTATAGATAAAAGAACGTTCATTAATTGGATTTTGATTGAGCTATTCTGGCTTTATTTTGTTCGAACCGAAGTAAGGTATTAAGGCTTTTGGTAAATTGATACTTCCATCAGATTGTTGATAATTTTCTAGAATCGCAGCCATAGTGCGACCTATGGCAAGTCCACTTCCGTTTAGGGTGTGCAAAAGTATATTTTTTTTATTTTTATCTTTTGTTCTAATTGATGAGCGTCTAGCTTGAAATTCTCCACAATTGCTGCAACTTGATATTTCTCTATAGGCATTAGCACCAGGGAGCCAAACTTCAAGGTCATAAGTTTTTTGGGCAGAAAACCCTAAATCTCCTGTACAAAGCTCAATTACTCGATATGGCAGTTCGAGTTCTTTAAGAACAGATTCTGCATCAGAGGTTATTTGTTCTAAAGCTCCTTCAGATTCTTCCGGGGCGCAAAACCAATAAAGCTCAACTTTATTGAATTGATGAAGTCTGATTAGCCCTCTTGTATCTCTACCGTAACTTCCAGCTTCTCTTCTAAAACAAGGACTATAAGCAACGTATTTTAATGGGAGTAAATCTTTAGGAATAATCTCACCTCGATGAAGCGATGTTAATGGAACTTCAGCAGTAGGGGTTAGCCATAAATCATCTTCTGCACAACGAAAACTTTCCTCGGCAAATTTTGGAAGTTGACCTGATGCAGTAAGACTTGCAGTGTTTACAAGTGCTGGAGGAAGAACTTCTAAATATCCTTTCTTAACATGAAAATCAAGCATGAAATTTATCAGTGATCTCTCAAGTTTTGCAGCTTGGTTGAAAAGGGTTACAAAGCGACTTTTAGCTATTAATGATGATCGCTCACTATCCCAGAGGTTTAATTGATTAGCGATTTTCCAATGTTCTCGATAATTATTTCCTGCAAAAGTTTTACCCCATCTCCTTATCTCTTTGTTATCTTTTTCATTTTTCCCTTTGAGAGCATCTTTTTCAGGAAGGTTAGGTAAACAAAGAATTTGTTCATTTAACTTTTGAGATATCGACTTTTCTTCTTCTTCAATAACCCCAACTTGTTTTTTTATTTGATTCCCTTTGGTGCGAAGGTTGGAAATTATTTCAGAACTTTGAGCAAGGCCTTCTTTTATTTTTTGTCCAACCTCTTTGCCAATTGAATTTCCTTGGGCTTGTAGGCTATTTCTTTTTTCTTCGAGCTCTTTAAGTTCTTTGCAGGATTTTTGTAGAGGACCTAAATCAATTTCCATGCCTCGTGATTTAAGCCCTTCCTCTATTAAGTTTGGATTGTCTCTAAGTAATCTCTGGTCTAGCACTATTTGAATGGTTAAGTCCTTTTAGCCTAATCCTTAATTGTTCCTAAAAATTATCAGACTTGTAAATTACTTCTAAATTAAAAATTATTCTTTGGATTAATTGAAATTAAAAAGCTAAATAACTTTAAAACAGTTTCGGCGATGAAGCTCTTGCTCTCCCACCAGAAGCCCATTCTTTTAAAGATTCAAGTTGCTCTTTTGCCGTCCTAGAAAGAGGAACTAATTGACTTGTGGCCAGGATCAGGTCGCTTTCAAGAAGCTCTCTTTTTTCTGCAAATGCAAAGTACATTGCCTCTATAACTGATTGTTCTAATTCCGCTCCAGAAAATCCCTCAGTTCTATCAACAGCAGTTGCTAAATTAATTTTTAAATTTGGTCTTCTTTGTTGAAGATGAAGTTCAAGAATCTTATGTCTTTCGTTTTTAGAAGGTAATTCCAGCATAAAAATTTCATCAAATCTTCCTTTTCTGAGAAGTTCAGGTGGAAGTTTATCTATTCCGTTTGCAGTGGCTACAAGAAAAACCGAAGAAGTTTTTTCTGACATCCATGTAAGAATATTTGCCAGAACTCTTTGACTTGTTCCTCCGTCACTTCTTCCATCTCCACCAAAAGCTTTATCAATTTCGTCAATCCATAAAATGCAAGGGGCCATAGCTTCAGCACGCTGAATAGTTTCTCTTGTACGAGCTTCACTGGCGCCTACTAAACCAGCAAATAATCTTCCTACATCAAGTCTTAATAATGGCATGGACCAACTATTTGCGATTGCTTTTGCTACAAGAGATTTTCCTGTACCTTGAGGCCCCACTAACAAAACGCCCTTAGGTAATGGCAACCCAAAATCTTTTGCTTCTTTTGAGAAAGCTTGTTTTCTTTGCCCTAACCAATCCTTCAATATTTGTAAACCGCCAACATCATTTGGCGATTTATTAGTTTTGCAATATTCCAGTACCTCGCTTCGAGCAATAGATTGGCGTTTTTCTTCTAAGACTTCTTTTAAATCTTCTCTCCCAATTTGTCCTCTTTGAGCAAGTGCTCTAGCAGCTACTTTACGAATTCTTGATTCACTTAAACCGCTGCATGCACTTGTAAGTTCCTTTAGGACTTTTTCTTCTAATTGAGAATTACTAGCCTCAGCAATATTTGATAAAAGTGTTTTAATTTCATCTTCTTTGGGTAAAGGTAGATCAAGAATCGTCAAGTCTTCTTCTAAATCATTTGAAGGACTCCACAATCCAGAACTGATAATTATTGAATGAGGCTTTGAACGAAGATTAATAGTTAAATTTTTAAGCATTCTTATAATGCCTGGATCCTCACAAAAATGGTGAAAATCTTTTAATAAAAGGATTGTAGGAGATCTTTCATCTAGTTTTTTCAGCCATTCTAGGACGGCCATTGGCTGCTTAGATCCAATATTATTAGAGTTAAGAACATTATTAATACCATCTATATAATCCCAAGTCGCAAGCCTTCTTGGTGACAATCTCTTAGAAGAATTTTTTAAAAGAGTTTCAACTCTTTCTTCTTCATTGCTTCTTATCCAAATAATAGGAGTTCTTGCTCTGATTAGTAGATCAAGTTGTTCATCCCATTTAGAAATCATTTATTTATCCAATTCTGGATATAGATGAGTTTATATAATAAGGTTTTGGAAAAACTATTTATTACTCTTGGGTTCAAAAGGTAATCTATCCGAATCAGATATTACTTCCGAAGCTGAAGAGACACTAGGTTTATCTTGCTGACTTAATTGCTCATCAAGAATTTTCTGCAAATTATCAGGTAGAGATTCTCTGCTAAGAAGAAATGTTTGCAATCCTTGAAAAATATTTGCGATAACCATATAAAGCAGAACACCAGCTGGCAAAGGGAAGAATAAAAACATTCCTGTAATCATTACTGGTGTAATTTTATTTGCAGTTGATTGCTGCTTATTAACAGGCATCCCTCTTCCTGAAAGCACCTGAGAAATAACAAGTGTTAAACCAAAACTTGCTACTAGAATTGCGATATCCCAATGAATTGCTCCATCAACATAAAAGCCAACATTTCCTAGGGCTTTAATGAATAAAAAACCGCTTTTGGCTGCCAAGCCAGGAATCTTTGCTTCTACTGTCGCATCTCCTGGGGTAAGAGCATTTACTGTTCCATCAGAGGAAATTTTTACGATATCTTCACCTTTAGTAACTGACCAAGAAGGTGAAAACTTTGGTCCATCTTCATATTTTTTTAATTCATTTAAATAGGAATCACCATTAATAGTTTGCAAATTTATTTTAACTGTCTCACCGGAGCCTATCTTTGTACCGCCTGGAAGCGATGCGATAACTGGAAAATGATTTTTTTCGGTTATAAAAATGGAATGTTTTGCTGTCTTAAAAGGTTTGGGCTCCACAGCTGCTATTTGATCTGATGGAAGGACTTTTAGATTGACTAAATAAGGAACATCAGCAAAAGGTGATCCCCTCAATGTTGCGAATAAGGCAAACAAGATAGGCATCTGAACTAATAGAGGAAGACAACCGGCTAATGGACTCCCGAATTCACCCATTAATTTCCCTAATTCTTCTTGTTGCTTTTGAGGATTGCTGGCGTATCTACTTTTGATCTCAGCCTGTCTTTTTTGCATAACAGGCTGGGCTATCTTCATCCTTCTTGCGCTTCTGATGGAGCCTGCGCTAAGAGGGAAAAGGGCCAAGCGAATAACAATGGTTAATGCGACAATCGCTAATCCATAACTTGGAACTAATCCATAGAAAAAATCTAGGATCGGGATAAGGAGATTGTCTGAGATGTACCCGATCACGGCTTTTAATTTAGAAAGATTGAGTTTGTTAGGCCAGTTTGCCTTAGAGGATGTGTTCTTGTCTCACATATTTGTGAGGGCTCATTAGTTTGAAAAACCTTGGACATTTTTATCGACCTTATTTATAGGTGAACTTTTTATTTTTTCTAGGATAAAAGACTCGGTTTCTCGAAAATTGGGAATTGATCTCATCTCGAGGCGAGCTCCATCTTTAAGGACTAAAACCATATCACCATAAGAGCCTAAGCCTCTTGGAATGGCTCTTATCTCAGAGATTTGACTGTAAACCACTTGAGTTCTATCACGACCTAACCAACCACCAGTTACAGATATTCTACGTGTAGTTATTTTATATCTAACCCACAGGGTTCTAACTAAAGCTCCAAAAGTAAATGGCAATCCAATCAATGTTAATCCTGCTATCAAATTGATTATTAAATCTCCACTTGCAGGTCCACCTTCATAAAAAATATCTTCATTAGGGCTAATAGTCATTTTGTTAATCCAGCCTTAGTAAGTAGTTTGTCACATTCTTTAAGCAGAGTGCTTTCAGAGTTTTTCATACAATTGGGTTTCAAAGAAATAAAAGCCCAAGTTTCTGCATCAATATTAATTTTAGATAATCTTAATGATAAGTGGTGGTGGAATAACCGTCGAATTCTATTTCTAGTAACTGATTTTTTACTTACCTTGTTGCTTATTGATATAGCACATTTAATTGAGGGCCTATCCTCTGAGTTAATCAATTTGGATTGAAATTTTGTATTTGCCTTTGTAACCCTAAGGACCATTGACGACCCATAGAACTTAAAGCCTTCTTTATAGATGAAATCAAAACATCTATGACCTTTGAGTCTCATATGTTTTGGCAAAACCATTAGAAGAAACTTTAGTTTTTAAGTTCTTTTAGAGTTCACTCTTATACAGTTAAGCGTGCTCTTCCACGTTTTCTACGAGTTCTGACAACTCTTCTTCCAGTATGAGATCTCATTCTCACTCTGAATCCAGAAACTCTTTTTCTTTTTCTACTGGTTCCTCCAAAGGTTCTTTTTGTCATTTCAATTTATGCCAGTATTAGATTAGATACAAAGATTAATTTATCAGTTCACTGTACTTCTAAGTTCCAGGTCCCTAAATATGTTGAGATATCAAGGTCTCCAATATTTTGAGAAAAGGCTTGGAATTGGAACATTCCTCTTTTTCTTGGATTGAAAATCTTCATTACCACTGCATAATTATCCTTATTTAATGGAATTGGTCTTTCTGGAGAAATTTGAATTAAAGTTTGTTTGTCATTAATTTCAAATAATGATGGAATATTTTCTAAACATCTAGTTCTGCCGGTATATCCTCCAATTTTTACTTTACATAAACTAAGTTTTTTAGACTTAATTTTTGCATCAAAATAATCGGGTACTTTTAGTGTCAATTTGGTAATATCCGCTTTCCTTTCTTTACCTCTTAAAAACAAGTAATATGATGCTCTATCAAGTCTTTCAGACGAAGATTGATAATATCTAAGCTGTTTATAACCTTCCTCTCTATCCCATTGAAATTCAAAAAAACCAGGAGATGCGGAAGATTTAGGCGTTAAGTTAATGGCTCCTAAACCAAATAGGAAAGTTGAAAAACTAATAAAAAAAGCTTTCTTGATGATTGGTAAAGTTTGATTCCTGAACATGACCTGGTTTTGAAAATCTTGAGCACTTGAAAATATTCAAGTGCATAGGAGTTATGTTTATTAAATATAGTCGCTAGTTGGCAAAAACTTTGGACTTATCGGTCTGGCCGTAATTTTTTTGCTCTGCCAATATATGGATTTTGGGGCATTTGCTTATTAGGTAAAGTAACGTAAGCAAGTATTCGAATACATCTCGATAAATCGCTTTTGACATACATTTGTTGGCAGTCTAAAAGAGCTATTCCTTCCCAGCCTGCTTTTTTTCTGGCAATAGAGGCTGGGAAACAAGCATCTAAGTCTGAAGTGACAGAGAAAGTAACAGAAATAATTTGATCTGGGATCAAATTATTTCTAGAAACTAGTTCAGCAAGCAATTCCTCCACCGCGGAAGTGATTGATTCAATTGTATTGTGATCAGAAGTCGTAGCACCTCTTAATGCACATAGATAATTGAATTCATTTTGGAATCTCATGATTTATGGCTTATATATCCAATGAATTTGTCCATTTCCCTCCAGTTCAAGATTTAATTGGCTTAAGAGATTGTGTATCAATTTACCTCCTGGTAAAAGACCTAATAATTTCTTTTTGGGCTTACCGAAAGTAATTGGCTTGGTTTTTTCATCTAGGTTCGCAATTTTTATAGCAAGTAATTTTGCATCATTTTCATCACCAATTTCATCTACTAGGCCGAATTCTTTAGCTTGTTCTCCAGTAAAGACTCGCCCATCAGCAAAATTCTTAACAACTTCAGTTGTTAAATTTCTTCCATTAGCAACTGCTAAAACAAATTGTTCATAACTGCTGTCAATTAATGATTGAAGAAGAGCCCTCTCTTCTGTTGATAAAGAACGATCAGGCGAAAGTATATCTTTGTAGATACCACTTTTTACTGTCTCAAATTTAATACCAACTTTTTCTAACAATTTAGATAAGTTGTTTCCCCTTAAGATCACTCCAATTGAACCTGTGATTGTCCCTGGATTGGCGACAATTTTTTCAGCAGCTACTCCTATATAGACTCCTCCAGAGGCTGAAATATTGCCAAAACTAGCTACAACATGACAACCTTTTTCTCTTAGCCTCAAGAGAGCACCATGAATTTCTTGGCTATCACCAACTGTTCCCCCAGGACTATCAATGCGAAGTAATAGCGCTGGAAACTCTCTTTCCTCAATTTGCTTTAATGCTTTGAGAACATTTTTTCGAGTTTCTGCATTGATAGGACCTTCAATACAGATTCGTGCCATCCTTTTTTTGGATTTACGACTCAACGGCCAAATCATTCAAATTATGCATAACTTTATTGATCTTAAAAAAGAGATTGCTTTCTGACCTTATGTTTATCATTTGGAATTGGTTTTTGATGATTTTGCCGTTCGCTCTTTGGGGAACGTCAATGGCCGCTATGGCACCTTTAGTTAATGCTGCAGGGCCTGAGATTGTCGCCTCACTAAGGCTTTTGCCAGCAGGTGTAATTGTTTTAGCATCAGTACCCTTACTTAAAAGAAGTTGGAATATTTCAAAAGATGATTTGTTGTGGTTTTTTGTATTTACTCTTATTGATGCAACGCTATTTCAAATTTTTCTTGCGAAAGGCTTAATGGAAACCGGCGCGGGATTGGGATCGGTGCTTATCGATTCTCAACCTTTGATGGTTGCTTTGTTGGCAAGAATTTTGTTTGGAGATGCAATAAATCCAATTGGATGGATTGGACTGGTTCTTGGCTTGGTGGGAATAATTTGTCTAGGCGTTCCTACTGAATTGCTAGGAAATTGGTTTTTGCTTGGCAAATTTGAATCAGGAAGTAATTTTGTAAGCCATGGCCAAATCTGGATGATATGCGCAGCAACTTCTATGGCCTTAGGAACAGTGCTTATTCGATTCGCTTGCAAAAATAGTGACCCTGTCGCAGTAACAGGTTGGCATATGGTTTTGGGCAGTCTCCCTCTTCTCGTTTGGCATGTTTTTGATAAAAATTGGCCTTTAGTACCAGACTGGTCTCCATTTGAGTGGACTTTGATGTCTTATTCAAGTTTATTTGGTAGTGCACTTGCATATGGATTATTTTTTTGGTTCGCAAGCCGAAAAGAATTAACAAGCTTTAGTACTCTTGCATTTCTAACACCAGTATTTGCTTTAATTACTGGTGGAATCTGGTTAGGAGAGAGACTTTTCTTCCTTCAGTGGATTGGAGTGGTTTTGGTTTTGATTTCAGTACTATTTGTAAGTCAAAGAGAAAGATTTTGGGGAGATAAAAGTAATAATAAATTAATAGGAGAGGCTTAGTTAAATTGAAAAATAAGCAATTAAAAATTATTCTTGTAAGTACACCTATTGGTTATCTAGGAAGTGGAAGGGGTGGCGGAGTTGAACTTACTATTATTTCTCTCGTAAAAGG
This sequence comes from Prochlorococcus sp. AG-402-M23, assembly GCA_003216575.1. Classification (GTDB taxonomy): domain Bacteria; phylum Cyanobacteriota; class Cyanobacteriia; order PCC-6307; family Cyanobiaceae; genus Prochlorococcus_B. The sequence goes on from QCIR01000004.1 coordinate 15,709, forward strand.
TTTAATTTCATTAGGTCATAAAATTATTTTATTAGCACCAGTAGGATCAAAATTACCCTTTGAAAGTGAAAATCTTGAAATAATATTAATTGATGGAAAAGATCAACCAAGTTGGCAAAGAAGGAAAAAGACAGATCCAGTTCTAATTCCTGCTAATAGTGTTTTACCTAAGTTATGGGAAGCTGTGATTGATTTATCATATCAATATGATGCTGTTATTAACTTTGCATACGATTGGCTTCCATTATGGTTAACAAAAACTACAGAAATTAAGATATTTCATTTAATTAGTATGGGAGCAGAATCAATAGTAATGAAAGAAACTATTAATGAAATAAGTCAGTTATTTCCTTATCAATTAGCTTTCCATACTAAAAGACAGTCAAAAGATTATTCCTTAAGTACTGATCCAATTATTGTTGGTAATGGTTTTGATAAGGAAAATTATTTCTTCAATGAAAATGAGAATGGACCGATAGGCTGGGCTGGAAGAATCGCTCCAGAGAAAGGATTAGAAGATGCAGTAAAAGTTGCGATAGATTTAGGAGAAAAATTAATAGTTTGGGGATTTGTAGAAGATAGAGAGTATGCATTAAAAATTGAAAATGATTTTAAAAAAGGAGTTATTGAGTGGAAAGGTTTTCTCCCAACGAAAAAATTTCAAGAGGAACTTGGACAATGCAGAGCTTTTATAAATACCCCTAAATGGAATGAGGCTTACGGTAACGTTATTGTAGAGGCTATGGCTTGTGGTGTCCCTGTGATTGCATATGATATCGGAGGACCTGGGGAATTGATCGAAAATGGATTTAATGGTTTTTTGGTTAAGCCGAATGATATTGAAGGAATGAAAAAAGCAACACAATCAGTATCAAAAATCAAAAGAAAAAATTGTAGAGACTGGTTTGAGAAAAACGCTTCTAACAAGGTTTTTGCTCAACGAGTTGTGCATTGGATTAATAAAGGATTAAGTGAAAATTTCTCTAAAGACTTCTAAGATTAATTGAAAAGTTTAACAAAGTCATTTTCACCAACTTATCAACAAAGAAGACGTGGTCTTCTTTGTATTTTATTTATTGGATTTATAGCTTTTATTTGGCAATTAGGATCAACGGGTTTAGTTGATGAGACCCCACCTTTGTTCGCGGCAGCTAGTAGAGCAATGGCAGAAACAGGGGATTGGTTGACACCTCAAGTAAATGGATTACCACGTTTTGATAAGCCTCCTTTGGTCTACTGGTTAATGGGGATAGGTTTTTCAATTCCAGGGAATGTTTTTTGGGATCCTTTAGGGACCTGGGCTGCAAGACTTCCTTCTGCACTAGCAACAATTTGTTTAATGCTTGCTTTAGGAGACACAATAATGAGATATCCCCAAGAAGAAAATTTTTTCATTAGGAGAACAGCAATAATTGCTTCTCTCGCCTTTGCTTTTTCGCCTTTAATAATTATTTGGGGACGAATTGCTGTAAGTGATGCGTTGCTTTGCAGTACTCTTGGAATTTGCTTGCTTTTTCAATGGAGAAGATACGCTAATCCAGAGGGAGAAGCTTGGTGGCTGCCTTGGATTTTTTTGTCATTAGCAGTTTTAACTAAAGGTCCCGTCGCTTTGGTCTTATCTGGTTTAACAATTTTCTTTTTTGCTTTATTTCAAAATGATTTTCCTAGGATTTTAAAATTATTAAAGGTAATTCCAGGCTTATGTATTGTTTTTATTATTAGCTCCCCATGGTATTTAATTGAACTATTAATAGAGGGTAAACCTTTTTATGAAAGCTTTTTTGGTTATCACAATCTCCAGAGATTTACTTCAGTAGTAAATTCACATGGCGAACCTTGGTGGTTTTTTCTAATCGTATTGTCAATAGCCTCCTTGCCTTTTACTCCATTTTTATTAATAAGTATTTGGTATAATTTTTGCAATATATTTAAATGGTCTAAAAGGGTTATAAAAAAACCAGATAAGTCATTATTTGAGTTTGCATTTTTTTGGTTGATTTCTGTATTTGTATTCTTTACTATTTCCGCCACAAAGCTTCCGAGTTATTGGCTTCCTGCTACCCCCGCCGCATCGATTTTAATATCTTTTTCTCTAACAAATCATATTAAAGATGACTTCTTAAAATCTTTAGCATGGAAAATTACAATATTTATATCTGTCCTCTTTTGTGCAATTTTTTTCTCTTCAGAATATTGGATAGACCTTCTAAATGATCCTGAGATTCCCAGTTTTTCAGAAGAATTAACTAATAGTTTTTTAATTGATAAAGCTGGATTGGTTTTTCTTTTTATTGCTTTGCTAGGAATTATATTTTCTTCTAGAAAAATATATGGAAAATTATTAATTTTGCAAATACCTTTGGTTTTATCTCATTTTCTGGTTGTTTTACCAACTTTTGACTTGGCAGATAGATTAAGACAACTTCCGTTAAGACAAGCTTCTGAATTACTTTTAAATTCTAAGAATAAGAATGAGCCCTTGGTTATGGTTGGAGCTATGAAACCTTCTATTCATTTTTATACTAATGAGATAATTGTTTTTGAAGGTCGATCTAAAAGTGCCTTCGTAAATGTTGTAGATCGACTTGAAAATGAGAAGCGGAGGGGTTGGGAAGGAAGGCCTATATATGGACCAAATAGCTCAGAAACCGCTCTTTTGATTATCGATGAAAGATCAGTTGAAAAACCTTATTGGCAAGGATTAAGGCCAAAAGTATTAGGAAATTTTGGGGTTTATAGTGTTTGGAGACTTAATAGAGAGAATCTTGAGAGAAGAGCTAAAGCACTTAAATCAAAAGGTGTAACATCTACTTGGGAAAAACCTAGACCAGAAAGATTTTAAAATATCTGAATTTTATTGAAGCGAGTTAATTAAATCTTGTTTGCTGCATTTTTCTGGGATGATCACAATGCCTAAATCATCTTGAAGTCTCTTTAAATCAATTACAGAGTCCTCAGCTATGGAGCTCAAAACGTCCTCAAGAGTTGTTCCCATATCGTCAGCCATTTCTATTAACATGCGCAATGTCTCGTCTTTCAAAGAGAGATTTACACTTATAGAAATGTTTTGACCTGAGCAATTATTTGAGTTCATAAAGAAAACCTTAAGATATTTCCGGTCTTTTTGGGCTGATTTCGTCAATAGCTTTAGATAATGACTTGTTTAGGCAGATTTTGAATGTGAATATTCTAGAGCTTTTTTAATAACGTAAAAATTCTCAAAAAAAATCTTCCTAAGTATTTACTTAGGAAGATTTTCAAAATTAAGTTTTAAGCTTAAAACATTTCACCTTTTAGTTTTTCAGCCCATCCTGAAAGTCTTTCATCAGTCATGTCTGATTCGCTGTCTTCATCTAATGGTAATCCACAGAACTGCTCTCCAACTACACTTTTAGATTCGTCAAAAGTGTAATCTGATTTTGAAACATATCCAACCATTGAAGCACCAGCTTGTTGGAAGTATCTATGAAGCTCTTCCATTGCATCGCAATAGTTTTCGGTATAAGTAGAAGAATCACCTAAACCAAAAATCGCAACTTTCTTACCACTTAGATTCAGCTCCCCGATGTCCTCAAGGATAGAGTCCCAAGCTGTCCCTGATCTTTCAGAATCAGCACCAGTATTCCATGTTGGGATTCCACAAATGACCCCATCATGCCCAGCTAATTCACTAAGGTCATCGACGTCTGAAATATCCTTTGGACCTTCAGCAGAGTCAAGTAAGCCGTGAAGCCGTTCAGCTATATCTTCGGTTTTACCTGTTGTTGTAGCGAAGTAGATTCCTACAGTCATGGAGCAATTTAAAATCAACTATATTTTAAAGCAGCTTTGCACATTTAGAGTGAATTTGGTTGTTTTTAAATTTTCTTGTCTATTTAAGATTGATTTTTGATACACAAAAAAGTCAAAATACGTAAATCATGTGTCGGGAACGCAAATTCTTTGATTTGTATTTCATCCTCCCTACTATTCTAAAACCATAGCTATTAAAGGGGTTGAGGAGAAAATGATTTGAGTTTTTTCGAAAGCAAAAATTAAATGCCATTTTCTTTTCAATAAATAGATACAAAATATTTAAAAATCTGCCAAATTCTTTCAAATCAAAGATCTTTATCTGAAAACATTTCAGCCAAGAATTTATCTTGAATAAAAAAAGTCTAGCTCTATATTCAGAGGTAGACTCTTCAATCTTTTAAGGAGTTAAGAATTAAGTAATTTTGTACTAGGTCTATATGTTGTATATTTTTTTTAATTTAACCTTAAACAGTTTATAAGGTTGGTCCCATCATTCCAAATCCACTTTGAAGACCAAAGGAAATTATTACAAAAGTACTAATAGCTAATCCAATTAAAATCGATGTGTAAAGCCTATTTACTCCATAGTCAGATTCAACAGGATTGAAATCAGCAACTACAAAAGATTTTTTGCTGTATTTTCCTCTATCGCTAAGACCTATAGCACCAAGTGCTGAATTTGGAGTGAGTGTCCCACCCTCATCATCAATAAACCATGGTTTATTGGAGCCATTGGCATTAGTGCCTGACTGAGCAGAACCTACCGGAGATGCACTATTAATTCGACTGGAATCTTCTTTGAAAAATGTTGGGAACATATAGGTATGCCATAGGCCAATAACTCCGGCCCAAGCAATCATGCTGACCCCAGCAAGTCCAAAAAGAATTTCTTTAAAACCAAATTCCATAAATAAAAACCAATAATTTATAGGCCTGCCAAAAGGCAATAAAACTACCTTATCAGAAGTAAAGCTAGAGGGATAAAGGAGTCTTTAAAGCTTCTGAAATTGGATTAATTTGTTACAGAATCCTTAGGGTCTTGTTCTTGATCAGCCTTTTTGGCTCTCATATGCCAGGATTTGTGTCATAAATATCCTAGATGGATGAACACACTTAAATTATTGCTGGTTCTTTCTCCAGTTATTTTTACTCTTGCCTTTGCTGATTATTGGTTGCGTAGGTGGGGAGTATTTGTCTGGGATAATGGCCCAACTATTAAAAACGAACAAGTTTGGGAAGATACTGCAATTGTTGCTGATAAAGGAAGACCAGCTGGTGGCTACCCAGTTTTCACTGTTAGAACTTTGGCCGTCAATGCATTGGGTATCCCAACAGTGTTTTTCCTTGGTGCAATTTTTGCAATGCAATTTATTCGCCGCGGGGTAATAAACGCTTAACAAGTAAATTGTTATACAGTTAAATTTCTTTTTTAAAAATTGAGAGCTTAAAAAGACCTAAATTTATTTAGGTCTTTTTTTTATTATTTCTCGATTTTTGGATATTTGTTACCAATAAATATTAAATTATTTCTTCAATACAAAAATAAGGAATTAATCTTATAATCATTCAAAATTTCAGTTCTTGATGGATTCAGCAAATACTGTAGTTGATTACACAACTGATCAAGAGGCAATAGCTTCGATAATTGAAGATTCATTTCCAAAAGACAACACTAATCAGGATTTGGGAAATCCACAATCTGATGCTAATAGATTGGGCTCTCGTATCTTTTATTTATGGGTTTGGCCAATAGTCGCTATTAATAAAATTAGAAATTTATTTAATAGGATGGATTTTGTTAAAGCTTACGAATCAGGCCTTAATGATTCTTATGAGGTAAGTGATACGGAGACTGTTTATACAATGACCAAAGATGCTTTTGCAGGTAAAGGTGGAATGAAGTTCATGGGACTAAGATTTATGTCTATATGGGTTTTTCCGATGGCAATATTGGGGACTGTTATTGAATTCCTTTTCGTAGGACCACTTAAGGGATCCAATCCTTTTGGTTGAGATCTAAATTAAAAAAAAAACTATCTCTATTTAACAAAATTAAATAGAGATAGTTTTTTTTAATCTTATATTTTCAAACGTTTCTAAAAGGGAAAAAAGGAGTAACTTTCTTTGTTGGGTTGCTGCTTGCAATTGCTTTACCCCTAATATACATAAATAAACCAAGAGTAATTATCATTACAGGAGGGTGCAAAGCCAGAGATTTCCCAATCAGTTGAAGTTCTTCTACAGGCATTTAATTTGTACAGTTCTGAGTTAACTATAGCTTCTATGTGAGCACAAAAAAAATAATTTAATATATATAAAAGAATCTCTTTGTTATTTGTTTTCTCTATATGAAATTTTTAAAACTAAGATTGAAAAATTAAAAATAAAAGTGATTATATTTGCAACTAAAATAGGAATAGAGTTGATCTTCAAGCCGTAAATAATCCAACAAAAAAGACCTGTTATGAAAAGAATTAACATAACTAACGAAACATCATCTGCTGATTTCGTTTGCCATGTTTTATATAACTGAGGCAAAAAAGCAATAGTTGTAAGGAAAGCAGCTAAAAATCCAAATAAATCTACATAATTTAAATGATTCATTTTTCTTTAGTAATGGATTAAATAATTTTGATAACTTATAAATCATCATGTAGATTTATTTTACATGAGTAGTTTTTGACTTATAGCTAAAAAATGATGAGTGATGAGTCTGATTTTGATGATAAGCTTTTAAAGGATAAATTGGAAACTTTATTAGATGAAGATAATCAGATTAAGAAATGGAATGAAGGCCTATTAATAAAATCACTTATCCTTTTGCCAATAATAATTTTTATAGTGGGTTTGTTTATTGTGAATAGACCAGAAAAATTAACAGATATATTATTTATACTCCTTTACCCTTTATCCCTAATATTGATAGGGTTGATACTTCTATTTGTTATGAGAAGTAAATTGAAGTAGATGATAATAATAGAATCTTTTTACTTTAAATCTTGGTTTTTTGTAGCCAATAAGGTACTCCCACTGTAAGCTATTAGAGTAATTAAACATTAATATCCAATGGCAGGCGGACCATTATTACAACTTTGGGAAACCCTACTACCATTTGCTAAGGATCTAAGAATTCGCTTTGCAATAGCAATGCTAGGTAATGTTTTAGCAATATTATTTATTTTCTCCCTATGTAAAATGTTTATTCCAGGATTGGAAGAACAACTATTTAATTGATTTTCTAGCCCAGAACTGATACATTTCTCTAAAGGAATTAGGATTTAATTTTTCAAATTTATCCCATAATTCTAAGTCTTTTAAAGAGTCTATATCTTTTTTATCTCTCTGATATTTATCTTTTATATCTTTTGAAAGAGTAAAACCTAGGAATTCAAGATTAGATACTTTTAACATCTCTTTGATTTCAATTAATGAGTAACAGTTTTCGTGACTATGAAAGCAGAGATCTCTACACATTGAGGTTGAGTAGAAATCTGACCAATTAGTTATTTCAATTAACTCTTTTATTTCTCCATTAAGAATGTCATTTCTGAAGCTTCTTATTCCATCAACGCTTGGTTTAATATTTTTTTCTTTGATGAGTTTTCTTGCTTTTAGTATTTCTTTTCTTGCATACTTGCTATACAAACCTAACTTTAAAAAACCTTTTGGTTCTAATACATTAAATAGATTTGATAATCCCTTAGTAGGATCATTCATATGATGGAGAACACCTGAGCATTCTATTAAATCAAATCTTTTATTTAGTGCTGTCAATTCAAGTAAATCCATTTCTATAAAATCTACATTTTTCAATCCATATTCATCGACCTTTCTCTTTGCATATGAGATACTTGAATTGCTTAAATCGATTGCGGTTATTTCACAATTACTATATCGAGATGCTTCAAGTATTTGAATCCCCGTTCCACAGCCAGCTATAAGTATATTTATTTTTTTATTTTTTAATTGGTTTGAATTAGATGTAATTTTATTTGGATAAATTTCAGAATTAATAACTGATATAAAATTTAATTTGTTTTCTGTAGAGTATGAATTATATCTCCATCTAGGGTAAGGATATAATTCATACTGATTTTTTACTTCCTTAGATATAGAATCCTTTATATGTCCTATCTTTTTAATTCCTTTTGAAATCTTTTTTTCATAATTTAACTCTTTTAATTGTAAATTCAGTAGATTATTTAGCACTTCTTTATTTGATAAATAAGCATTTAAATTAATTATTTCATTATTTATAGAGTATAGAGATTGGTAACATGATATTATCGCTAATTTATAATCTTTGTTTTCATTATTATTGATTGTGTTCTTAAGTATTTCTAGTTTATCTTTTTCTTCTTCGGATATGTAATACACATATTCATTTAAGAAACATTGTGATCCAATTCCTATAGTAAAGTTAAAAATACTATTACTTACCTTCTCTTTATCTGAATAGCTTATAAGAAGTTTCTTGCGTATATTTACTAAAGTTTTTTCCCATAATGGAGAGCAAAATATTAGTAGTGAAAGTGCTTTGACTAATTCCTTGTTCTCAATAAGAATATTAAATTCATCATTCTCAAATAATTCGAATTCTAAAATAGATAATTTCTCTAATACATCTTTGGAGACCAGGCTGTTTATATTGCCAAATAGTTCTCGATGAGAAATATCTTTTCTATTTAATATAATGGATAGTAATTCTCTGTTATTTTTCTCTGATGTATTTAATAATTCTCCTTTCTTAATCAATTCACTTAGAAGTTGAAAACTTAGTCCACTATCTTTATTCAGTGAAATTTCTTTTTTGGTAAGTGAAAGTGATTTTTTATAATCACCAATCTGGTTGTATATTGTAGCTAGATTTAAATAACAGTTTTCTAACTTATCATCGAGATCTATAGCTATCTTTGTATGTAATAGTGCCTTTTCTAGTTCTTGTTTCTCTTTGTAGCATGCGCCTAGATTTAAATGAACAATAGCAGATTTATCATTAATGTCTAAAGCTTTTAAATAATATTCTTCTGCTTTATCATATTTATTATAATCTTTATATAATAACCCTAGATTTATATATGCATCAAAGTAATTCCTATCTAATTCGATAGCTTTTTCAAGTGACAATTTACACTCATCATATTTATTTAAACTTTTTAAAATTAATCCTCTAATACAATATCCATTAGGTAGACTTGGCTTTAATTTAATTGCTTCTTCAATTATCATTTCTGCTTTTTTAAAATTATTTAACTTATAATATAAAAAAGATAAATTTAATTTTGAGTAAATATGATTTGGATAACTTTTTGTACATTTTTCATATAATTTTATAGCTTTATCATTTTCTTCTTTTTTTTCACATATTAATGCATAATTTGAAATTATATCTGCATCAGAATACCCATTTTTTAAAAAAGCTATATAACCTTTTTCTGCTTCATCTAAATTACCTTTAATGTGATTATTGATTGATTTCGCTTTCAGATCCTTTTCTGAGAGCTTTTGTAGTTTTTTAGAAGAGCCTTTATTCTCTTTTTTCTTTTTCCCGAAACCACTCAATGACTTTTATTTAATTAATACCATTATACTAAAATTCGAAAATCTTATTATTTTAGCTTAATAAATCGATGGTTCCCAAACCACAGTTGATACCGGTTTCATTTATAAATTATACAGTTATTACTATGTTAGAAACTCTTTTTACCTCCAACATGCCCTAATTTTTTATATAATGTATTAATATAATTTTGGGATACAAATGCGTTTAAAGTTAGGCGATCAAATACCTGATTTCTCACTCTCTGATCAACTAGGAGTTTCTAGGACGAATAAGCAAGCTAAAGGTAGACCACTAGTTCTATTTTTTTATCCAAAAGATGATACACCAGGTTGTACAGCAGAAAATTGCGGCTTTAGAGATAAATACGATCTTTTTAAATTATTTGGTGCAGAAGTTTGGGGGGTGAGTGGTGACGATGAAGCAAGCCATAGATCTTTTGCAGACAAAAATAAACTACCATTTCCACTATTGTGTGATACGGAAAACTCTTTAAGAAAAGCTTTTGGTGTTCCTAAAGTCCTTGGTTTACTTGATGGACGTGTAACTTATATTGTCGACTCAAAAGGGGTTATTAGACATATTTTCAACGACCTTTTAAATGGTCCTGCTCATGTAAATGAAGCATTAAGAGTATTAGATGAAATAAGAAATTAATTATATCAGGGTAAAAATGTAATTCTTATTTTCAAGTAAGTAACTATGAAATAGTTAAGATATTAATTCTCTACCAATTTCTTTTGCTTGTAATTTTTCCACAACTGTTTCAGAAGAAATTTTTGCAACATCATTCAACCCGTTTGCATCAAACCAAGGGGCTGTAGCCCAATCGAATCCTTTACCGAAAGTATTGTCAGGAGAAACTATATACCAATGACATGCAGTGTCGGGTACATCCACAGCACATTTTGACCAATTATCACTCCACTGAGGCACTTGAACCCAAAGTAAAGTTGAGAAAAACAGAGAAAATATAGAAGCGAACATTACTTTTCTTTTTTAATTTTTTATCTTAGCGCTTTTTGTCCTTGAACGAGGATTTGAAAATTCTTTTTCTAGAAAATAATCAAATGTTAATTATAAGTTAATCTAATTAATGTTTCGGTCATTTCTTAAGTACTTCAGGCATAAAATTTCTTGGCTCTTTTCATTTTCTTCAGAATTTACAATCCATTCTTTAAATTCTTGATAAAGGAATGATCTATCTATTTTATCTATTTCAGTCATCCTAATTAATGTACAGCTAAGTGTAATTGAAATTATTTCTTCAATAGAAGGCTTATTCTTCAATTTTTGTTTGGATGTAATTTAAATAATTTAATTATAAATTCTTTCTAATGAGTCTTTTTGGACAAAATTTTATATTCTTTTTATCAATAGAATAGAATTATCGATAAATCTAAGGTGTTTTTATAAATATTATTTAAAACTGGCTATTATTCGTTTATGATAATTTTCTAATACTATTTTTCAATGGAAAGAGAAAGTAAGAATAAATCTTTCCTTATTTGGATTGAGGAGATTTGGGAAGAAATAGAGGTTCAAATCTATGGAATAATAGGTGCAATAGTCTTCTTTGCTGTAATTTATATTATTTTCCAACCTCTTTGGATGAATGTAGTATTTGATCTTTTTTGAAAATTAAATTATCTGTAGGATAAATGTTCAAGTACTAGAGAATTTATTTGCAATTAATTTCCATATTGAATTATTAGTTCTCTAAACTTTTCTCTTTGGCGACTAATTCTATAAATTTCCATACAAGGGCATGTTTATAGTCGTCCTTATTTGGACAAGCCGATACTACTTCTTGCCATGAGAAATTATCTTGATCTTTATTTTCTTTTAGTGGTGATCCAAAATCTCTTGCAAGATTAGAAAGAAAAGAGTATCCGAGTCTTTCTGAAGTGTATTGGATGATCTCATCTGAGTAACTCATATAGAGTAAGAGAGTGTCAGCTTGATAGTTATGTCTTGTGCATGCTCCATCAGAACAACCACTACTCGCAATCTCTAAGCAAGCTTTATGGTCGTAGGTTTCCTTGATTAACTCAACTAATGTTCCCATTGATTCCTTCAGCACTTCTTTGGTTATAGCTAAGAAAAATTTTAATTACGTATTCAACCAAATAAACAAATAGAATTAGGAAAATAACTAAATATTATTTTCTTTGGATTGCGATTAGGTGAATTTACTAGTTCTTTTTTGTTTTTAAAAGTAATAAGTATTTTACTCAACAAATCTTGAGTATAACCATCTAAATAATGCTCCTATAACTGGAATATTTCCAAATGTTCCTGAACAAAAATCAAAATAATCTCTATGTTCTTTTACCTTTCCTTCTTTATCAAATATTAACCGTGTTGTCCCATCATATATAAATTCGATACCTTTTATTTTTAAACCCATTGTCCATTCAACAAAAGCAATATTCTTATTGATGGCAATTGAATGTGATTCTAAATAAATATCATCACATCTTTTAATTAACCCATATTGAGCTTTGATATATGCATCAAGTCCATTTATTTCTTGAGTAGGGTCAATGAATTTAACTTGTTGATTGTATAAAGATTCCCATTCTTCCCTTGATGGAGCTTTTTCTCGATAAGATAAATTAAAGAATTTTTTTAATTCCTTCTCTTTGATGAGCATTGAAGTTAACGTTAAAAATTACAATTTATGTTATTTAAATAGACATCGCGTTGAAGCTATGTCATCAAGATAACTCGGAAATAGCTTAGATTTAGTATCTATTCATTTAGCTCATATGAACAGGAAGAACATTCTTATTTCTATTTCTGTCCTTGGAATAGGAATAATTCTCTATAAATTGCTATTGGGACTTGTCATCCCAATAGCTTTGTTTGTCTCTCTTGGATATGTTTTGAAGTTTTTACTTAAGAATTCTGAGTCTGATTCAGTTGAGGAAGTTTCTCAGATTTTTACTAATACTGAGAACTATGAGTCAAATGACAACATAGTTGAAATTAAACCCATTGAAGAAGAAAAGCCTGTTGAAGAAGAAAAGCCTGTTGAAGAGGATCAGCCTGTTGAAGAAGAAAAGCCTGAGTAAGTGGTTAGAATTGGATAGCTTTAATTATTTCTCAAGTTTCTTTAATGGATACAAATTCAAAAAAAAGTTTTTGGGATTTAAAGCCTTACTGGTGTCAACCTTGGTCAATTATTAGCTTTGGAGTTTTAGTTATAATTTTTAGTTGGAAACTATTTAATAACATTATTTTTACTTCAGTTATAAGCGGTTTTGTTTTTGTTTGGTGGATATTATTTTTAATACTTGTTCCGAATTCATATCAAGTAATTAATGATAAAGAATAACCATAATTTTTTATATTATTTTAATAGGTTAAAATTTATTCTCTATTTAGACCTGAAAAACATAAATAAAAATTTGAAGTTAAGTATTTATTTCCCCTGATCCCTACTTGTTTTGGATGGGAATCCTATGTAGCCACCTGAAAACCGCTTTCGATTTGCCCAATAAAATTCAACTAACTCTCTTGTGGAGCTTGTTATGAGAGCTTCTCTGCCTATTCCTAATCCGCTTGAAAGCTTTAGATTCGTTGTTGATTTACAGCTTGAAGTGCTTGAAGATTCCATTAGATACTCCAATTAATTGGTTGGTTGAATAAGTGAATAATCTCCTTGCTTCTGTTCTTCGTTTCATTAATCAGGCTTTGTAAATTAAATGATTTTGTTAGAGTGGGCAAAATAGAGATTCCTCAATACACTCGCAGCGCCTCTCTATAGTACATCAGTATTACTAAAAGTCAATTTTATATTTCTCGGGTATAAAGTGTAATTTATTATATATATTTAAAATGGATTTAATAAGTACTTATTTCAAGGAAAATTATACATTAAAAATATTTAAATTTAATTTCAAATTATTGATAGATATAAAATAGAAATCAATTTTAATGAAAAATAAATTAAATTAAAAAATAATTCATAATTTATTATTAAATATTTTATTATTATTTATATTTTTCCAAATTATTCAAATTATTATAAAAACTTTTTGTGTATAATAATTTCTGAGGATGGACTATATGCATATAATAATTTTACTATTTAGTTTAAGTACCTAATTTACTCTTTTTATATTATAAATTATTCAATATGTATAAGATAAAGTATACAATACTAAGTAAAAGTAAATTTATCTATAACTAGTATTTCCTGTTCTGAGAAATCGCTTGCTGATATACAATTTATCCACTCTTTATACTCTTGAGCAATAGCTAATTGATCACCTGGGCTGACTTCTACTGTTCTTTTTAAGATATGGGATAAGCCTTTAACTAATATATCTTCTATACTGTTTTGATCTTCTTTCATGTACTTATTGCATATATACCAGACTAACCTTCATTAATTAAGTTGTAAAGAGGTTAAATCTATTTAAAAACTGAGATTTAGTGACGTCGTTTATATATAAGGAATAAATCATGCAGCGTCGATTTCATCATTTTTATCTATAGAGGGAATGAATCCTAATTCTTCTATCGTTTCAACTAATGAGAGCTTTATATCTTCTTTATGTGATGCTATATTAATAGAAATTGGTTTTTTTAATTTATCATTATTATTTAGCCCTGTAATAGATTTTTTAATATCTAAATTCTTGTTTGTAGATCTAATAAAGTTATTAAGATATTTAATATTAATCAAGTATAATGAGAATGTAATTCCAATTAGAACTAAAAAAATATTATGAACAAAAAAATATGAGAAAACTAAAGTCGCAGATAAATATTCTATAATATTTATTATTTTAGTTTTTTTCATAATTAGGCAACATCCTGTTGATTTCTTTTGTTTTGTCTTTCTAATAATGTCAGGTCATAGGATGATTGGATTTGATTATTGTAGTCTAATTCGTCAATAAACCTTGATACGTGTTTTTTGCTTTGCATCCACTTATTCCTTATTGTTTTAGGTATATCAGGTAGAGTAACTTCTTTTTTATCGAGAGACCTTACATATCTTTTCCTTTGCCCACTATCCATTGTCGAATTGTAGTTGTCATGAGTTTGAGTGAGATCCTTTCGACGCTCTTTTGACTCAGTAATTGCCATTAATTCTGAAAGACTTCTAATGAATGGAATCATGCTGCATACCTCTCTTTTTTGTTTTTATTTGAATTGGTATCTTTGCTTTTATCTTTTTTATAGGCATTTATATAGTGAACATCATAGGATCCCAACCCTTCTTTCTTCGGATTGTATAAATGGATGAATCCATTTCTAGACTTAAAATTCTTATTCATAGTCTCAAGCTCCTCTCTTTTGATTTTTTCTATCAAACATAGGGTCCATATCGCAAATGAAATTGGGCTTGTATTTCTCTAATAACCTCCTCGTGATCCCCTGGTCTATCGCCTGGATATCCTCAGATTCAAATTTTTGTTGATCAGAAATTCTAGAACTTAAGTTGGAGATTTTCATTTTAAATAATAATGTGAGTAACTTTTTAGAACGAGTATTAGACAAGAGAGTCGATTTTTTCTCTATTCGATAGTAACTTACTAAGCTTCTTGTTTTCTTCTTGAAGATTGTTAATGATTTTTTTATATGTTTCAATCTTTTCTTTCAGGGATTTTATCTTTTCGCTTTCAGTCTTTTTTGAAGATTTATTCCTCTTTTTCTTGTGCCCTTTTACTAAGTCTCTTACGGCAGCTTCTGTCATCCTCTCGCCGTTCCCTACCGCCTCGAAAACCTTTTGCCGCTCCTTGTCGGTCACCCCTTTGCTTCCCATTAGGGCTAGTGATCTAGGCGTCAATGACGCAAGTAGATTATCGTTTATATCAGATCTGCCTAGCCAGTTAGTGTATGCGCTTACAAGGTCTACGGCAAACCTTTCGGAGCAATTGATTGCGCCAGACTTCAAAAAGGCTCTCCAGTTCCCAGGCTTGATGTTGCTCTTTATGTCCGAGAGGTTGGCCGCAACAGCTCTGAGCGACTGGCCAACACAACTCAGCTCCTCGTTGATTTCGACGACCGATTCTTTTACGTACTCCACCTGAGCTGGCACGAGCCCCTTCGTGACTTCGCTGTTAAGTGGAATACTTGCTAAGTCGACCACCTCTGTAGGCGATAATTCCATGGGTCTAGCTTGTTACGTTTTAAATATACGGCTTGTGACGAATCGGAACAATGGGTACTGATGTACTAGGCCTGTTCTTGTTATTCTTATATTACTTTTTTGGTATGAATAGCTGTATTTATGCCTTTTTTTATCAGATCGATAGAAAAGTTGTTAATATTGAAATTGTTTTGGAGGGCAGCAGCCCTAGTATGGCTAATTCGCCTTCTGAAGATAGATAACTTATATGTTTTATTACTATAGACTTGATACTAGTGTGAAGAATAGACAATGAATAGTAAAAGAAAATATAAGTTAGCTGTTTTTTGATTTTTACTATATTGCACGACCCACCTAGGCTGATTTGCTAGGTATTAATACTTATATGTTCTACTCTTTGTTCTCATCTAAATACTCAGCTTTAAATCAACACTAGTTGATTTAGAATTTAATTAATTTCTCGGCATGGCTATTTAAAAATTAGAAGTATCTAACCTACTTTTTACTTTTAAGCCCCGCCAGGTTAAGCCAATCACCTCTATTTCCAGTTATATCAACGCTAATGTATTTCCAGGACATAGTTTCGCGCCTTAATATTTTCTGGAGTAAAAAAGGCTGCTTGTTACTTCAGCCATATGATCTAGAGAAAGGTGCGGGTACGATGAGCCCTCATTCTTTCTTAAGGGCTATTGGACCGGAGCCTTGGGCAGTAGCTTATCCAGAGCCTTGCAGGAGACCGACTGATGGCAGGTATGGCGATAATCCAAATAGAGCTCAACATTATTTTCAGTATCAAGTTCTTATCAAGCCTTCTCTTGAGGGAATACAAGAAATTTATTTATCCTCGCTTGAAGCTTTAGGTATTTCAGCGAAAGATCATGACATAAGGTTCGTAGAGGATAATTGGGAATCGCCAACCTTAGGAGCCTGGGGAGTTGGATGGGAGGTTTGGCTTGATGGGATGGAAGTGACTCAATTTACTTATTTCCAACAATGCGGAGGTCTTGATTGCAAACCTGTCTCGATTGAAATTACTTATGGTTTGGAAAGATTGGCAATTTACTTACAGAATGTTGAAAGCATTTGGGATCTTTCTTGGAATGAAAATAAGAAATACGGTGATATCTGGCTTCCTTTTGAAAAAGGTCAATGTAAATATAATTTTGAAGAATCTAATCCAGGTAACTTACGGAAACTTTTTGATATTTACGAGGAAGAGGCTGATCAATTAGCCATTAAAAAACTTCCTGTACCTTCTCTTGACTATGTTCTAAAGTGTAGTCATGCTTTTAATTTATTAGAGGCAAGAGGAGTTATTTCTGTTACTGAGAGAACTAAGATTATTGCAAGAATTCGATCATTGGCTCGTAAAGTTGCTGAATCTTGGTTAGAAGAAAGACAACTCCTTGGGTTTCCTCTTTGTGAATATAAATAATTGATTATTTTGATTTATATAATATTGTTTTCTTTCTATGGCATTAATTAGTAAGAATGTATATGTGTCGAAGTATAAAAAGATACGTCTTGATATTTGAGTATTGGAATGTCTTAATTAATACATTAATATGAATTCGAAATATTTGTGTGAGGACACAATGAAGCTTTTTCAGCGTTTGCTGGTAGCTCCTGCTGCTTTGGGCTTAATGGCACCATTGGCTGCTAATGCCGATGTTACTTCGGTATCTAACAATTCAGATCTAAGCTCTGAAGTTATTCAAGCTCGTGTTGATGGAGTAGAGGCTCAGTTAGGTGAAATCCAAGCTGGTCAATTCTCTTCAACCACAAAGATGAGCGGTAAGGCTGCTTTCATCCTTGGTTATGTAGATGATGACAATGAGACTAATACAGATGAGATAACTGGTGAATACATGTACCAGTTAAATATGAATACAAGTTTTACTGGTGAAGACAATCTTTACACACGTATTAAAACTGGTAATGTAGCTGATCATTTTAAAGATACAGCCCAAGGTACTTACTTATCAGCAACCAACAAGAATGGCGATGTTCTTAAGGTTGACAAGCTTTGGTACCAATTTCCAGTAGGCGATAGCCTTCAAGTTTGGGTTGGACCAAAGATTGAAAACTACTACATGTTAGCTAGTGCTCCTTCAATCTATAAGCCTGTACTTAAGCAATTTGCTTTAGGTGGTAATGGTTCAGCATATGGTTCAAGTACAAGTCCTGGATTTGGAGTTGCTTGGACACAGGAAACTGAAGATCCTTCTGATGGAAGATGGGCTGTAAGTGCTAACTACACTTCAAAAGATGGCGATCATTCTGATAGTGATGAGGGAATGTTTGGCGAAAAGACTACAAATTTCGTCATGACTAAGGTTGAGTATGGTACACCTCAGTGGCAAGTTTCTCTTGCAACTTCATTTAAAGAAAATGGAGCGAGTGACTATGACGGTTACTTCCATTCAGCACTTGCAGATCATAATGGTGACATAACTGCATATGCTTTAAGAGGATATTGGCAGCCAGAAGAATCTGGTTCAATCCCATCAATCCAGGTTGGTTATGATACAGCCAACATGGATAGTCCTAAAGCTGGTGAAGCTGAGGAGACAGCTGGATGGATGGTAGGTCTTGGATGGAAAGATCTATTTATCGATGGCAATAGAGCTGGTGTAGCTATTGGTTCTAGAATGGCTGCAACTGATATTAAAGGTGGTGGATCCGATCCAGCAGAAGACAATAGCGTTTGGGAAGCTTATTACACTTTCAAAGTTAATGATGGTGTAAGTGTTACTCCAGCAATCTTCGGTGGATCAGATGTAGAAGTTGATGGTAAGGACTACACAGGTGCAGTTCTTTTAACTGAATTCAGATTCTAATTTTTTAATTCATAAAAAAACGCCCTTTTAAAGGGCGTTTTTTTTTATGAATAATTTTTTACCAGCAGTTCTCTCCTTCTCCTATGGGAATACAAACATCTGCTTTTTTAGCTTTATCAGCAGCTTTTTTAGCGGCCTCGTCAAGTTTTCCGTCTTCATCTGCATCTTGATCAGTAGTCCATTCCTTTAGACCACCCATATCACCATGCTTTTCTCCAGCTATTGAATTATCTGGAATTATTGCATTGGTAGATAATGCCGCCGCCGCGGCTAGGAATATTCCTATGGGAGATTTTTTAGCCATATGTAATTGATTTTGTATTTATTTTGATAGTTCAAGGCTCTTGGTGAAAGTTCATTTATCACTTTGTTTTGTATAAATGGACCGTATTAGTCTCCAAGTCTTCTTAAGATGTTGCTGTAAGCCTGGAAAATTAAATCTAATTCATCAGATCTTCCATGTTTTGCCAGGATGCCTTTTGCTCCAGCATCAAGTCCAAATAAAAAATTTCTATCTTCATTATTTTGTACATAGCTTTGAATCCACCCTACACATACATAACGTTCACCATCTTTGACTTCAGCAACAGAATGTAGTTGAGTGCTCGGATAAATTATTATTTCTCCAGCGGATAGTTTTATTTTTTCAGTTTTTTTCATTGTCTGAATACATAATTCACCTCCTTTATAGTCTTCTGGCTTATTTAAAAATAACGTAAAAGATAGATCACTTCTACCTGAGGGCATGTAAGGATTATCAATGTGTGTTCCATAACCATTACCAGCTTGGGATTGAGTAAACATGACTCCATGGATAAGGCTAGGTAATGTAAAACTTTTCAGAAGAGGATTTGATATGATTTTATTAACAACAATATCTCTAAGATCATTTGATAAATTTGAATTCTTATCTAATTGAAAATTAGATTTAATTTTTGCAGCATGACTTCCTGCAGTTTTTTTGCCATCTTGCCATAAGGATTGCTCTGCTTTTAATTTGTGAAGTATATCAAGAACTTCTGATTCATCGATCAGAGAATGAGTTAAATATTCCATCCTGAATATCTATAACATAAGTACTATCTTAAAGTATGAATAAGATATCAATTTATACTTCAATGCGTATCAAAGTTGCGAAGCTATATTCATCTGTGTCTTCTTGTCTAGTCTATAAAAAGATATTAATCCTTTCCCTAGATTAATGAATTTAATTAAGCGTCTTTTTACTTCAGTAATAGCAGGTGGTCTATTAGTTTCTTCAAGTTTTAATCATGTAAAGGCCTCTGAAAGAGAAGTAAGGATTTACTCAGGTAGGCATTACAACACTGATAAACAAATTTACAAGAAATTCGCTGAGGAGACTGGAATAAAAATTCGTTTGATTGAGGCTACAGGTATTTCTCTAGTTGAAAGATTGAAAAGGGAAAGAGCAAATTCTAAAGCCGATGTGATTCTTCTTGTTGATGCGGCTCGAATTAGCAATGCTGCCAAAAGTGGTCTTCTTCAGTCATATAGATCTTCCAAATTAGATAAAAATGTTCCAGCGGAATATAGAGATCCTCAAGCGAGATGGTATGCCTTAACAAGAAGGGTGAGAGTCATGGTTGCCAATCCAAAGAAAGTTGATATAAATTCAATCAAAGATTATTCAGATCTTGCTAATCCTTCTTTGGAAGGTCTCGTCTGTGTAAGAAAAAGGAGCAGTCCATACAATCAATCTTTAGTCGCTAATCAAATTGTCAATAAAGGAGAAGCCCAAACTAAAGAGTGGTTGAAAGGGATGATTTCAAATATTTCTCAGCCTTTTTTTCCTGGTGATATTGGTGTTATAAGAGCTGTTGCTCAAGGTCAATGTGGAGTAGGTATTGTTAATCACTACTATGTTTCAAGAATGCTTGCAGGTGTCAATGGCAGAAAAGATCAAAGGTTGGCTAAAAAGGTAAAGGTTCTTACTCCTAATCCTGCTCATGTGAATGTCAGTGCAGGTGGAATTGCTAAATATGCTGAAAACAAAGAAGAAGCTATTCAACTTTTGGAGTATCTTGCTTCTCCTGCTGGGAGCAGTGGGTTAGCTGGCCCAACATTTGAACACCCTTTAGTTGGTTTTAATAAGACCGATGAGGTTTCACAATTTGGAGGATTTACTCCTGATAATGTGACCATTGATCAATTAGGAGCAAATAATAAAAAAGCAATACAGCTTATGAGAAAGGCCGGTTGGGATTAAACAATTAAGAATTAGATTTTTAATTCTGATTATTCTTAAGTGTAAAGAGAAGATTGCCTTAAACTAACTTCTAGGGAGAGGTGGCTGAGTGGTCGAAAGCGAACGACTCGAAATCGTTTGATAGCTAAAACTATCCGTGGGTTCGAATCCCACCCTCTCCGTATTGACTAGAAGTTACTTTTTTCTTACATATTTTCTTGAACACTTTTAAACTGACTGTATTGAATATGCTTAAAATAAAGAAGAGGTGGAAATCATTTGAAAAAATCAGAAGAGCCTTCATCTTTTTATTATGAAGCAATTAACTTGATTGATTTAGATGATTATAATGGGGCTATTAATTCTATTAAAAAGAATATTGATATTCTTGAAAACCTAGATGATATTGCTTTAGCATATTTAAATTGTGGTTTCTTGAATGATAAGTTAGGAAAAAATGTATCTGCTATAGATGACTTCTCAAAGTCAATTTTTTTTGAATCTAAAATAGATATTATTAAACAAAGATCTAAAGACATTTCATTTAGTGGTAGAAGTAACTCTAGATATAAAACAGGAGATTATCAGGGAGCAATAGATGATAAAAGAAAAGCTAAAAAAATTAGATTATTGGAAATTGGTGAATCCAATGAATTAGATAATACTAAAATAGACTATAAAAATATTTTGTTAGGTACATTTAAAAAAATTGATCTAGAACCTAAATATAATGCTCTGATTAAAGTTTCGGAAATACGAAAAAGTAAATATGATTTAATTGCAGATTATAAAAAAGTGATTAGTGAGAAGAGAAAAGAGGAGGTAATAAATAAATTAGAGGTTATTAGTGAATCAAAGTATAAAATAGGAGATTATAAAGGTTCAATTAAAGCTATTAGAAGAGCAGAGAAATATTATTGATTATCAAAAAGCTGGATTTATTTGTTTTTACCAATAAGGATCACTAAAAAATTCAATATTTAGTTCCTTTTTATCCGGTACTGTTGCAATACATGCACGGACTACTTCACCATTAACTTCTATTTCGCAAGCTCCACAGCTTCCTCCTAGACATCCAGTGGGGATCTCGACATCAGCATCATGGGCAGCTTTTAACCAATCAACTCCAGGAGAGCAATTGCTTGATTTTTTATTAGGCCAGTTTATTTTCACAGTATTCATTATTTAAATCATTTGATTAAAATATCTATATTTATATTTTTTTCGAAGGCATCAGTTAATAAATCTAATAATCTTTCTCTTTTATCACTATTGTTTTCTTCATCAATTTTCAAATGGTTTAATCCCTTTTTCTGTCTTATTTTATTGATCCATTGTCTTCGCCATTCATCATTTTCAAAAATTCCATGTAAATAAGTTCCTCCAATAAAGCTTTTATCTTTTTTTTCTATTACCCACCCTAAAGAACTGTTTTTAAATAGAGAAATAATTTCGGAATCTTTATTATTGATCAAATCACTTTCCCCGTAATGCATTTCAAACCCCTTTATATTCTGAGAAACTGGCCATGAAACTTTTGCTTCTCTTTGTGAGGTGTGCTTGATTTCTCCAAAAGTTGTTTTGATTGGAAGAAGGTTCATCCCCACATTTGAAGATGCACGTATTTCATTAATACTTTCCTGCCTATGTGGATCTTCTAATGATTTTCCTAGCATTTGCAATCCTCCACATATGCCAAAAATATTCCCCCCATTTTTGGCATAATTTTTTATTTGAGTGCTCAAACCAGCTTTATTTAAACTCTCTAAATCTTTAATCGTTTGTTTGCTTCCAGGAATTATTAATACATCTGGTTTACCTAGGTCTTGCCCCGGTTCAATCCATCGCATTTGAATACTTGAATCGCTAAAGAAAGGATCTAAGTCAGAAAAATTGCTGATTCTAGGTAATTTTATTATTGCTATTTCAATTTCTGCGCTTTGATTTATTTGTTTCCTTTCAAGTAAGTCAAGGGAATCTTCAGGTGGGAAAATCTCTTTTAGCCACGGTAATATCCCTAAAACTGGGATTCCTGTTTCTTTTTCTATCCATGTGACGCCTGATTCGAATAAGGCTTTGTCACCTCTGAATCTATTAATAATTATTCCTTTAACTAATTTTTTTTCATCAGGTTTCATTAATGCAATTGTTCCAATGATTTGAGCAAAAACGCCTCCTCTTTCAATATCTGCTACTAAAATACAATTTGCATTTAGAAATTTTGCTAATTTCAAATTTGTAAGATCTTTATCTTGCAAATTCACTTCTACGGGACTTCCAGCCCCTTCAAGAATCAGTCTTCCGTCGGTTTTACTCTTTAATAATATTTCTAGGCCTTTTTTAATAGCCTCCCAGCCTGAATCGAACCAGTCTTCGTAATAATTGATTGCTCTGCTAGTGCCGACACTTTTGCCTAGATGAATTACTTCACTTGTACAATCACCTTTTGGCTTTAGAAGTACAGGATTCATTTCAGCACTTGGCTCTAAGCCTGCAGACCAGGATTGAAGCGCTTGAGAATATGCCATCTCTCTTCCCTTCGTATCAACCCAGGCGTTATTGCTCATGTTTTGGCCCTTGAAAGGTATTGGCTGTTCCCCTTTCCTTTTTAAGCATCGACAAATAGCAGTAGCTATGAGAGTTTTACCTGCGCCACTTGAGGTTCCTAAAACCATTAGTGGAGTCCTTTTTAGATCTATGTTCATCTCGGTGATAATTGATACTTTAGGCATTTAATTAATTTTTTTATAAGCGATAATCTTTTAGTAAATAAATCTGCATGGCTTTCTAGTACTTTTCTTCCTGTTGGTGTAATACGAACTTTTGAAGTAAGCCCTTGGCCATCAACTTCCCTTCTTAATACACCAATTTTAATTAATTTAAGAAATTCATTCTCTATGAATAAAGAACTATTGATAAACATAAATTCTTGTCTCAAATATTTTGATTTATTTTCAAAAACATCTTGAGCACTAAGACTCTCTTTTTGAACACTTTGAAAAAGAAATAAGTTAAAGGGACAATTCCTAATCCCTTTCTTTGCTCTTATAAAGATTTTTTGGTCAATCAGCAACATTTAATTAAAAGGATTTATTTTTTAAATAGAAGATCAATAATGATCGTAAGTATTAAAAAATTTAGTTTTCTATGTTTGTGCTTGCCTCTGCATCCAAAGCACGTCAAAAATTACTTGATCAAATAGCTTTGAGACACAAAGTTATTGTAAGTGATTTTGATGAGACACAGCTTCAGGAACCAGATCCAATTTTGAAGGTAAAATTATTAGCCAAGGGTAAAGCTGACAGTGCATTAAAAAAGTTGATAGAAGAAAATCATGCCTTAAATACTTATCAAGCTTTATTAGGCTGTGATTCTTTGTTTGAGTTTAAGGGGGAAATTTTCGAAAAGCCAATTAATAAAGAGCAATTGATATCTAGATGGCAAAGAATGTCAGGTCAATCTGGTTTCTTACATACTGGTCACTATTTGATTTCGTTGGATAATTCTAAATCAGATATAAAAAGTATTTCACTTGATCAAAGTTGTGAAGGAGTTGTGAGCACAAAAATTGAATTTATGAATTTATCCAATTTTGAAATTAATAAATATGCTTCAACTTCAGAACCATACAATTGTGCAGGAGGCTTTGCAATTGAGGGAAATGGAGGACTTTTTATTAAAAAAATAGATGGATGTTTTAGCAATGTTATTGGTCTTAGCTTACCTTGGTTAAAAAATAATTTAGAAAAATTTGGTTTATCTCGCTTGCTTTTAGATAGATAAATAATATTAAGGTCAAATATTTTTAACCATAAAAAAAGCCCTCTGAAAAGAGGGCTTTTTTTATTAGTTCTAGAATTTAATCCAGATCAGGCATTGAAAGAGCAGGCTCTTGTGAACGACTGATACCTTTTTCAAATCCAGCTGCAGCGGCTCTTGCGCGTCCAGCATGCCAAAGATGACCTACAAAAGTAAACCAACCAAGGAAGAACTGAGCACCTGCAAGCCATTGACGCAAGTTAACAAAGTTAACTGCATTGGGCTCGGTAATGATTCCACCAACTGAGTTGATAGAAGCGTTAGGAGCATGTGTCATGTATTCAGCTGCACGACGAACCTGCCAAGGCTGAATATCATTTTGAATTTTATCAAGACTTAATCCATTAGGACCTCTAAGAGGCTCTAACCATGGACCTCTGAAGTCCCAAAAACGCATTGTCTCTCCACCAAAGATGATTTCTCCTGTAGGAGAGCGCATTAGGTACTTACCTAAACCTGTTGGTCCCATAGTTGAACCCACATTTGCTCCAATTCGTTGGTCACGAACTAGGAATGTGAAACTTTGGGCCTGAGAGGCTTCAGCGTTTGTTGGGCCGTAGAACTCAGAAGGATAAGCAGTGTTGTTGAACCAGATGAAACATGAAGCTACAAAACTAGCCACACAGATTCCACCAAGTGCATAACTTAGAAGTCCTTCACCGTTCCAGATAAAAGCTCTTCTTGCCCATCCATATGGACCAGTAAAGATATGGAAAAGTCCACCTATTATCTCGATCACACCCAGGTAAACATGTCCTCCGACAATATCTTCCATTGAGTTGACACCAACTATCCAACCTTGTCCACCCCATGGGGTTGAAACTAGGTATCCAAAAATAACTCTTGGATCGAGAGTTGGATTAATTAGCCTAACTTCTCCTCCACCAGGAGCCCATGTGTCATATGCACCTCCTATGTACATCCAGTTAATGGACCATAGAAGAGCACCAACTCCAAGAACAACCAAATGAAAACCAAGAATATTGGTCATTTGATTTTTGTCTCTCCAATCAGTGGAGAAAAATGGGAAATCTTCTTCAAGTTTCTCTGGGCCAGCTAGGGAGTGGAAAACCCCTCCAAAGCCAAGAATTCCAGATGCAACAAGGTGAATAACACCAGCTATGAAGAATGGCCAAACGTCTGTGACCTCTCCGCCTGGTCCTATGCCATATCCAAACATGGCTACATGAGGCATACAAATTAAGCCTTGTTCCCACATGGGTTTATCCATGGTGAAATGACTTACTTCGAAAAGCATCATTGCGCCAGCCCAGAAGACAATTAGTCCAGCGTGAGCGATATGAGCACCTAATAGTCTTCCAGAGAGGTTGATTAGCCTTGCATTTCCTACATACCAGGCGTAACCAGTCTCCTCGAGACTTTGATTAGGAGCTTTAAGTAAACTATTAAAGGGCGTTTCCACGTGGGAGTACCTCCTCAGGGAATACAAAGTTTTCGTGTGGCTGGTCTACAGAAGACATCCATGCACGCATACCTTCATTAAGAAGGATATTTTTGGTGTAAAAAGTTTCGAATTCAGGATCTTCAGCAGCTCTGATTTCCTGGCTAACAAAGTCGTAAGCACGAAGGTTAAGAGCTAATCCCACAATTCCTATTGATGCAGCCCACATGCCTGTTACTGGCACAAAGAGCATCAAGAAGTGAAGGAAACGCTTATTTGAGAATGCAATACCAAAAATCTGACTCCAGAAACGGTTTGCAGTAATAAATGAGTAAGTCTCCTCTTCTTGAACTGGATCGAAACCTCTGAAAGTAGTACTCTGATTTTTACCGTCAGAGTAGATACTTGAATCTTCGTAAAGAGTGTTCTGTACTGTTGCACCATGAATAGCGCAAAGTAGGGCACCTCCAAGAATTCCTGCTACTCCCATCATATGGAATGGGTTAAGAGTAATGTTGTGGAAACCTTGAATAAAAAGAATGAAACGGAATATTGCTGCAACTCCAAAAGAAGGAGCGAAGAACCAACTGTGCTGCCCTAAGGGGTAGATAAGGAAGCAAGCAGTAAATACTGCAATAACTGCTGAGAAAGCAAGTGCGTTATAAGGACGGATACCAACTAGTCTTGCAATTTCGAACTGACGAAGCATGAAGCCTATAAGACTGAATGCGCCGTGAAGAGCAACGAAATTCCATAGGCCACCAAGTTGGAACCAACGTGTTAAATCGCCCTGAGCTTCTGGTCCCCATAGGAATAGAAGACTATGACCCATGGCATCGCCAGGAGTACTTACAGCAGCAGTGAGGAAATTACATCCCTCTAAATATGAACTGGCTACACCATGGGTGTACCAGGAAGAAACGAAGGTTGTACCTGTGAACCATCCACCAATAGCTAAGAAAGCTGTAGGGAAGAGAAGTAGTCCAGACCAACCAACAAATACGAATCGGTCGCGCTTTAACCAGTCATCCAGGTTGTCAAACCAACCTCGTTCTGTTGCGCTTCCAACAGCGATCGTCATGGGAGGAGCGTTGCTGAGCTTTTGTATACGTCGGAGACTTTAACAACGATGACGGGGTTTGTGGGTAAATCTTTAACCTGATGAAATCCCTTGTATTGAAATGAGATAATATGAGAGTGTTTTATTGATATGTAGTAATTGTCAAAAACTTAGTCCCTATAATGTTTTGAAAGGGATGCCTGTCCCAATTCCACGAGCTTATGTCATCTGAATCAAATTTAAATCAATCAGAAAAAGAGTTGTCTGATTTGGTTTTAGAACAGAAAATTACAGGTTCCCGTAAGGTTTCGAACTATTTAGTAGCTTCCATGCTCAGCATTGGAGGAGTTGGATTTTTGTTGGCCTCTTTATCAAGCTATTTTGGAAAAGACTTTTTACCGCTTGGTAATCCTTCTACCTTGATTTTTGTTCCCCAAGGTTTAGTTATGGGCCTTTATGGAGTTGCAGCTTTTTTGTTGGCTCTTTATTTTTGGAGATTAATTAGTATTGATTATGGTTCTGGAGTGAATAGATTTGACAAAAATACAGGTATTTTATCTTTATCTAGAAGAGGATTATTAAAAAATATAGATATTGAAGTCCCAATTAATGAAATTAAAGCGGTTAAGTTAGAAGTTAGAGAAGGTTTTAATCCTAGAAGAAGAGTCTCTTTGAGAATTAAAGGTAGGAAAGATCTACCTATTTCCAGAGTTGGATCTCCTAAACCCTTATTAGAATTAGAAAATGAAGGTGCAGAAATTGCTAGGTTTTTAGAGGTTAATCTTGAGGGACTCTAAGAAGAGAAATATAAGAAATAATATATTAAATTTGAAAAATAGATTATCAAATTCATTAAAGATCCTTTTTGTTATAAACATTTTGTTTAATTTTGGATGTTCATCTATAAAGGAAAAAGATGATCTGAATATTTGCTCCACTTCAAAACTACCTTGCATACATTCTACAGAATATGTTTTATTGGAGACTAATAAAGGGAAAATTAAACTAGAGCTCTACGGAAAACTAGCCCCTATAACGGTTGGAAACTTTATTGATTATGTTGATAAAGGGGCATATGATAAAACAATTTTTAACAGAGTGATTAAAAAACCTTACCCTTTTATAATAAGGGGTGGAGGTAAAAGTTTAATTAAAGGTGAGAATAAGTTTAGAATTAATAAGACTGGAAAAGTAAGACTCATTCCATTGGAAATAAAGTTAAAAACAAATAATTTGCCAATCTATGGAAAAAAAATAGATGCATCTAGTCAAAAAAATAATATCGAACTTAAGCATAAAAGAGCTTATTTATCTATGGATAGATCAAAAAGCATAAATTCTGGAAGTCATCAATTCTATATTTTACTAAAATCTTTGCCAGAACTTGATGGAAGATTTGCGGTATTTGGAAAAGTTATTAGCGGTATGGAAATAGTTGATTTAATTGAAGAAGATGATTTTATAGTCGAAGCTAAAAGATTATAACTTTGAAGAAAAATTTATTTCTTTGCTTTTAGCATCTCAGTGTTAACTCCTGAGGCCCTTTTAAGAGCGACTTTACCTGTTCTGGCGATCTCTAAAATCCCGTAAGGTTTTAATAGATTCTCTAGAGCAACAAGTTTTCCTGGATCCCCAACTACTTCAAGTGTCAATGCATGATCTGAAACGTCCACAACTTTTGCTCTGAAAACTTGAACGAGGTCTAAAATTTTTCCTCTATTTTCAGATGATGCTGATACTTTCAAGAGCATTAATTCTCTTTCCACAGCGGGTAAAGTTGTTAAATCAAGAACCTCTAAAATATTTATTAATTTGTTTAGCTGTTTAGTCATTTGTTGAAGTGTTGATTCGTCTCCCTGTACAACCATAGTTAATCTTGATATGCCTTTGGCTTCTGCAGGGCCAACAGCCAAGCTATCAATATTGAATCCTCTTCGAGCAAAAAGACCTGCAATTCTGCTTAATGCCCCTGATTCGTCTTCGACTAAAACTGAAAGTGTGTGCTTCATATTGGTTACTTAGAAGTTTTTAAGTTCTTCAGCCATTTAAGAACAATTTGATTGAAAATCTTTGATGATTCATCATGGAGACAATGGCCTGAATAATCAATGACAGTCAATTTAAGCCAAGGATGGAGCTTTATTAGTTTTTTTCCTAAAAATAGAGGTATCAATTTATCTTGCTTACCCCAAATCAATAAAATTGGAGGACGATTTGGTAGTTTTTGAATCTTTTCAATAATAGAAGGACCTTTTGCTGAGTTTGGTCTAGTACTCATTCCAATACACATTGATCTAAGAGCTTTGGCAGCGCTAGACCTTCTCGCAGGAACTGTAACGATCCTTTTTAAAAACTTGTCATTTAAAATCGGTTTAAAGTAAGCGCCTTGAAGAGCATAAGTAATTATTTTTGTTCGTGATATTAGATTTACTAACGGTTTAAGTGGAAATAAATAAAAAAATAATTTTATTAGAAAATCCTTAACTTTCTTAAGCCAATTTGGGAAACATTTTTTAATTGGATTGACAAAAACTGGTTCTGGAAGAGAAGTTGCAACTACTGTTTTTATTAACTCAGGTCTTTGAGAGAGGGCAGTTAATGCTGTTAAGGACCCTAAAGAATTTCCAATTAGAATAACTTTACCGTTGCTATTAACGTCTACTATTTCATCAATAAAGGAATTTAATTGATTGGCCCAAACTTGATTATCTAAATATTTTATTTTGCCTTGAAAATTTTGCTCTGATTTCCCAAATCCAAGTAAGTCTATCCCATAAATTCTAAAACCTTTAGATGCAAATATTTCTGCATTATTTCTCCAGTGATCGCTGCTAGCTCCAAAACCATGTATCAGAATAATAGGAGTATTTGTTTCCCCTCCAGTGACCCTATAGTGGACTCTAAGATTTTTGAAGAACCAATTCTTGGATATACCCCAATCAGGAGATCCTATAGGGGATTCATCATTTTGAATATCAGACTTGATTTCATTCAAAATAGATTCAAACTCCAATTCAAGCTGGGTTTAGATGATTTTAAGCTTATTTTAAAAATTTTCTTATGAGTTTTTATTGTTATCTGAATGTCAGGGCTTTAGGTTTTAATAGTAAATGAGTTAAATTATCTGAATGGCATCAGAAATTTTTGGAATCGCTGCGGTTTTTTGGGTTTTAATCCCTGTTGGGCTCTTAGGAGGAGTTCTTCTTTTGAAACTTCAAGGTGATTAATTTCCACAATCTATAGTCTGCCCATTTAGGCTCCACTCTTGTGATGAATTCAACTATGCAAGTTCTGGTGATTGGCGGCACAGGAACACTTGGTCGTCAAATAGCCAAAAATGCCATAGATGCTGGGCATAAAGTCCGCTGCATGGTTAGAAAACCTAAATCTGCTTCATTCCTCCAAGAGTGGGGATGTGAATTAACTCGTGGCAATTTAATAAATAAAGAAGATATTGAATATGCTCTTGATGGAGTAGATGCGGTTATTGACGCTGCAACAAGTCGACCTGATGACCCTAGGAGTGTTTACGAAATAGATTGGGATGGGAAATTAAACCTATACAATTCTTGTGAAGAAAAAAATGTCAAAAGAGTTGTTTTTCTATCCTTATTGGGAGCTGAGAATTATAGGGAAATACCTTTGATGGATATTAAGTATTGTACTGAGGAGCTATTAGCCAACTCGGCTTTGGATTACACCATTTTGCAGGGAGTTGCCTTCATGCAAGGAGTAATAGGTCAGTTTGCTATTCCCATTTTAAATAACGAACCAGTTTGGATAAGCGGAAATCCTACTGATATTGCTTACATGAATACTCAAGATATTGCTCGATTTGCAGTTGCCGCATTGGATAGGTCTCAAACCATCAAAAAAAGATTCCCTATAGTTGGTCCCAAAGCATGGAGTGCTAGAGAATTGGTCAATTTGTGTGAAAAGTTCAGTGAAAAAAGAGCAAGGGTTTTAAAAGTTTCGCCAACTGTTATTTCTTTAGCCCAATCAGTTGTATCTTTTTTCGAGTCAACCTTAAATGTTGCAGAGAGGCTTTCTTTTTCCGAATTAAGCGGCAGTGGAGGGAAACTAGATGCTCCTATGGAGGAGACATACGCCGCTTTTGGCCTGAGACCAGAGGATTCGACAACGATGGAGGGTTACATAAAAGAATATTACGGAGTTATTTTAAAAAGACTTAAAGACATAGGGGTTGATTTAGATCTTGAAGAGAAAAAGAAATTCCCAATTTAGTCTATTGCAAAAACATAGTTGATATGTACTATTGGGAAAATCTTTTTTTGTGATGTCTATTAGTCAAATTAAGAACCTTAATAGAAGATTGGAAAATCTAACTAAAGAAGCATCTTCTGAGCTCGATAAGATATGTGGTAATGAATTATGGAAAAGTATAGGATTTGAAGCTTTTGATGGTTTGGCTGATGCCGGTTTAAGAGCTTCTGCAAATTATTATTATGGACAATTTCAAACTGCTCGAGAGTTGCAAGACATTTTTAGTTAAATATACATTTATTGGTTAATTAAAGACTTTTTAGAATACAATCATTTTAGTTAATTTGTGATGCAAAAAAAAACCACATGATTGAAACATCTGGCGTGATTGAAAAAGAGCAAGGAAATGGATTCTATCTTGTGACTCTTGAACAGCCGGCTGGACATCAATGCTTGTGTAGGGCGGCAGGGAAATTGACAAAATTTAGAATAAAATTGCTCGCAGGAGATAAAGTTCTTGTCGAAATAAGTCCCTATGATTTAACAAGAGGTCGTATTACATATAGAGAAAGAAACGTAGGCCCTGGAGGAGGAAGACAAGGAGGTAATAGACCAGGAGGGCCAAGGAAAAGATAATTCATTAATCAACTAGTTGATCTAACGCGGATTTATATTCACTTCTTGCTTTAACACCTTTCCATTGTTTTTTTAATTCCTTATTTTTGAAAAGATGTACCGTTGGAGTTCCGCTCACTTCGGCTTGTTTGGCAATATCTTGATCATTCTCAATGTCAATCTCAACACCTATTGCTTTTCCATTTGATTCGTTAAGAACTCTCTGAAGTTGAGGCTTGAGGATGTGGCAGGGGCCGCAACTACTAGATGTATATATTACAAAAAGAGGCTTTTGCGTCTCATGGTACAACTTTCTCAGTGCGTAGCCTCCCTTTTGCCAAGTTTTTTCGGGATCGAAATTTTCCTCGTTACTTATTTCTAAAGTTTTTGTTTTCTCAGCCTTTGATGGCTCTAATTCATCTCGTTTTATTAGAGTCGCTAGTTTATTTTTTGAAAGCCATCTTTCGGCGGCCAGAGCTGCTTTGCAGCCACTGCCTGCAGCGGTAACACCTTGTCGCCATTCCGAATCAGAAACGTCTCCGGCTGCATAAACACCTTCCAAAGAAGTTTCTGGCCTTCCAGGTTCAGTTAATAAGTAACCTTTTGAGTCTGTACTTAACTGATTTGTGAACAAAGACGTATTGGGTGTATGCCCAATTGCATAAAAAAGGCCTTTAGCTGAAATTTCATTTTCCTGGTTAGTATTTTTTCGTTTAATTCTTAATTTCTCCAGCCATTCATTACCTAAAACATCTAAGAGCTCAGTTTCCCAGTGGATAGTAATATTGGAGTTTGCTTGTACTCGATCGGCCATTGCTGCAGAGGCCTTTAACTTTTTTGATCTAACTAATAAATGTACATGGCTACCGTATTTAGTTAGATATTCAGCTTCTTCACAGGCAGAGTCTCCTCCTCCAACTACTGCTAATTCTTCGTTTCTGAATTGAGGAGTTGCTCCATCGCAAATTGCGCAGGCACTAATACCTTTGCTCCAGAATGACTTTTCGTTCTTTAGACCTAGTCGATTCGCTCTTGCTCCAGTGGAAATGATTAAAGAGTTTGATTTAATATTTTGAGTGGAGGTGGAAATAGAAAAGGGTCTTTTGCTTAGATCAATTGATGTGGCATCTTCTTCAATTAACTTTGTCCCCCATCTAACCGCTTGAGCTTTGATTAAATCCATCAATTCTGGTCCTTGAACTCCATTTGGGAAACCTGGAAAATTCTCTACAAATGTTGTCGTCATTAATTGACCACCAGGGATTCCACCCTTTTCAAAACCAGTAATAAGCAATGGCTGAAGATTCGCTCTTGCCGCATATATAGCAGCGGTATATCCAGCGGGGCCTGAGCCTATAATGACTATATTCTCAGTTGTTAATTCTTTTTTCTCGGCTGGCATGCCATACCAAAATCAAACTGACTTACACGATATAAGAAAAAATCTTGAAAGTGTATTTAAAGCAAAAAAGGAATTTTTTTAAATCTCAAATTATTGAAAATCAAAGTTCTAAAAGTTCATCAGCGTCAAAATTTTCTTTTTGAAAATTAGGAACTTGTAATGTTGAGGCTTTCAATCCCTCAGGGTAAGTATTTATACATGTAATCCATTCGCAGAATTCCTGGCTGATAGCGTAACTATCTTCATATCTTTCCACACTATCTAGTAAAGCTATTCTGCTTGCAGCCCAACAGCTTGAGATACTTATTCTCTTATTGAAAGAAGCATTCATAATCAATCCCCAACGAGGACACATTGACATGCCATTGGTAGATTAACTTGTGTTTTTTGGTACAAATTTGCGTTTTGTCTGGAAAACGAAATTATCACTTAAGATTTAAGATTTTCTTAATATTTAGATTCCAATCGGCTCTTTTGATGTAACGGCAATATTAATGGCTAATTAAAATGATTCTTTCAGAAATTATTGGCTAACAAATTAAACTGCTTCTGTATGATTTATTAATAGTTTTTCAACATCATTAATACCCTCAATTGCTGCATTTTTGGCTAACTCAAAATCACCATTAGCTTCATCTTCTAAAGCTTTGGCAACCTTATTTGTTAATTCTTCTTTTTTGCCCTCGATCATTACTATTATTTCATTCTCAATAACTTTTCTAACGGCTTTAGACGGTAATTTGTCATCTTTTGCTTCAGCAAATGTTCCTTGCACAAGTTCTTGTATAAATAATCGATGAACCTCGCTGCTTCTTAAAAAACTTTCAGTAGCGTTAATGATCCCTTCAACCAAAGCTTCGTCTGGTTCAGATTCTTTGTTTGCAAGTTTGAATTCCCAGTCAAGATGTTTCCTCTGCCAACCAGAAGCATGAAGGCTTGGCATCACTGTTTGAGAAAAAGTGTCTACAGACATTTCGTAAATTCGTTCTGCTAGTCGCTCACACCATTCTTTGCCATGACTTTGTAGATTTTTTTGCATGGCTGTTCTTGGAACAGCATGCCCACCGTGATGGCTATGACAGACACCATCAGGACATTCGATCGCGGTGAGGCTCATTTTTTCTTGATCGATAACATTTTCTCATTTCCTTCATAGCCAAGGAAAACTATTAGGAAAACCTTTCTTAACTAAAAATGCTGGTATTCAAACCTTTCCTCTCCTAATCTGAAGGAGGATAAATATTTTTACTTTGGTTAGTTTCTTAATTCCCTGCGAATCAGCTTTAGGGGAAACACGTGTTTCTGCTACTCCAGAGACAGTTAAAAAGTTTTGCGACTTAGGCTGTAAAGTTTTTTTTGAAAAAGGTGCAGGAGAGGCTGCTGGTTTTCTAGATAATTCTTATGTGAAGGCTGGGGCAGAATTAGTTGAAAAGGAAAATAATGAGGTAAAAAAAATAGTTGATATTGTTCTCTGCGTTCAAACTCCAGAAGAAAAATTTCTTTCACATTTAAAATCTGGCTCTTTCCTTGTGGGCTT
This sequence comes from Prochlorococcus sp. AG-402-M23, assembly GCA_003216575.1. Taxonomy (GTDB): domain Bacteria; phylum Cyanobacteriota; class Cyanobacteriia; order PCC-6307; family Cyanobiaceae; genus Prochlorococcus_B. The sequence goes on from QCIR01000004.1 coordinate 50,278, forward strand.
ATTGGATCCTTATGGGAATAAATTATTAGCCGAAAAATTAAAATCCCAAAAAATCTCTGCAATATCTTTGGAGTTGCTTCCAAGAATTAGCAGAGCTCAATCATCAGATGCATTATCTTCGCAAGCAAATATAGCTGGATATAAATCTGTACTTTTAGCGGCTAGTGCTCTTGATCGATATTTTCCAATGTTAATGACTGCTGCTGGTACTATTCAGCCTTCAAAAGTTGTTGTTTTAGGTGCTGGGGTAGCAGGACTGCAAGCTATTGCAACTGCAAAAAGACTAGGTGCTGTTGTTTATGTGAGTGATATTCGAGAGGCTGTAAAGGAGCAAGTTGAATCACTTGGAGCAAGATTTATTGCGCTTCCAAAGATCGATGAAACTCCATCAGAGGTAGGAGGATATGCAAAACAAGTTTCTGATGAATTTCTGATTGCACAAAGAAAAGAATTGGCAATTCAATTATCTGAAGCTGATGTGGCAATTTGTACTGCTCAGGTGCCTGGTAAAAAAGCTCCCAAACTTATTGATGAAAATATGTTGGATGATATGCGTCCTGGTTCGGTAGTGGTTGATCTTGCTGTGCTTAGTGGTGGTAATTGTGCATGTTCAAAACCAGGAGAAACTTTTGTTAGAAAAGGTGTCAAGATTGTGGGTGCTTCTAATCTCCCTTGCTCAATACCAAATCATGCAAGTTCTTTATATTCGAGAAATTTATTGTCTCTTCTTCAGCCAATGTTTAAAGAGGGTAAGTTTTTAATTGATAACGATGATGAGCTTATTGCTGGTTCTTTGATTAGTAAGGATGGAGTAATACTCAAATCAGAGATTATTGAGAATGGAGGAAACTAGGTCATGAGTTTTTTTAGTGAAGCTCTTTGGGTGCTTCTTCTTGGAAGCCTTTTGGGATTAGAGCTTATAGGAAAAGTCCCTCCAACTTTGCATACTCCATTAATGAGTGGGGCTAATGCAATTTCAGGCATCACGATGCTTGCAGCTTTAACTTTAATAATAAAATCCGGAGACAATTTACCTTTACTAATAATTGGATCAATATCTCTTGGATTTGCTTTGTTTAATGTGATTGGTGGCTTCCTTGTTACAGACAGGATGCTTGCAATGTTTAGTCGTAAAAAAACTCGTAAATAGGATTATCTCTTATGACTTTTATTGCTCCCGTTAAGTTTGCTATTGATCTGCTGGCAGTTTTATTGCTTGCTTTAGGTATCAAAGGCCTATCTAAAGTTAGATCAGCAAGAGAGGCGAATAGGCTTGCCGCCATTGCAATGATATTGGCTGCTTTTGGAGTATTGCTTAACTCTCAAGGAACCATAGGCATTTCTATTAACTCTTGGATTTGGATAATTTGTGGAACTTTAATCGGAGGCCTTTTAGGTGCTTTAACTGCTAAAAGGGTTCCAATGACTGCGATGCCTGAGATAGTAGCTTTGTTTAACGGTTGTGGAGGTATGTCATCGCTATTGGTGGCACTTGGTGTGGCTTTGTTCCCGTCGACAGACGGCTCAGATGGTGTAGTCGGTGAACTTATTAGAAATTTCTCAATAGTCGTTTCACTCTTTGTTGGAGCTATTACATTCTCTGGATCAATTGTGGCAATGGCCAAGCTTCAAGGTTGGCTTTCTACACCTTCTTGGACCCAAAGCAAAGCTAGGCATTTTTTCAATATTCTATGTGCTGTTATTGCTTTAATAGGTGGAATTTATCTTTCAATCGATGGACAAAATGGTCTTTTTCTTATTGTAATTGCTTCATCTTTGCTGGGTATTGGAGTTACTCTTCCTATTGGAGGAGCCGATATGCCAGTAGTTATATCCTTGCTAAATAGCTACTCAGGAGTTGCAGCAGCAGCGGCAGGATTTGTTGTAGGTAGTCAACTTTTGATTGTCGCCGGTGCAATGGTTGGAGCTGCTGGATTAATACTTACTCAAGTAATGTGTGATGGCATGAATAGATCTTTAGTTTCTGTATTATTTGGGGGTGCACTTGGATCTAGTTCTATTAGTTCAGGAGGTGGAGGTGGAGAATATACAAATATTACTAGTTGCAGCCCAGAAGAATGTGCACTCACTCTTGAGGCGGCAGAGAGAGTCGTCATTGTTCCTGGTTATGGTCTTGCTGTGGCTCAGGCTCAGCACACACTAAGAGAGGTCACCAGAGTTTTAGAAAACGCTGACATTGAAGTCACGTATGCTATTCATCCTGTCGCAGGAAGAATGCCTGGTCACATGAACGTTCTGTTGGCCGAAGCAGATGTTCCTTATGAGCAATTAAAAGAAATGGATGTAATCAATCCTGAATTTCCCGCGACGGATGTTGTATTAGTGTTAGGAGCGAATGATGTGGTTAACCCTCAGGCCAAGAATGATCAGACTTCACCTTTGTATGGAATGCCAGTTTTAGATGTTCAAGAAGCTAGAACTGTATTTGTTGTTAAGAGAGGAATGAGTGCTGGATATTCAGGAATAAAAAATGACCTTTTTGATTTGCAAAATACCTCTATGGTCTTTGGAGATGCAAAAAAGGTTCTTGGAGATCTTTTATTGGAATTAAAGGAGCTTGGAGTTGGCAGTAAAGGATAATTTAAAAAAACAAGATTTACTTTCAGATTTAGGAATAAGCCCTTTTAAACAGCGTCTTCCATGGATCGGTCCTGACCTTCAGACACTAAGAGATACCTTTGCCTCAGATAAATTGCCTGATGGCTATTCATCTGAAATTCGTATAAAGGTTCCACCTCTCAAAAATAGAAAGACAGGAGGAGGTTTCTTGGTTGCCTACTTGGATAAGCCATCAAGTGTATCGAGTATTAATGGTTTAGTTCTACTTCTTCATGGTCTTGGTGGTTCCACTCGCAGAAGAGGTTTGACCAGAATGGCGAGTGCTTTGGTGCAATCAAATTTCGCTGTTTTGAAGCTTAATCTGAGAGGTTCAGATCCTTGTAGGGATTTTGTTGATGGTACCTATGCTGCTGAATGCAATAGTGATTTGATTCCTGTCTTAAGGCGTGCCAGAGAGATTTCATATCAATTAACTGAAGACTATCAATCTTCAAAAAACATTCCTGTCTTTGGTGCTGGGATCTCTTTGGGTGGAACTATTCTTTTAAATGCTTGCATGCGTGATGAGTCTTTATTAGATGGATTGGTATGTATAAGTAGTCCTTTGGATTTGAATGAATGTAGTTCTTCTATTGAAAGACCAAGAAATTTTATTTATCAAAAATGGTTGTTAAATCGTTTAATTAGGCAAACTTTAGAAGATCCTTTTGGGATAGAAGAAAGGGAAAAGAATGCATTATTAAAAAATAGCAAGGATAAAGAAAGAAAAATAAATAATATTAGATCTTTTGATAATTTGATAACTGCTCCAAGGTGGGGATATAAAGATGTTGGAGAATATTATGCAAAAGCATCTCCTTTCTTCACTCTTATAGAAAATAAAAAATCTCTTCCTAAAACATTATTTATTCAATCCAAAGATGATCCTTGGGTGCCTTTTTTAGCTGCTGAAAAACTAATGGAAAAAATGAAATTTTCTAATAATCAAATAGCTAATCAATTTATTTTTACTGAGAAAGGAGGACACAATGGATTTCATGGGGTTCAAGGTTGTTGGGGGGATCAAGTTGTTTCTAAATGGTTTTTATCTTTGAAAACTATTTAATCAAAACTGCATTGTTGTAATATTTTTTTCTGAATAATCTAAGACTTCTTCTCTGGCCCAGCTGTCAATTTCAAGAATTTCACTGAGGCTTGGATTTAGATTTAGGTCGCATTTATGTTTCTCGCAAATCGCCTCAATTACTTTTGGAATATCGATAAATTTAAACCTTTCTTCTAAAAATAGTTCTACTGCTTTTTCATTAGCGGCATTAAGCACTGCTGGCATTGTGCCCCCTAATTTCCCTGCACTGTAAGCAAGTTCCATACATGGATATTTTTTAGTATCTGGTTCTTTAAAAGTTAAATTGCCTATTTCTGTAAGCTTTAATCTTGGCCACGGTGTTTTAAGTCGACCAGGCCAACTTAAACAATACAAAATAGGGAGCTTCATATCTGGCCATCCCAATTGACCTAAAACTGATGAATCATCCAATTCAACCATCGAGTGAATGATGCTTTGTGGATGGATAATGATTTCGATTTGATCATACGAAAGGCCGAAAAGATAATGCGCTTCAATGACTTCGAGTCCCTTATTCATAAGGGTTGCAGAATCTACAGTTATTTTCTTTCCCATGTTCCAATTAGGATGGCTAGTTGCATCCTTGATAGTTGCTTTCACTAAATCTTCTGCTTTCCAATCTCTAAATGCTCCTCCTGATGCAGTTAATTGTATGGATTTAAATCCTGGAGTAGGCACTCCAGTTGAGAGTCTTGCATTGTCAGCCCATGGCGTTCCTTGAAGACATTGAAATATCGCTGAGTGTTCAGAATCCGCAGGCAAGAGCCTACTTCCACTTTTTTTTAAAGCAGGAATTACAACTGGTCCTGCTGCAATCAAAGTTTCTTTATTTGCTAGAGCTAGGTCCTTCCCTGCTTCAATAGCTGCAAGTGTTGGTAGGAGGCCAGCACATCCAACTATTCCAGTTACAACAAGATCTGCACTTCCCCAAGCTGCAGCAGTATTAAGTCCTTCGGCTCCCGCCATCAATAAGGGCTTCTTGAATAATTTTGAATTTTCATTGAGACTATTTATTCGCCTAGACATTTCTGGCAAAAGAGACTCATCGGCTAGTGAAACGACTTCAGGTTGATGAGTTTCAATTTGTTTGATTATTAAATCAAGATTCTTTCCTGCTGTTAGTGCAACAATCTTGAATTGATCAGGAAACTCTTCTGCAATTTGAAGGGTTTGAGTCCCAATAGATCCTGTTGAGCCTAAAACGCTTATGGCTTTCACATTGTGAAGTCAAGTATGACCAGTCTCCCATTTAAAGGTATAACCCAGTTATATATTTACCAGTTTCTTCTGGATTTTAATAGAGATTTATTATGCAAGAAAGGGAACAATGGAGATCAGGACTAGGATTCGCACTCGCCGCGGCCGGAAGTGCTGTAGGTCTTGGAAATCTTTGGGGCTTTGCTTATAGGTCATCTCAAGGCGGTGGACTTGCTTTTCTTATCCTTTATGTATTGGTTGTTTTAGTTGTTTGCCTACCTGTCTTGGTTGCAGAGATGGTATTGGGGAGAAGTACTGCAAGTAGTCCTTTCCTTGCTCCAATCAAAGCTGCTGGAGAGAATTGGAAGCCTCTAGGTTGGTTATTTGCAATAGCTTCTTGTGGAATTCTTTCTTATTACGCAGTGATAATGGGATGGACAATTGATACTTTCTTCCATTCCTTATTTATTGGCCTACCCTCAGATATGACTGAGGCGGGAGAATTTTTTGGTAAAATTAGCAGTGGTAATAGTGTATTTGTAGGTCAAATAATCAGCTTATTGTTAACTGCTTTTGTTGTTGTTGCAGGCGTTCGTGGAGGTATAGAAAAACTAACAAAATGGGCAATGCCATTTTTATTTGGACTCCTTTTGTTGTTAGCTATATGGGCTGCAACGTTATCTGGGGCATGGGAAGGATACACATCATTTTTACTTAAATGGGATTCATCTCAACTTTTTGATAAAAACACAATAAGTAATGCATTTAAACAAGCTTTCTTTTCTTTAAGTTTGGGTATTGGAATTATGGTTGCCTATTCTTCATATCTAAACCGTAAAAATCATCTTCCTAAAGAAGCTTTGAGAGTTGCAACTTTGGATACTGCTGTGGGTTTACTTGCCGGGCTTATTACATTCCCTGTCGTTATGAGTTTTGGTTTGAAAGATGTTATCAGTGAATCAACTGTTGGGACTTTATTTATTGCTCTTCCAACTGGATTTGCAAATCTTGGATTTATTGGGAGATTAATTGCTGCCGTTTTCTTCGGATTGGCCTTTATAGCTGCTATTACTTCTTCTATTTCATTAATGGAAGTTCCAGTATCTTCTTTGATGGATAGGCTGAATTGGAGTAGGAAGAAGGCCGTTTGGACTTCAACATTATTGATCTTCTTGATTGGAATACCGTCTGCTATTTCTACAGACTTTTTAGGCAAGTCCGATGCTATCTGTAATACACTCTTGATATTAGGTGGTCTTCTAATTTCAATTCTTTTGGGTTGGATTGTTCCAAATCGTTATGATGAGGATCTTGCAAATTCTAATGCTAATTTAAGAGTTAGAAGGTATCTAAAATTTATGCTGCGCTGGGTATCACCGCCAGTTATTGCTATAGGACTTTATTTAACAGTCTTATCCACAATAGAAACATTTGCTTAATCTGAAAGTTGTTTCCATTCAGTAACACCTTTAGGTTTATCAATTAAATCAATTCCAATATTTTTCAAATCAGCTCTTATTTTATCAGCAAGTAAAAAGTCTTTATTAGCTTTCGCTAAGGATCTATTCTTGATAAGCTCTTCAATTTTATTAGTGTCAAGTTTCGTATTGTTTTTTGGTTCTTTTTGATTAAAATCTACTTTTAAGCCCAGAACTCCTGCTAACTCAGAGAGTAGTTCCCATTTATTAAAAACTTGATTTAAAATATCTTCGTCAACTTCATGGATATCTTTTTCTTTTAATAAATTTAGGCACTTTCTAATAGGTTGAGACAATTCAAAAAGTATAGATAAGGCCCCAGATGTATTTAGGTCGTCATCCATATAGCTTTCAAAGTCTGATAATAATTTAAATGAGTCTTTATCAAGTTTAATGTTGGCAGATCTTTTTATCGGTTTATCTAGGTTGATTTCATTTTTAGCTTTATCTTTAATTTTATAAATATAACCAAAAGACAGGCAATTATTTAATCTTTCCCAACCTTTTGAAGCAGCTTTTAGCGCTTCTTCAGTAAAATCTAGGGGCTTACGGTAATTAGTTTGTAATACAAAAAATCTCAAAGTCATAGGTGAAATATCTTCATCTAATAAAGACCTAATGGTTGTAAAATTCCCTAGTGATTTGCTCATCTTTTCACCCCTCACATTCACCATTCCATTGTGAAGCCAGTATTTTGCTAACTCCTTCCCATTACAGGCTTCAGATTGAGCTATTTCATTCTCATGATGAGGAAATATCAGATCTGAACCACCAAGGTGAATATCAATACTTTCTCCTAATTCTTGTTTAACCATTGCTGAACACTCAATATGCCAACCTGGTCTGCCTTTCCCCCAAGGCGAAGAGTAACTAACCTCACCTGATTTGGACTTTTTCCAGAGAGCAAAATCAAGCGAGCTCTTTTTACTTTCTTTTTGATTTGTTTTTAATCTCCCTGCTGCATTATCTATCTGATTCTCAATTTCTCTTCCACTAAGTTTCCCATAATTTTTATGTTTATCTACTGAAAAATAAACATCACCATTTGATGAGTAAGCTACTTTTTTTTGTTCTAATTCTTCTATGAAATTAATAATTTGATGGAGGCATTTTGTTGCTCTTGGCATGCTACTTGGTCTAAGAATGGAAAGAGTATCCATGTCTTTGTGAAATTCATCAATATTTCTTTCACTTAATTCATCAGTAGAACATCCTTCTTTATTTGCTCGATTAATAATTTTGTCATCAATATCAGTGAAGTTTTGTACAAATTTAACTTCAAATCCTTTCCAAATTAGATACCGTCTTAATACATCCCAATTAAGATAACTTCTTGCATGACCAAGATGACAAAGATCATAAACAGTTACACCGCAACAATATATTTTAACTTGATTAGGATTTATAGAAATAAAATCCTCTTTCTTTTTCGATAAGGTGTTTGTGAATTTTAGGGACAATTTCTTAGATAAAAGTGTGAGAAATTATTGAATTTGTCAGCAACTATTTTGCCTCCATCCAATTTACTCCAACGCCAGTTTCAACGATAAGAGGGACACTAAGTTTTACAGCATTTTCCATAGTGTTTTGGACAAGGAGTTTTGTTTTCTCCAAATCTTTAGGATCAACTTCTAGCACGAGTTCATCATGCACTTGAAGTAGAATTTTCGCTGCCAATCCAGTCTTTCTTAAAGCTGAATTCAATTGAATCATTGCTAGCTTAATTATGTCTGCACTTGAGCCTTGAATAGGTGCGTTTGCTGCGGCCCTTAATTGTTGTGCTTCCATCCCTGCTCTTCTGGCAGTAGTTAAATCAATTTCATTTGGTGGAGTTCCTAGAAGTCTTCCAAGCCCATTTTTATTGAAATGAAAATAACGTCTTCTCCCTAGTAATGTTTCAACAAACCCTTGGCTTAGGGCAAGTCTTTCTTGATATTCTAAGAATTTAAAAACGGCTGGATAACGTTCTTTGAATTTACTTAAAAAATATTTTGCTTCTATTAATGAAACGCCCGTTGATCTTGCAAACCTTTGAGCCCCCATACCATAAATAACCCCAAAATTTATTGTTTTTCCTATTCTTCTTTCATCGGCGTCAATGGCATCTTTTTCAAATAAAATTTTTGCTGTTAAAGAGTGGACATCTTCATTTTTTAAAAAAGCATTTTTTAGAACTTCTTCACCTGAAAGATGTGTGAGGATACGAAGTTCAATTTGTGAATAGTCTGCGCTTAGAAGTTTCCAATCTTTTTGCGGAAGAAAAGCTTTTCTTATTCGTCTACTAAATTCAGTTCTGATAGGTATATTTTGGAGATTTGGATTGCTGCTACTTAATCTTCCAGTAGCGGTTACGGCTTGATTGAAATCTGTATGTACTCTTCCCGTTTCTTTTTCAATAAGTTGAGGCAAAGCATCTACATAAGTATTAAGTAACTTGCTTATAGTGCGATGTTCAATGATCATTTTTACTATTGGATGGTCTGATTCTAGCTTTTCCAATACACCTGCATCTGTACTCCATCCTGTTTTTGTTTTTCTTGATTTCTTCCTATCTAAATCAAGTTTCTCAAAAAGTAATTCACCTAATTGTTTAGGTGATGAAAGGTTAAACTCACTTCCTGCAACCTTATACACTTCTTCCTCGATAGTATTTAATTTTTTTGTAAACTCTAAAGATAAATCTTTTAGATAAGGTATATCAATAATGATGCCAGTGGATTCGATTTCTGCTAAAACCTGCTCAAGTGGTTGTTCAACTTCATTTAGTAAGTTTATTAATTTTGGACTTTTTTCTTTTAATCTATCAATATAAATAATTGCTAATTTTCTTGTTAAATAAACGTCCATCCCGCAGTACATACTCGCAGACTTAATGTCCACATAAGAAAAGTCTTCTCCTTTTTTGACAACATCAGAAAAACTTTTGGGCTTAAATCCAAACTCTCTATAAGCAATTTCATCTAAACTATGTTTAAGAGTTGCATCACATATATAATCTGCAAGTAACGTATCAATTACAACGCCATTTAATATAATTCCGTGTCTTAATAAAATCAGTCTGTCGTATTTTGCATTCTGTAGGGTTTTAGGATTTTCATTACTCGAGAACCAATCCTGAAGTGCAAAAATAACTTCTTCGATCTTTAATTGATTTATGTGATTAATTTCTATTAAATCGGCTTTTTTATTTTGATGTCCAATTGGTATATAAACTATATCTTTTAATGATTCACCAAAACAAAATCCTAAGCCAACAAGTTCAGCTTTAAAAGGATTCAAATTGGTTGTTTCGGTATCAATGGCTATTGGTTTTGTCGCATCAGTATGTTTCATTATTTGTGCAACAAAATTATTAAGGTCTTCCAGATTGTCTATAATCTTAGGCTCTATCTGAGGGATCTCTTTTGTTTCATTAAGCCTAGTTAGTTCAATATTATCGCTCTTATTATTAACGATCATACTTTCTTTTAATGAGCGGTTATTGTCTTGCTCTGATAATCCTTCTTTAGAAAATAGAACTTTAAAAGTTGAAACTTGTTTTAATAAACTATGTAACTCAAGTTTTTCAAGGCTTTCAGTTAGTTTTGATTCGTTAATCCCCTCTAAGTTATGTTCTATTTTTGGACTTATAGGAATTTTAATTAATATTTCTGCAAGTTTTCTTGAGAGATATGCATTAGCTTTGTCTGCTTTTAGCTTTAATCTTACGGCTCCTTTTATGGCGCCTCTTTTAGCTTTTTCGCCTTCTTTCTCTAGCTCTTGGAGTGATTTATAAACCCCATCGAGATCATTGTTTTCGTTTAAAAGATTTATAGCCGTTTTTGGACCAACTCCTTTGACTCCTGGAATATTATCTGAGCTATCACCAGTTAAGGCTTTCAGATCAATAACTTTATTTGGATTGACTCCAAGTTTCTCCCTTACGCCCTCTTCCTTAATAAGTTTAGGATTGCCACTTTTTGCGTAGGGTCCTCCTCCCATGTACAAGACTGCTATATCTCTTGCATCATCCACTAATTGAAATAAGTCTCTATCTCCAGAAAGAATTCTGACACTCCATCCTTTTTCAGCGGCATTGTTAGCGAGTGTTCCTAAGACATCATCCGCCTCATAGCCTGGGGCTTTGCAGATTGAGAGATTCAGGCTTTCTTTGAGAATCTCTTCAAGCTTGTCTAAATCTTGAAAAAATATATCTGGTGCGACATCTCTATTTGCTTTGTAGTTTGGATCTTCTTTGTGGCGAAATGTTGGCTCAGCGGTATCAAAAGCAATTGTTATTCCTTTTGGTTTGAGAGATTTACAATTATCTAAAAGGCTTTTTAGAAAACCATAGGTAACACTCGTAGGGAAACCATCTTTTGTCGTAAGGCCTCCTTCCCCCCCTTTGCTAAAAGCATAAAAACTTCTAAAAGCTAAAGAGTGGCCATCTATTAATAATAAAGTTGGCTTTTTTATTTCTTTCATGAAACATTCATGATGAGATTAATCTATTAATTTTTTCTTTTTTTAGCCCAAGGAGGAAGATCAATAAAAACTTTCTCTCCAGGTTCTAATCCAGATATTATTGCAGTCTTGCTACCACTACTTGTCCCCAATTCAACTTTTTTAAACGTTGGTTGATTGTTATTTCCAACAACAAGTACTCCAGCTTTTCCTTCTTCCGTGACAATTGCAACAGTTGGAATAAGCGTACTAATTTTGGTCGCTCCTGTTTCAAAGTTAATATCAGAAGTCATGCCTAGTCTTAAGTCTTCAGGCCTATTCGGTAACAACAACGTAACTTCAAATGAAGTTACGTTGTTGTTCTTGATTGCACTTGGAGAGATTTTGGAAACAACTGCTTTAAAACGCTTATCAGGAAAAGCATCTACTCGAATAGTTGCTTCTTGACCTTTTTTTATTCTTCCAATATCACTTTCAGGAACTTTTGCAACTATCTCAAGACCTTGAGATAGTTTAACTATTGAGGAGCTTGTAGCCCCGCCCTCTCTTGATGAAGAAGCAGAAGTCGTTGGGGTTACAAAGGCACCAGGCACAGCATATCTGCTTGTTATTACTCCTTTAAATGGTGCTCTTATATTTGTCTCATTTTCTTCGACTTCTATTTGTTTAAATTTAGCTTCGCTTCTTAAAAATCTATTTTTATACTCTTCATACTCTTCTGCACTTATGGCACCTTCATTAAAGAGCATCTTTCTTCTAAGGTAACTAGCTTTTTGAGTCTCATAATTTGCTTTTATTTCGTCAATTCTAAATTCCAAGTCTCCAAAATCCATTTTTGCAATTAGATCTCCTTTCTTAACCTGATCTCCTTCCTCTACAAAAATTTCATCAAGTATTCCTTGTCTTTTTGGACTTACATTTACGCTTTTATTTGCTTTTAATTCACCACTTGCTGTTATCAAACCAGGCAAACTGCCGCTTTCCGCTGCAATAGTAAATTCAGTTATGTCTTTATTAGATTCATTCCCTTGTGAAAGTTTAAAACTAATCCCACCAACACTTAAGACCGAAAGTGCGATGATACTTATAATTTTTTTCTTTTTGATGTTTTTCCAAATCATGTTGTAAAAGTCAAGTCCTCAAGAGTTTTAGAAGTTTTGATCAAAGAAAAAGCTTAAAAAACTTTCCTTTGGAGATTTATAACTATATTTTCGCTGTTAAAGGGCACTATTGGGTTTAATTTAGTCAAATTAATTAGCTGGCGTCTTTCAAAGACCCATATAAATGCTTAAGGCCGGAATTGTTGGACTGCCAAATGTTGGGAAGTCGACTTTGTTTAATGCTCTTGTCGCGAATGCTCAAGCTCAAGCAGCAAACTTTCCTTTTTGTACGATTGAACCCAATGTTGGCTCTGTTTCAGTCCCTGATCATCGTCTGAATTTGCTTGGTGATCTTAGTAATAGTAAGCAAATCATTCCAACTAGAATGGAGTTTGTGGATATTGCAGGTCTTGTTAAGGGGGCAAGTAAAGGAGAGGGACTGGGTAATAAATTCTTAGCAAATATAAGGGAGGTAGATGCAATAGTTCATGTTATTAGGTGTTTCCAGGATGATGATGTTATTCATGTTTCTGGATCAGTAGACCCATTAAGAGATATTGAGATAATAAATTTAGAATTAGCTTTAGCTGATTTAAGTCAGATAGAAAAACGTAGAACTAGATTAAAAAAACAAATAAGTACTAATAAAGAAGCAAAGTTAGAAAATGATGTGTTGGAGAAATTAAGCTTAGCTCTTGAAAATGAAAAAGCAGTTAGACGTATTTCGTTAACTGATGAAGAAAAAAAATTGATTAAACCATTAGGTTTACTAACGGAAAAACCAATTATTTATGCAACTAATCTTGGGGAAGATGAACTTGCGAAGGGTAATTCCTTTTCAGAAGAAGTAAATACACTGGCAACCAAAGAAGGTTCTGAATGTGTGAAGATTTCAGCGCAAGTTGAAGCAGAGTTGATTGAATTAGGAGAGGAGGAAAGAGATGATTATTTGAATGGATTAGGTGTAGAGGAAGGAGGTTTAATTAGCCTTATTAAGGCTACATATCGATTATTAGGTTTAAGCACTTATTTTACTACTGGAGAAAAAGAAACTAAAGCCTGGACTATTTCTGATGGGATGACAGCTCCTCAAGCTGCTGGGGTGATTCATACAGATTTTGAAAAAGGATTTATTCGAGCTCAAACAATTTCATATAAAAAACTACTTGAAGCAGGATCTTTAGCGGAAGCTCGAAATAAAGGTTGGCTAAGAAGTGAAGGGAAAGAATATATAGTGAACGAAGGAGACGTGATGGAGTTTTTATTCAACGTCTAAAAAATAAGTCATGCCAAGGGCTCTTAGGGGTTAAGCTAAGGCTTGGTCTAACTATTTGGTCTAACTTTTTGAGACATGAAAACTGGTTTTTGAGACAGGATGTCTAAATAATCAAATATCAAGGTAATAAAACAATAATGATTATCGTTTTCATATTCAGTGTATATTCTTATACATTGATTTTTGTGCTGTATGGGCAGCAATACGTGGCTGATTTCAGGATCGCCAGGCTGTGGCAAAACGAATTGGATCCTTAATAATCTCAAGTCACACAAAGGTAGTTGTGGCTTTTTGCGTCTATCTGGTTACGGAGATATTGATCTACAGCAAGTAGCTTCTACGGATATTGACTATGCCTTTCTTAAAGATCAAATTCCTCAATTAATAGATTTATCAAGCTCCAGTGCAGACTCTATTTCACATCAAGATGATTCTTTTATATTTATTGAGCTTCCTCAGTTTCGAATTCCTAAAGAGCTTGGTTTGGCTGGAATTGATCCGCGCATAATCAAACAACTTGCAACTTTAAACCTCGAACCAGATAAATACCTTCATTTTGGACGTGATATGGAATTACCAATTAATGACACATTAAATTTCAATCAAATTGAATCATGCAGGTTCAAGCTTCATCGGAATGTTTGGGATCCACCTAGTCTGAATACCTTTTGGTTCGAGCTGGTTAATGGTGCTTATGGAGATGTTTATAGAGCTAAAGCCTTGATGAATATCCCCGATGGTAGATCTATGTTCTTTAACTGGATTGTTAGTCAAAAAGGTTCGCAATTTTTACCTCTTAATACTGTCTCACCTCCAAGTGGTAGACCTACAACAATATCTGAACTTGTTGTTCAAGGGAAAAATCTTGACTCTGTACGAATTGAATCAACTATTGAGCTTTGTCTCTTGAATGATTCAGTTTTGGAGCTTCATCAAGCCCCTCTTAGAGATACACAAATGCAGCCTAGTTTTTCAAACTGACGATATGAAACACGCAGTAATTTCCTGTTTACATGCCAATCTCTCAGCAGTGGAAGCTGTGCTAGGTGATATTGATCGGCAAGGTATTGAGACCATTACATGTCTTGGCGATCTTGTTGGCTATGGTCCTCAGCCAAATGAAGTTGTTGAGCTTATTAGAGATAGGAAGATAGAAACCTGTCAGGGTTGCTGGGATGAAGACATAATTGATGGTCTTGATGCTTGTGATTGCAGCTATCCATCTCAGCTTGCAGAAAGGCGAGGGCATATGGCTCATCAATGGACAACGGAGAAGTTGACTAATGAAAACAAAGAATTTCTAGCTAGTCTCCCAACCTCGATTAGAAGAGGTAGATCGTTATTCGTACATGGAAGTCCCAACAGTCAGCATGAGTATCTGCTTCCAGATATGGATGCATTCGCAGCATTAGAACGAGTTGAGATGAGCGGTGCCGATACTTTGTTTTGCGGTCATACTCATCTCCCATATGTACGTGAATTAGGGAATGGATCAATTCGCGTAAATATTAAAAATGCTTCCGATCGTGAAAGAGAAGATACAAAAATGACTTTACCTATGAGAAGAATTGTAAATGCTGGATCTGTCGGAGAACCTCGTCATGGAGGAGTAAATGCTACCTATGTTATTCATGACGATATAAAGAATGATGTTGAGATTAGAGAAGTTGCTTACGACATTGATCGAACATGTGAGGCAATTATTGAGGCTGGTCTACCCCATGTGTTTGCATGGCGCTTGAGCAACGGTTTTGAATTTGCTGAACTGGCTGAAGATGCTAGCCACGTGTGCGAACGATGATTGAACGTTGGGCACTTTTAAGTGGTCTTATGGGTGATCTTGAGACCTATGAATTGATTCAAAAAGATTTAAAAAATACTCGTGGAGATATAACTCTTTTTGTTTTAGGAGACGTTGTAGGACCAAATAAGAATTGTGATGCACTTTTAAATAGATTAGTAAATCCTCATCGTGGTGATTTGAAACCTCACTGTATCTATGGCTGGTGGGAGGAACAATTATTGGCAGAATCAGGTTACCGTGGGGAGAGAAAGGCAGATGCTTTACGACTCAATAAAGGAGACGATGCTGTTAATGCTCTTATGAATGCTGTAGATCCATATTATTTGGGATGGATATCATCACTACAATTTGGATTTGTAGAACTTGATTGTGGTTTGATTCATGGAAGCTCAAAAGATGTAGGAGACATTCTGACAATGCAAACACCTCCACTTACTCTTCTTGATCGAATTACCCGCCTTAATGTGAATAGATTATTCACAGCTAGAAGTAAACAGCAATTTCATCTTGAGTTGACTGATGCTGTAGTTGACTCAAAAGTAAAAGATTTAAATGGAAAACGAAACCAGGAACATACTCTTCCTAAACGTGCAGTGATAGGAATTGGAGCAGGGGCTCATTACACTCTTTATGACGTTGGCAGTGATCAGACTCACTTTTTAAAGGTGGGGGATGTCACTAAATCCAGAGGGCGAGGGTTCGCGTAACCATTCTTTCCGAAAGAATTTTAAGGATAGTTCAGTTCAAAGACTTATTGGAATCTCAAGGTGTCTCAAAAATGGTCTAACAATTTGTTGTACTGGTTTAACACGTTTTTATCATTGCAATCGATTGGGATGACTTGATGTATAGGAGGTTTTATTCAACATATATCAGACATATAAATAATTCTCAAAAGATCTTTGTCTAACTATTTAGCTGATTATAAACTTATTAACGAATTAAATAATAAAAATATGAAAGCTAATTTAATTAAATGGTTAATATTTAGCTTTGTTTTATTTGTATTCGCAGGTTTAAAACATTTTCTACTAGGAAGTTCTGTTTGGGATTTCGGTATATTTGAACAATTTAGTTGGTTAATCGCCAATGGTCAAATAAATGAGGTTAGTAGCTTAAGAGGAATAACACCTCTTCAAGATCACTTTTCTTTATTATTAGTTCCTATAGCATATATTTATAAAATATTACCCTCAGGTTTTACTCTAATTGCTTTACAGTCTCTTGCATTAGGATCTTTGCCTGTTTTATCGAATATATTATTTTTAAAGAACAAAACATCACCTAAATTAAAGCTAGGGCTATTTATAGCGATAAGTTTTACCCCTATAATTTTTCTTGTTAATATTGCAAATTTTCACCCAGAAGTTCTATCTTCACCATTTATGTTATTGGCTATAAGTAAAATAAAAAGAAAAGGTAATATAGCCTTACTATTATACTTGATATTGATTTTATCAGCGAAAAAGGCACAGGTATTATTCGGATTTGGTTTAGGTATATATGCTTTTCTAAATAGGAGGTTTATTAAAGGAATTGCAATCTTTAGCGTGTCTTCAATTTGGTGGCTTATAGCTAGTAGGATCTCGTCAGAAGGAGGGGATTATCTAATTCTAAGGCTAGGGTATTTAGGAAATTCAAATCTAGATATAATTTTCAATTTAATTACAAAACCATGGATTGTATTTTCTGAAGCACCACCAAGTGAGATCTTTTTATATTCTGTCGGATTATTTATACCTTTTATTTTTCTACTTGGTAAGAATTCATTGATTTCTTTTGCAGCATTAATTCCGATTTATTTAACTAATATTATTTCTTCTTCTGGTAGTCAAAGAGAACTCTACTCACAATACTCAATTTCTATTTTACCTTTTATTATTGTGGGCTGTTGGGATTCTATAGAAGATAAAAGTAAGTGGAATGAAGAAAGTATAAAAATAATATTTAATTTAACCTTGATGGCTGTAATAATAGGATTTATAGGCTATTCAAGAATTGGTTATTTTGAATCAAGATATATACCAAATCTATCAGAAGCTTTAGAGTTTCAAAAAATGACTTATGGAATCGAAAAAGGTTTTTCTATTCTTACTACAGATAAATATGCCTCAAGATTATCTAATAGAAAGTTGATTCACTCAATTGAAACTAATAAAGTAAATAGACTAAATACTTATGATCTTATACTATTGCCAATAAATCCAGACAATAATACTAAGGAAATTCAGAAAATCGTAAAGACTGCTAAAAAATCAGGTATAAAATGTCAAGAACAAAATGAATTCTTTTTTACTTGTAAAAAGTAAATATCAATTCAAGTATGAATATGAAAATGATAGTACTAGTTTCTGTTAAAAATTATGATTCGTGCTGAAATTTCTCTTTGGAATTATTCATTTCATTAATATGTTACTTTCATGAGGGTATATAGGAGTTGAATTTTATTGTTGTTACTGATTATTTTATTGAGTCATAAAAGATGTATAATATAGTCTTATATGATAAAAAACATATTTTAACTATGAATAAGAAACGAATTTCAAATGTATTTAATTTGGCAAGAAAGAAGTTTTATTCTTGTATCAAAACTTACAGATATAGAATTTTTTATTGGGATCTATATGATGAATTAAGTTTTAATTATCAATTCTAAACTGAAAGGATATTAGATAAATGATTAATTATTTAAACCATAATGTACTTAAAATAAATTTTTTACCAAAAAAGATTATTGCATCTTTTCTCATTTGTTTAGTCTTTTCATACATTATTTGTTTGAATTTAAAATCAAATGTTTACTACCATACAGATGGCTTTGCTCCAATACAGCAAATATTATTATTAGTAAATTTTGAATCAGTTGGCTTAGGTGACCTTCGTTTGGCTAGAATATCTAGCCTATTTCCTGATTTGACAATAATTTATTTAATAGTCAAGGTATTAGGTAAGGAAGATTTATTTGTTATACAATCTATATATGCATTCGTATCATCATTATTATATTTAGTTGGTATTGTATTAATATTATCAAAGCTATTTGGCTCTAAATATAATCTTATTTATTCATCTTTTGCCTTAAATTTATCAAATCTATTTTTAATTAAGATTAGCCCTATATATAGAGATATATTTGGACACTTTCTTACCCCTGTTCATCAAGGAGGAAATATAATCATGACAATATTTTTTATTGTATTAATATTGTATGAAGAGAAATATATAAAATCCTTTTCATGTAATAGAAAATTATTTTATCTATTCATTACTATATTTGCTGCAATATCAATAGTTTCGAATAAGCTATTTATTCTTACTGCACTTTTTCCATTATTAATTCTAAAGTCTTTTTATAGATTTTCTGAATTGAATAAATTACAAATTAATAGGAATTATCTTTTTAATTTATTAATTTTAGTCGTATTTGGGTCTTTACTACTGCTTCTTGGAACAGGACTATTTGGTATAACTTTTTCTCCCGTATTTACTATATCTTGGCTCTTTAGTAAGTTTTTTCAGATATCTGGTTTTCTTCTTATCGCTATTTCATTCATGAGTCTTTTCATTTTTGATGAAGAGCATTTTTCAAATATTAAGGGGGTAAATTTTAATAGTATTTCGAGATTTCCTATTTTTGTTGTCACATTAATATTATATAAACTTAGATCAAAACCATTCCTAAGATATTTATTTTTTATCCTTATTCCAGTCTTTTTAGGAATATACCTAATTTCTCTTCAATTAAATACTCAGTGTATGTATCCAGTCTCTATAGACATTTTAAATAGATTCTTAGAATTAAAATCAATTTTATTTAGATCAAAAATTTTAATTCCAATTTTCATTACATACTTTTTTCTGCTTTTTATATCTTTATATAGGATATTTATTTTGAATTCAATCATCCAATTAAGTACGGATTTGCAAAATCAGATTCTCTACAATGACCCTTTCCTAAAAGATTCAAATAATTCAATTTTCTCTTTAACTAATAATTCTATCTATATATTAATATCTTTATCTGGATTATCTCCTCTCATTTATATCTGGCTAGCAGAAGGAGTATATACTAGATATATGTTGATAACAACTTTGCTTTTTCCTATCGCTCTTACTTTATTAATATTAGAATTAATAAATTACTTTTATAGACTTTTAAATAAATTTAATATTAGTTTATTCTTTAAGAGATATACTTTAACTATTATTGGCCTTATATTAATTATTTTTATTTTTCAAAATAATCTAATTCGATCTGAGTTTTCTTTTGCTAATTTATCAATTAATCAAGGATTAGTAAGACATAATACAATGGATTTTATAGATAATTTTTTATTATCTAAGTCATTTAGAAGATCTGCATTCTCTTCATATTCTGAGTATGCTTTAGATCACAAACAAATTAATTCTTTAGGCTTAGTAAATGGACTATCTGATTTCTGGGGAAGTTCTGTCTCTGAAATGGGAACATCTAATATGAAGGTCTCTCCAATAGCGCCTAATGGAAAGCCTAATTTCTGGGCACATAGCCAATACAATTTTTGGAATTCTAGTTTAGGTGATATTTCTAAATATAACTTTGTTTATTCAAGAGATATTAATTTCGCTAATTCAATAATTAGTTCTTATGGTGTTCCCGATAAGATTTATCAATTAGATAAGAAAATAGTTAAACCAATAATTGTTGGTTTGGAATCAATTAACAGTGATTATAGATATTTATTTATCTACCAAGAGAATAGTAAAGCTTGGTATAATATACAAAATCAAATTGCGCAGAAGAACTCAAAAGAACGGTGTTAATGATGCATAATAATTGCTTGATAAGTAATATTTTAAAACTTTAGATTATAAAATATCTATGCATGATTTGTTTGTAGACTGTATTTTATTTATGAGTTCCAGACTAGTTTAGAAGAAGCGGCATAGTTCCATATAAATACAACTATAATTCCAGCTAGCTGTGATAAAAGTGTGTTTGGAGAGATATAATTAAAGAACGATGTTGCTAATCCAACATTTGCAATTATAGGTAACGATGAAACCATTAAAAACTTAAATAAACCAATAATCAATGCTTTATTTCTTAATCTTTTTGATCGGAAGGTGAGTGTATTGTTAACAAGGTAATTTGAACTTGCGGCAATTATTACGGCAAATGGTAATGCTTTCTCAAAATTTATACCAAAAAACCAAATCAGAAAATAAATAACAAATAATTGAACAAAAATACCTGTCGCTCCAACAAAACCAAAACTTATTGCTTTCCTTGGAATTGATCTTTGAAGAATTGTATGAACCAATGAAACTACAAAATCCCATACTATGGCAATATCGAGTTTTGATGAACCATATTGTCTTTGTTGGAATATTAGTTCTATTTCTTTACCTTTAAGCTTTCCTTTACTAATAGCAAGTAACTCATAGAAGAATTTAAATCCATTAACATCAATTTTTTCAATAAATGATATACATGTTCCCCTGTCTAAAATCATACATCCACTCATAAAGTCTGTTAGGTGACTATATCTCTTTGGTAAACTGAACCTTGCAAGGGAATTAGCGATATTTGAACCTCCTTTTCTTGCATCGCTCAATCCCTTTATTGCTGATTTCTCAAGGAATCGGCTACCAGTAACGAAATCTAATTTATCCTCAATTAATTTCTTAATTCCATATGAAATGCTACTTACTTCATGCTGACCATCAGTATCCATAATTGCCAATACTTCTCCTGAGGCACATAGGCAACCTTCTTTAATTGCACTTGATAACCCAGCTCTACCTAGACGATTTATCAACCGAATACGCCTGTCTTGTTTCGCTATTTCTCTGACCGTTGAAGATGTGCCGTCAGTAGAACAATCGTCCACAACAATTAATTCTATTTCATATGAGTCAGAAAGCTTGAGTAACTCATCTAATAATGGAAGTATGTTATTTCGCTCATTAAATGTTGGGAGAATAACAGATAGATTTATTTTCATTAATATACTTAGAACATTTTTGAAAGCATCAAAGCAGTTACGAGAAGAGTCTTTAAGGCATAATTTCTTGGAAGGGGCATTTCTTTTTTCACTTTGTGTATATAACTGAATAGTTTAGTCTAATTAGGTGTTTTTACGTTTTTATATGATCAATTATTATTGGTTAAACTCTCTCCTGGTTTATGGAGTATGCATTAACTTAGCTCTAATCATATTTTTTTCTGTTTCTTGCGAGCTATTATTATGAATACTTCAATTGGTTTTTATTCACGTTTAATAGTTGTCGCTAATTTTTTTATTATCAATAAAGCCTATATATATAAGTAAAATAGAGAGAACGATAAAAAATAGGTTTGGCATATGATAAATCACTTTATTTGCCTCTAGCCATGAAGGAAGGTAATCTCCTAAATTGTTATATAATCGACTTGAATTTGGATTGTTTTCTAAATTATAAAAAGGTATAGTATCAATGGTAAAAAGTTTATAAATATGTAAAGAAATAATTATAGATGTAGTATTTATTATTATTAGTAACTTCTTACTTATTAAGCCAATTCGGATTAGAGCATATCCAGCATATAGCATAAAAATTATACCTCCAGTCCATCCAAATCTTCCGATAAGTGAATGACCTCCGAACCAAGCAGGATGGATACTATTTATAAAGATTGAAGATAAGGAAACTAATCCAATGGAAATGCATATTGTTTTATTTTTTTTATATAATAATCCAATAGAAATCAATCCTAAAAGGTTAAGAGGATTTTGTAAGAATATACCTTGCTCTTGATCAAATAATAAACCAAAGAAAACAGTTAAGGACTTTAAAGAAAACTGTATATTGCTTCCATATACATTCCATTGATCATATGGTCCAGTGATATTAGCGAAGGCATAATAATTATAAAAAGATAAAATTAGGAAAGAAAAAGCTTGAGTAATAAAAAGATAGTATAATCTTATTTTACTTTCATTAAATCTAATAAGACTAAATACGATAAAGAATAAAAGTATTGCCAATGTAATTGAATATTTAATATGGAGCCAAGGTAAAAAGGAAATACTAATAAAAGTAAGCCAATCAATATTTTTCTTTGATAGATCTCTTTTGGTTTCTAAAACAAGCCAATATATACCAATTAATGATATTGTGGCTGCTAGGAATTCTGGGTAAATTTGGTTTGAAGCAAATATCAATGGGTTTGAAATTGATATTGGTAATATAGCGAGAAACTTAATATCCTCTTTAGCACATAGCAAAGATATAATCTTCCATAGAAAGAAAATAATAAATCCACCATTTAATATCATAAAAGCCTTACACCCTAAAACTCCCATAAATTTATAAGGTATTGATATTAACAATGGGAGTCCAATATTGTGTACATTAAATAAACCATTTGGACCCATTACTGCATGGGTGTTTTGTGGTGAAGGATCTGATTGTGGATCATCAGAATTTAATCCTGGTGCGTATATTTCACGAGTAATAAATTCTTCTTTATATGGTTTAGTCTGTTCAAAAGAAAGATATTTAGAAATTCCATTTGCCATTACTAAATAATGTGGCTCGTCACCTGTTACATTGTTATGGTTTTTAATATGCCAGATTGCATATGTACTAATAGAAAATATTAGATATAAACTTATGAGAATAGAAAAATACTTATTTTTTACTATAAATTTTAGTGGATTACTGATATTCATAATATGCAAAACCTTGAACTAATTTCATACTTTTAGTCTACAACAAAGAAAAAATTTATTCACAATTCTCCTTTAGAAGCTTCTCTGCTTCTTTATCCCCTAGATCAATTGCTTTCCTCCAGTCTTTACATGCACCTTGTAGATCTCCAATTTCTTTTTTTACTTTGGCACGATTAAAAAATGCATCTGAATCTTTTGGGTTGATTTTTATAACTTGAGAATAGTCGTCAATTGCACCCGCGAAATCTCCCATCTTGAATTTTGCGCTACTTCTATTGAAATATGCGTCTGCATATAAAGGATCATAATCTAATGCTTTGTTTTGATCGGAGATTGCGCCATCAAAATCACATAAATTACGTTTCGCATTACCTCTCATTGAGTAAACAAGGCAAATCTCAGTAGGTGAAAGAGTTAATGCTTTGTTGTAGTCGAGTATTGCCCCTTCATAATTCGCAACTTCAAATTTATCTTGCGCTCTATTAAAGAAGTATTCATAATCTCTTACTGTTTTATTTGAATCATCTTCATTTCTTAAAGTAATCATCAACCCCCCGCCTAGAACCAAAGCAGTGGATAAAAGAACAATCTTCTGATTCCCTTTCAGAAGGGATAAGCCCATAGCTATAGCGGCACTTATGCCTAAAGCAATCGTTGTATTATGGATTCTCATATTTTGTTCTTGTCAATCAAATTGGTTAGCATACCGGTGATTAACGCGTGCATACCTTTTTAAAACTAGTTCTTATAACTTAGAGCTACCCTCTATTTTCTTTGCAATTCGTTGGAATAACTTCACGCTAGGGAATTTTGTTCAAGTAATGTCAATCGAGTTATAGCAAGATCTTTACAATTCTGGATTTTGTGAAATCAAACCCAGTTCCAACTTTTAAGAATAGTCTAGGAAATTACTTAGATCTTATTACGTAAAGTACCAGCTCATTTAAAGTTTAGCTTTTAAAAAAACAGTTAGAATAAAGGTACGATGATGCAACACTATTTAGGATCAAAACTTTCTTATATGTTATATAAGCAATAGAGATGGATCGTACTGATAAAAACAATCAGGTTGCTGACGCAAAACCACTTGCTGTTTCTGTTCCTTTAGGTAATGATCAAAAAGAATTTTCCAATTTTACTAAATTATCAAAAGAACAAATAATTATTCAAGCATTGAATTTTCATTCAAAAGGAAATATTATAGACGCAGCAAAATATTATCAATACTGTATAAAAAAAGATTTTAATGATCATAGAGTTTTTTCTAACTATGGATTGATATTAAAAGACGTTGGTAAATTAAAAGAAGCAGAATTATCTACGCGTAAAGCGATCGAAATTAAGCCTGACGATGCAAGTGCCCATAGTAATTTAGGAGGCATATTAAAAGATCTTGGCAGATTAGAAGAAGCAGAATTATCTACGCGTAAAGCGATCAAAATTAAACCTGATCATGCAAGTGCCTATAGTAATTTAGGAGGCATATTAAAAGATCTTGGCAGATTAGAAGAAGCAGAATTATCTACGCGTAAAGCAATCGAAATTAAACCTGACCATGCAAGTGCTCATGGTAATTTAGGAGGCATATTAAAGGATCTTGATAGATTAACAGAAGCAGAAATATTTACTCGCAAATCAATTGAGATCAATCCTGCTTCTGCAAGTGCATATTGTAATTTAGCAGGCATCTTAAAAGAAGTTGGTAAATTAAAAGAAGCAGAATTATCTATTCGTAAAGCAATTAAAATTAAACCTGATTATGCAATTGCTTATAGCAATTTAGGAGGTATATTGAAAGACCTTGGTAGATTGGAAGAAGCAGAAATAGCCACTAATAAAGCAATTGAAATTAACCCTGATTTCGCTGATGCTTTTTCCAATCTGGGATCTATATTGAATGATCTTGGTAAATCAGAAGAGGTAGAAGCTTGTTATTCAAAGGCACTTTCTTTAAATCCAAATCTATATAATGTATTAAAGAAAAGATGGCAATTCTTTTTTGATAAAGGGGAATTTGAAAGTGCTTTAAAAGATGCAGATTCTTGCAATACTCATAACTCAAGAGCCTTCGCATTGGAAGCGCTTTTTGCTCTTGGAAGGATTGATGAGATTTATAAACGAATTGATAAAACTTCAAAGATAGATAGTGAAAATATAAGATTAGCTGCATTTTCTTCTTTTATCTCGGCACAAGAAAGGAAAAAAACTTCAAATAATTTTTGTCATAATCCACTTTCCTTTTTATATTTTTCTAATCTAAAATCTCATGCTATAGATTACTTCCATTTTGTAAGAGATATAATAAATGAATTAGATCATATTGAAACTGTTTGGGAACCTAAAGGCCAAACAACATATAATGGTTTTCAAACTCCTATTTATAAAAATTTGTTTTCCAATTCCTCTGAAAATATTTCAAAACTTCATTCAATAATATTAGATGAACTAGAAAACTACTTTGTTAAATATGAGCAAGAAAAATGTTCTTATATTAAAAAATGGCCATCTATTAAAAATCTTGTTGGATGGCATGTGATCTTGAAAAAACAAGGATATCAAAGTGCACATATCCATCCTGCTGGCTGGTTAAGTGGAGTAATATATTTAAAAGTTGTACCCCCTTTAAATAATGATGAAGGTGCAATTGAATTTAGTTTGAATGGAGTTAATTATTTTAATGCCAACTCTCCTAAATTAACTTATCAACCTGATGTTGGGGATATAGTATTTTTCCCTTCTTCTCTTCACCACAGGACAATCCCATTCTCTACCGATGCAGACAGAATAGTTATTGCTTTTGATTTAATGCCAGCGGGCTATAAATCAAATCTTATTTAATAATATTCAAATTTCTTGTCCATCTTTTTGGCTGTGATCTATTTTTATTAATCTTTTCTATCAGTTTTTAAAATGTTTATGATTTAACTTATATCAGGATTACCAATGTTATATTTTATTTAATTATCTTATCTTATCTTATCTTTGATTCTAGTCAAATTCCTTTTAATCTTTGTCCATCTTTTGGAATTTCAAAACCTAATTAAATTATATTTTATAGATATGCGATACGATTTTAAGAAAATTCATTAGTTTGATACAATTAATGATGTAGATTCTTGGTAAATGAAACGGAAAAATGAAGAATGGTAGAGAAGTAAAAACATTTTCTATATCAAATTCCTATGGAGAAAATCAAGAAAGTACTTCCAGGTTCGTTAAATTATCAAAAGAAGAAATAATTAATCAAGCATTGAACTTCCAATCAAAAGGAAATACTATAGAAGCGTCTAGATATTACCAATATTGTATAAAAAAGGATTTTAATGATCACAGGGTTTTTGCTTGTTATGGCTTGATTTTAAAAGATCTTGATAAATCAGAAGAGGCTGAAAAGTTCTTTCGTAAGGCAATTGAACTCCAGCCTAATTCCCCTAATTATTATATGAATCTTGGTAATTTACTTTTTGATCTTGGTAGATTATTAGAAGCAGAACAAGTTATTAAGAAAGCAATTGAGTTAAAGTCAGATTTGATGCAGGCGCATATAAAGCTAGGAGAAATCTTATTTGAGCAAGATAAACCAAAGGAAGCTAGTATTTCTGAATGGAAAGCAATTAAAATTCATCCTTTATATGGTTTTTTAAATGATTATAGAGATAAAGCAAGGTTAATTAATAAAACTGCATTCTATATATTTAATTTAACTATATTTAGTCATTACAGACCGATTATAGAAATAAATCCGAACTCTTTTGAAATATTAGTGCCTGACAATATTGAAAATAAAACTGTACTGAAGATACGTGAACAGTTGAATAGTAATGATATAAGGATAAGATACCACAGAGAACTTTTAGAAAATAAATTAATATACCAAAAACTTGTCTCAAATAATATCAATCATACTAGAGATTTTATTATAAGTAAAAATAATATTGAAATGAAATCAAGTGTTCCTGCTATTAAATTACTTGGCAATAATAATATAAATTTCATGTATACAGCTGGTAAAAATAAATCCGTTTTTTCCTATTGGAATAAATTTTATGATGCAGTTCTATGCTTTGGCCCATACCATGAAAAAATATTTAAGAGACGACATGATTTGCCTGTATATCAGATGGGATATCCAAGGTTTGATAAATATTTTAATCCTGGATTTGATATTAATTTTCTTCTTAGAAAGTTTAACTGTGATCCCCAGAAGAAAACTATTGTCTGGCTCACAACTTGGACTACCTTGTCCTCACTAGATAAGTATCTTGAAGCAATATCATCATTAAAAAACGATCACAATATAGTTGTAAGACCTCATCCAAGGGCCATAAAAGAAGACCCAGATAATTATAAAAAACTTTTAACTGCAGGATTTAATTATATCGATGATAGCGATGGTGATAATGTTCAACTTTATGCACTTGCAGACCTAATGATTTTTGATTATGGAGGGTCAATGTTTGGCTCGCTTTATTTAAATAAAAACTTTGCATTTCTAGAAATGAACTTAGAAGCTAAAAACCATTTTCACTTAGGGAAAACATCCAGTGAGGATTATTTTAAATCTTTCTTCCCAGATAGAGTAGCTAGTCTAGAAACTCTGAAACCAATTTGTAATTATTGCTTAGAGAATCCTCCCTCTGATGCTATTATGAATTCTCTTAGAGAAGAGTTCTTTAATACAAATTATCAAGGTACTAGTGCTCGAAAAGCGTACGAACTTTTGACTCAAAATGATTGGCTGAAATAATAGATTAAATTATCCTAACTTTATTACTAGAGGATGATAATAATTTCTAAGGTCTATCTATAAAATATATATTATAACACATTTATATCTTTAGGCTTTTGAAATTATCAGTATTAAATTTGTTTCTATAAGGATTTATCTTCTGCATAGGATTTTTTTTATATTCTATTAATTTTGAACACTTTTATATGATTCCAAAAAATTAAAATGTAATTAATAAAAAAGCTGCATTTAACTGCAGCTCAAATTAGATTATTAAAAGATTTTTTGAATGAGATTAACTCATCAGAATTTGGATTTTTAACCAAATAGTGCCGAAGCTACACCAGCAACTGCGATCACTATTCCACCCCATTTAATTGTTGCTTGATCCTTGTCATACGTATTTGAGACAAGAATTGCCGCAAGAAGGATCTCAACAAGATTTTCATTAATCATGGGTCGAAGCCAAAATTGTATTTGTTGATACTGTTTCTAGCTGGCTTTTGCCTATTGGGCAACAAATATTAAGTAAGAAAAAAATTATAAAAACTCAAACACAGCATTAGTGATTAAATTTTTCGTGAGAATAGATAAACACAGAAACAAAAAAAGCAAAAAACAAAGCCCTCTTTAAGAGGGCTTAAAAAAAAATCAAGTTAAAGACTTAACCGATTGCAGGTGCAACAAGAGCTACAGAAGTAGACTCAGCAGCTGCTAGGTCAAGTGGGAAGTTGTGAGCATTACGCTCATGCATTACTTCCATACCAAGGTTTGCACGGTTAAGTACGTCACCCCAGGTTGGTACAACCTTGCCTGAAGTATCTACTACAGACTGGTTGAAGTTGAAACCGTTCAAGTTGAAAGCCATGGTGCAGATGCCCATAGATGTCAACCAAACACAAATCACAGGCCATGAAGCCAAGAAGAAGTGAAGGCTGCGGCTGTTGTTGAAGCTTGCATATTGGAAGATCAAACGACCGAAGTAGCCATGAGCTGCAACGATGTTGTATGTCTCTTCTTCTTTTTCTTCTTCTGAATCTGAAGAAGTAGCACCAGTAAGAGGACGTTTCGTTGACCGCTCTAGTATTAAAAGTGAACTGGAGTAGAATTTTCAGATTACTTAACAGAGAAAACTTGGTCGCTAGTTTGACTATATTTGCTAGCTATTAATATGAAAAGAATTCAGTTGCTATTTGTCCTATTTTTTCTAGTAAATTATTTTAAATAGGCATTATTCTTTTTGCCTCTAGAGATTTTCTTTTGTCTTAATTGCTCTTGTTATTTAAAAAGAATTGATTATAGTTAATCAAGTCATGATTAGGGAGGAATGACTAAAAGTCAATTCAATATAAAAATCTCAAAAGACTTGTTGACTAAGGTAAAGCGTCAGGCAATGATGTCAGGCAAAAGCTTGACTGAGCATATTACTGATTTAGTTATAAAATCATTATCTGAGAATGATTTTCCAGATAATGAGCGTTTTTCAAAAAATAAGATTAGGGATTTGGAAGACAGATTATTGAATATTGAATCAATCGTAACTAATCGTGAATATTTAAGTGGCAAATTAAAGCCTTTTACTAACTCAGAAGCCATCAACTGTTCAAAATTTATGAGAGGTGTATTTGAGCAAGAACTTGAAAAAAGAAGTTTTGATAATAAGAACGAGGCCTTTGAAGATTTATTCAAATATATAAAAGTTTATAATGAGTTAAACAAGTTTTTTATTGATCGTTTAAAAGAAATAATGATTAGTGATGACCCAAATCCTTGGACAGGGAAAGAGCTTAATGATTTAGTTGGTGAAGATAAATGTAATTGCTCAATTAGAAAAGGTTTAATTAATTGGACTGGAAAAATTAATTGCCCTTCTCAGCAAGAAATATGTGATAAAGGAGAAGAATTACTTTCTTCCTTTTAACATATTTTTAAACACTTCCTATAAGGTCTTCACTTATATCCCATAATCTTTTTCTTGCATTCTGATTTAAACCTTTTGGAGCATTTCTGCATAATTTTGGCAAACCTCTGAAGTTAAATCTAGGACCATATTGTTCTCCCCCCTTTGCAGTAGGTAACGTGGCAGCCGTTATTTGAGGCAGTGCTCCCATTTTTGCGCTTTGAAACAATGGATCCATCAATTTATAAGCAAGTCCTTCTTGCCATGATTGATTAGCCTCAACCGACTTTGGCTGTAAATTTGTACGTGCAAATCCTGGGTGAGCGAGTAGTGAAGATATTTGTGAATTTCTTTCTTGTAGTTTTAAATTGAGCTCCAATCCAAACATTACGTTTGCAAGTTTGCTCTGAGCATATGAAGCCCAACGATCGTATTTAAGATTTCCTTGAAGATCTTCCCATTGAATCTTTCCTAAATATTGAACCCCCGAGGTTACAGTGACTACCCTGGAATTATTTTTTTCTTCAAGCAAGGGTAATAATTCCAACGTTAAACTCATGTGAGCAAGATGATTAACCGCAAACTGAATTTCGAAACCTTGCTTACTCAAAGTCTTTGGCGGGGCCATTATTCCTGCATTGTTGATTAAAACATCTAAATAATCAAATTTATCTTTTATAGATTCAGTAAATTCCTTAACGTTTTTTAAATCAGATAAATCTAATTCAAATAGTTCAATTTTTCCAGAGAAATTGTACTTTAAGAGTTCTTCTTTGGCTTTCTCACCTTTAACTAAGTCTCTGCAACACATAATTACTGTTGCACCCCTTTCTAGAAGAAATTTTGATGTTTCATAACCAAGCCCGCTATTTGCCCCAGTGATTAAGAATACTCTTCCATTTTGATTTTTGATTTCATTAAATCTAACCATGGCTTGTTTACAAATTTGTACTTACTATAATTGCATTTTGTTTTATCTGTGGTATCTGTATTTTATTAGATTTAGATATTATTAAGTTTATAATATGAGTTTTTAAATTTATAAAAACCTGACTTTGCATAATTCCAATACATAAGATCTTCATCTCTATATATATAATTAAGATTGATTTGATTTTGATATGCATATTTATTTATAAAATCTAGGTTGTGACCAACTCCTGGGTAGATAACATCAACAAGAATTTGACCACGCAAATATGTTCCTATGTCATTTGATTCTAATACTTCTGAGTTTGGGATTAACTTATTTATTTTGTCAATTAAGCCTCGTTTGAATTGACTTACTTTTTCACTTAACTCAAATTCATTATTAATGACGACATTATGCAATATATAAACTTTCGAGTATGAATTAAATAACTTAGATCTGTTATTTATATTCATATCATTTTCAAACATTATTAAAATATTACTATTAGGAAAACTTCTTTGAACTGGAAGTTTATTTGATTGATGTTGACTATTTTTGATGATATTAATTTCATTTGATAGGCTAATTGGAGTATCTCTGAATCGATTATTTGTGTACTTATCGATGTTTTCTTTAGATGCTAAGTAAGGCTTTTTGTTCGTGTGCATACCAGCCACCCATCTCCAGCTAAGGGTGTTTGATGAAGCATCCCCATCTAGTAGATGTTTCATAAAAAGCCTCGCTCCTAGTTGCCATGGGTGTCCCAAAGTGAAAATCCATATACTTGCAAACCACATCCTTGAGTGATTATGCAAATAGTTGTTTTCTCTAAGTTCCTCTATCCATGTATCAAAGTAATCTATACCTGTCTTACCATTTATTGCGCAACTAATTGAGTTTGAATTATTTGAGATTTCTTTGAAATTTATATATTCAAACCATATTGATTTGTAATTTTCTAGGTAACCCTTCCAATAGATCCTCCAAAGAATTTCATCAGTGTATTTTTTTCTTTTATCATACTTTTTTAATTTTTCAATTATGTCGTATTCGTAAAGGATTCTGTGAGATGTATATTTAGAAATCTGTGAAACATTACTCCTGTTTTCGATCCCATAATCGTAATTTCTTCGCTGATGGTAAGAATGAAGGTTGTTAAAAATGAAAATATCTAATAAATCATTAGCCTCTTCAAATATATTCATATGAGTATTCAATTTATTATTGAAGTTTTTTTAATGCTTTTATAGCTTCTTTTATATGAGCTGGACCATTTAAAAGGTCTTCAAATATATGTTTTATTATTCCTTCGGAATTTATTATATAGGTTACTCTTCCTTCAATGAAGCCTAGCTTTTTTGGTACTCCAAATTGGTTTCTGAGAGTATTATTTTGGTCGCAAAGTAATGGATACTGAAGTTTGTTTTTATTTGCAAATCCTAGATGACTTTTAATACTACCATTGCTTATTCCCCACACCTCAGCACCTAGAATTTTGAAAAGATCATATTTGTCTCGGAAGCCACAGGCCTCGATAGTACAACCAGGCGTATCGTCTTTCGGGTAAAAAAACAAAACCAGAGACGTTTTAAGTTTATTTGAAGTTCTGATGTTTCCGTTTTGATCTTTCAAAGAAAATAATGGAATTTGATCACCAATTTTCAATTTCACTCTGCCTAATTAAATTAATATTATATAAAATTAATTTTTTTTCGAGAGTACTCTTTTGGAGTAAAAACAACACCTAGAAAAAGTTAATAGAAATTTAATCGTTTTAAATATCTGAGTTGAAATTATTAATATAGTTTAGACATGAACGCATTAGCATTACGTCTGTGGTTCATTTTTTTATTAGGGTCCATTTTTTCTAAATTCCTTAAAATCATAGATAAACGATATTGGTCCTTGAACTTATTTTTATAATCATCTATAAATGTCCAAAAAAGACTATCCCAAGTTGAGCACCAATCTTCAGATTTATAGTTAGACATTTTTCGAATATAATTAGAGCCTGAAATATATGGTTTGGTTGTAAATAATCCTCCATCTGAAAATTGACTCATTCCATAAACATTTGGAACCATAACCCAATCATATGAATCTATAAACAATTCCATAAACCATTTGTATACTTCATTTGGATGGAATCTGCATAGAAGCATTAAATTTCCAACTATCATTAGTCTTTCTATATGATGAGCATATCCTGTCTCTAAGATATTTTTTATTGAGTCGTCTAAGGGCCTTATTCCTGTTTGGCCAGTGTAAAAACATAAGGGTATTGGTTTGTCCTCAAATTCCCAGAAGTTTCCATTTCTGAGTTCTAAATTATTTCGTTTGTATATTAATAGGATAAATTCACGCCAGCCAATAATTTGTCTAATAAATCCTTCATAGGAATTAATCCCAATATTGTATGATTGATAAAACTCCAATGATTTATCTATTATTTGTCTCGGAGTAAGTAATCCGGAATTAATTAATGGAGAAAGAACACTATGCCAAAGTGTTCTATGATTTGAATGTATTGCATCTTCATAATCTCCAAATAAATTAAATCTTTCCATTAAAAAATTATCTAACCATTCTTCAGCATCTTTATGAGATAATGGATAATTAAAATTTTCTGTGCTCCCATAATAATCTTTATAATTTATAGAAACTTCTTTCTTAGCTTTATCTAGGAATCTGTTTGTTTTTATAGTTGGTATCCTAGGAACTTCGATTGAATTTGGGAGCTTCTTTCTATTCATTTTGTCAAAACTCCATGTCCCCCCTTTTGGCGAACCATCTTTTTCGATAAGTATATTTAGGCTTTGTCTTTGAATCTTATAAAATTTCTGCATTCCATAAATTTTTTTTTGATTAAGTATTTCTTCAGATATATCTGAACAAGTTATAAACATATCATTTTCTCTTATTTCCAACTTTATATTATTTTTCAAAGAGAAATCCTTTATCCTTTTTTCTAGCGACCAATCAAATACTTCATAAGTGATAAAATAATTAAAACCTTTTTCTGATAGATAATTGAGATTATCTTCTGTTCTGCTTTCTCTTTTATGTTGTAAGTAAATTACATTGAAACCCTGAGATTTGAGATCTTCTTCGTAAGAGTCCATAGTAGCTTTGTGGAAAATTATTTTTTGACAATGAAACTTGTTTTGCCATTGAGAATCACAACCAAAAAATAAGTTATCTTGAATCAGAGCAATATGAGTAATGTCAGAAAATTGTTTTTTTATTTTGAACAATTGATTTGGAAAAATCAGGAAAATTTTTCTCAATTTAGTCGATTAATAAATTTGTTACTTCTCAAAGAAAATTTAAGAAGTTGATTTCCTAAAATAACTGGATTCTTTATTAAGTGCGAAAAAAATCATCGTGGTTAATTTTGATTTTTTCTTCTTCTACATCTTTCTCAACAGTAAATGACATTATCCCAGTCTTTAGCCCATTTTTTTCTCAATTGAAAATCTCTCAAGCAAATCGGACAATTTTTTATCAATTTGAACTTCACATTTGATTAGCTGCCTTGAATCTTGTCTTCTTGTCAGGGAAGCCATGCTTTAATTTACGTCCAGTAACTCTTTTTCTCCACACTTTAAAAGAAGATTTTTTTAAATTAGATCGCATTAGATGAATAACTTCTTTCTCTTTGAGATTGAATTGAAAATCGATCGCATCAAAAGGGGTCCTATCCTCCCATGCCATTTCGATAATGCGATCAACTTCAGCTGAAGTTAGCATTTTAAGTAAGATTTGTATTGCTAGAAAACTATTTAAACCTACAAGAGATTTTTATTAGTATTGGTACGTATATCCCTAAGAATTTTCTTGGATTTATAAAAATCCATTGCTAATCAATTTGTTTTGGATGTATGAAATTAATTATTTGTACTCACACTCATGATTGATTTTTGTTATGACATTAATTGTTGATGGGAATTGAAGTCGAAGTTCGTTTCTCTGTCAACATCGGAAGAGTGCTTGCGCTCTTCCAACAACAAAAACACTATTAATAGTTAAGTAGAACTTATCTGTTTCTATGTTTGGAAACATCAAACTTATCCTGTTTATTTTTTTGTATAAATAGTCACTAATTGTACTGTTAAGTTTTACTTATGCACTTGTATAAAATGATGTTAATTATTAATCAATGGTTGTTTATTTAGGTTTTGGATAGTTAAAAAGTCTACTAACTTGTAGTCTGGAAAATATATATTCTCCCTGTTTTATATGCAGACCTATGGAAATCCAGATGTTACCTACGGGTGGTGGGCTGGTAATTCAAGGGTTACTAACCGCGCTGGAAAGTTTATTGCAGCCCATGCAGGTCATACGGGCCTAATTTCATTTGCTGCGGGAGCTAGCACTCTTTGGGAGCTAGCTAGGTTTGATCCCTCTATAGCCATGGGGCACCAAAGCTCTATCTTTCTCGCTCATCTTGCATCTATTGGTATTGGATTTGATGATGCAGGTGCTTGGACTGGAGCCAATGTTGCTTCAGTAGCAATTGTCCATATTATTGCTTCTCTTGTTTATGCAGGAGGAGCTCTTTCTCACTCTTTGCTCTTTGATGGGGATTTGGCTGATGGGCCAGGACCTACTACTCAAAAATTCAAGCTTGAATGGGACAACCCTGATAATTTGACATTTATTTTGGGTCACCATCTTATTTTCTTCGGGGTAGCTTGTATTGCTTTTGTTGAATGGGCCAGAATTCACGGCATTTATGACCCCGCAATAGGAGCAGTTCGACAAGTTGAGTACAACCTTAATTTGACCAATATTTGGAATCATCAGTTTGATTTCTTAGCTATTGATAATCTTGAAGACGTTTTGGGCGGCCATGCGTTTTTAGCATTTGTTGAGATAACTGGTGGTGCATTCCATATCGCAACTAAGCAGGTAGGAGAATACACACAATTTAAAGGAGCTGGGATCCTTTCTGCCGAGGCCGTTTTGTCTTTCTCATTGGCTGGTATTGGTTGGATGGCGATTGTCGCAGCATTCTGGTGCGCAACAAATACAACTGTTTATCCTGAACCTTGGTTTGGAGAGCCTTTAGCGTTGAAATTTGGAATTTCTCCGTATTGGATTGATACTGTGGAGGTAAGTGAGAGCACTGCATTGGCAGGTCACACAACTAGAGCTGCTTTAACAAATGTCCATTATTATTTTGGATTCTTCTTCTTGCAAGGTCATTTATGGCACGCTATTCGTGCATTAGGCTTTGACTTTAGGAGAGTTACAAATGCTGTTGCTGGTTTAGATAGGGCACAAATCACTCTTAATGACTAACTGATTGAATTGCTTGGATATTCAAAAAAAGCCCCGTAATATTTTGCGGGGCTTTTTTATTTAATAAAATTGATGAGACGTATCAAGGATTCTTAAATCCGATCAGGCACTGGTTTTGTAAGGAAAATCAACGGATAAGACCAGCTCTATTATTGATTTAATTTGTGTATTAAATAAAGACCTTTTACGATTTCAAGCAAATTAATGGCAGTAAATGTAAGGTAGGTCGAATTTCGACTTCAATTTCCTCAATTATGCAGTCCTACGGAAATCCAGACGTCACTTACGGGTGGTGGGTTGGTAATTCTGTCGTAACAAATAAGTCAAGCCGATTTATTGGCTCGCATGTTGCTCATACAGGATTGATTTGTTTCGCAGCTGGTGCAAACACACTTTGGGAGCTCGCTAGATACAACCCAGATATTCCAATGGGACACCAGGGTATGGTGAGTATTCCGCATCTTGCTTCTATTGGTATTGGATTTGATCCAACTGGAACAGTATTTGATGGCACATCAATAGCCTTTATCGGTGTATTCCATCTCATTTGCTCAATGGTATATGCGGGTGCAGGTTTATTGCACTCTTTGATCTTTAGCGAAGACACCCAAAATAGTTCAGGTTTGTTTGCTGATGATCGTCCTGAGCATCGTCAGGCAGCAAGATACAAGCTTGAATGGGATAATCCAGATAATCAGACTTTTATCCTTGGTCACCATTTGATTTTCTTTGGAGTGGCATGTATATGGTTTGTTGAGTGGGCCCGAATTCATGGGATTTACGATCCTGCATTAGGAGCTGTTCGACAAGTTGAGTACAATTTAAACTTGACCAACATTTGGAATCATCAGTTTGATTTCTTGGCTATCGATAGTCTTGAAGATGTTATGGGTGGTCATGCATTCTTAGCATTTGTTGAAATAACAGGTGGAGCATTTCATATCGCTACCAAGCAAGTAGGGGAGTACACCGAATTCAAAGGAAAGAACATTCTTTCTGCTGAAGCAGTTCTTTCATGGTCTCTTGCCGGTATTGGTTGGATGGCAATTATTGCAGCTTTCTGGTGTGCAACAAATACAACTGTTTATCCAGAAGCTTGGTATGGAGAAACACTAGCTCTTAAATTTGGTATATCTCCTTATTGGATTGATACCGCTGATATGACTGGAGTTGTTAGTGGCCATACTTCAAGAGCTTGGCTTACAAATGTTCATTACTACCTAGGCTTTTTCTTCATTCAAGGTCACCTTTGGCATGCAATACGTGCTTTAGGCTTTGATTTCAAGAAGGTTACTGATTCAATTAGTAATCTTGATAACGCTAGGGTTACCCTTTCTGATTAATTATTGGTTTTTAAAAATTCCAATAAAAAAGAGCCTCGTCATATGATGAGGCTCTTTTTTTTGTGATAAAAAAATTAGTTTTTAATTTTCTTTAGTTTTTGTAGTTTTCAGGCTTGGCCCAAGGATCGATTCTTTTTGAATCATCAGAATAATAGAAGAATTGAGAAGCTCCAAATACTGCTCCAAGGCCACAAAGAGCTGCAGCTATATTAAATCCACCGGATGGTTTGATTAAACCAATATCTGATGGGTGTGGAAGCTGAGTGGCAAAATCAAGAAGGTGAGAAAAATCAATCATTGAGTAAAAAAATTGTTTTTATTGTTAACCCAGGTGGCCACTATGCCAAACCCGTGTTTGAGGATATTACATTAATTTGAGAACTAACATTGAAAAACAAAATTTTCTTAGTCATTTAAAACCCTTTTGGTCGTGATTTCTTCTCAGGAGAGATACCATCATCAATTTTTGCCTTGGGCCTGTAATTTTTTTTAAACAGATAAAAAACAACTGCTAAAAGACAAACTCCAAGCAGAACAAACCAAATTATTGTTGCTATATAAGGAAGTCCATGAAGGTCTTGTAGCTCAAGTTGTAAAGCAGATTTCATTTTTGATATTTAAATTTTTCTTTAGTATTTCAATGAAAACCTAGTTTAGTCGCGGGTTAAGCCAATTTAAAGAAAAAAAACTTTACTACTTCTGTATAAGACCTTATTACTAATAGTAGTTTTTGAATTGAGCTGCCTGTAAGGTGTGCTCACCGTATTACGCCAAAAATCTTAAATCATGCAGACCTACGGAAACCCGGATGTCACCTATGGTTGGTGGGCTGGAAACGCTGGGGTTACTAACAAATCTGGTAAATTCATTGCTGCTCACATTGCGCATACTGGGCTAATAGCCTTTGCAGCAGGTGGAAGTACTCTTTGGGAATTAGCAAGATATAACCCTGAGATCCCCATGGGTCATCAGAGTTCTATCTTTCTTGCTCATTTAGCTTCAATTGGTATCGGCTTTGATGAGGCTGGTGCTTGGACAGGAGTAGGAGTCGCTTCTATTGCCATCGTTCATTTGGTTCTTTCCATGGTTTATGGAGCCGGTGGTTTATTGCATTCAGTGCTATTCGTTGGCGATATGCAAGATTCAGAGGTTCCACAAGCTAGAAAGTTCAAACTAGAGTGGGATAACCCAGATAATCAGACATTTATTCTTGGACACCATTTGCTTTTCTTTGGTGTTGCATGTATATGGTTTGTTGAATGGGCTCGAATTCATGGAATTTATGATCCTGCAATAGGAGCTGTTCGACAAGTTGAGTACAACCTTAACTTGACCAATATATGGAACCATCAGTTTGATTTCTTGGCTATCGATAGTCTTGAGGATGTTATGGGTGGTCATGCATTCTTAGCATTCGTTGAGATCACAGGTGGAGCTTTCCATATCGCTACCAAGCAAGTTGGTGAATACACCAAATTCAAAGGAGCTGGTCTTCTTTCAGCAGAATCAATTCTTTCATTCTCTTGTGCAGGTATTGGTTGGATGGCTGTAGTAGCTGCTTTTTGGTGTGCTCAGAACACAACAGTTTATCCTGAAGCTTGGTACGGAGAAGCTTTGATCTTGAAGTTTGGTGTTGCTCCTTATTGGATTGATAGCGTTGATCTTTCAGGAGGTCCTGCTTTCTTTGGTCATACAACGAGGGCTGCTCTAGCAAATGTTCATTATTACTTTGGATTTTTCTTCCTTCAAGGTCATCTATGGCATGCTTTAAGGGCTATGGGATTTGACTTTAAGAAAGTTCTTAAAGAGCCTCTTCCAGCTCAGCTTTATTGATTTAATCAAAAACAAAATAATTTTTAAAGAGGAGTTTTATCTCCTCTTTTTTTTTGCAATTTTTTTCTTTTAATTTCGATCGATTTAAAAAAAATTATTCGGTTTACAACGTCGAAATTTTTTCATCAAATATTGTTAGATCTTGTGGATTGAGCTTTTTTGAATGATTAGTCGAGAATTTCGAGTATTTAAATTAAGCTATAACTAGACTTTCGAAGATTTTCACTATCTCCTTGAGACAATATCTCAGCTTCTATAAAATTGTTTTAATTATTGAAATGGGAAAAAATAGTCAAACTAAATAACGACCTCTAACTATTTTGCACATATCATTTCAGCAGCGTGTAATCTGCACGCATATTTCGCCTGTATCGCTTAAAAAATTATGCAGAGCTATGGAAATCCAGATGTTACCTATGATTGGTGGGCTGGTAATTCTGTGGTCACCAACCGCTCAGGCCGATTTATAGCCTCCCATATAGGGCATACAGGCTTGATCGCATTTGCGGCTGGTGGAAGCACACTTTGGGAGCTTGCCCGCTACAACCCTGAAATCCCAATGGGGCATCAGAGCTCACTATTCTTGGCTCATTTGGCTTCAATTGGAATTGGTTTCAATGAGGCAGGTGCATGGACAGGTGTAGGAGTAGCTGCAATAGCTATTGTTCATTTGGTCTTGTCAATGGTTTATGGAGGAGGAGCTCTCTTGCATGCAGTCTATTTTGAGGCTGATGTTGAAGAAAGCGAAGTGCCTCGCGCTAGAAAATTCAAACTTGAATGGGAAAACCCCGATAATCAAACTTTTATTCTTGGTCACCATTTGTTTTTCTTTGGTGTCGCATGCATATGGTTTGTTGAATGGGCGAGGATTCATGGCATATACGATCCTGCGATAGGTGCAGTTCGTCAGGTTAATTACAACCTTGACTTGACAATGATTTGGAATCGACAGTTCGATTTCATTGAAATTGATAGTCTTGAAGATGTTATGGGTGGACATGCTTTCCTAGCTTTTGCTGAATTGACTGGAGCAACTATTCATATGGTTGCTGGTTCAACTCAATGGGAAAACAAGAGACTTGGAGAATGGAGTAAATTCAAAGGAGCTGAATTACTCTCAGCGGAAGCAGTTCTTTCATGGTCTTTAGCAGGTATTGGTTGGATGGCAATTGTGGCTGCTTTCTGGGCTGCAACTAATACAACCGTATATCCAACAGAGTGGTTTGGTGAACCATTAAAATTACAATTCACAGTAGCCCCCTACTGGATTGATACTGGAGACCTTTCTGATTCCACAGCATTCTTTGGTCACTCAACTAGAGCAGCTTTAGTTAATGTTCACTACTACTTTGGTTTCTTCTTTTTGCAAGGTCACTTCTGGCATGCTCTTCGAGCTTTAGGATTTGATTTCAAGAAAGTTGCTGATGCTATTGGTAACAGCGAAGGAGCAACTGTTAGAGTTGAAGGCGCCGGTTTTAACGGAAGAGCACCAAGATAAATTCAACTCGATTAAAAAAAATAAAAAATCCCCCCATTTGGGGGATTTTTTTTTGCCTTTTATGTGCAAAAAGACCTTTTTTTAGTAAAAAATTAGATAGACCTATAAAGACCTCTAACTATTCTGGTAAAAACAATTCCAATAAGTGTATGGTATCCAAAATTTCGACTTTAATTCCTTAATTATGCAGACCTACGGAAATCCAGACGTTACCTATGGGTGGTGGGTTGGTAATTCTGTGGTGACCAATCGCGCAGGTCGATTCATAGGGTCACATATAGGCCATACAGGTCTTATTTGCTTTGCAGCAGGTGGAAGCACTCTTTGGGAGCTTGCTCGCTACAACCCAGAAATACCAATGGGACATCAAAGTTCCATATTCCTTGCTCATTTAGCTTCTCTTGGTATTGGCTTTGATGAAGCTGGTGTATGGACAGGAGCTGGTGTGGCAACAATTGCTATCTTCCATTTAATTTTTTCAGCTGTGTATGGAACAGCTGGATTAGCTCATTCACTATTATTTGATCCGGACTTAAAAGATGGTCCTATACCTACCACTAAGAAATTCAAATTAGAATGGGACAACCCAGATAATTTGACATTCATTCTTGGACATCACTTGATTTTCTTTGGTGTTGCAAATATTTGGTTCGTTGAGTGGGCAAGATGGCATGGGATTTACGACCCAGCTATAGGTGAAATCAGAACAATCTTCCCTGGATATGGTGATTTTGGAATGGTTTACGGACATCAGTTCGACTTCCTAACCATTGACAGCCTTGAAGAAGTAATGAGCGGACATGCATTCTTGGCATTCGTTCAAATAAGTGGTGGTGCATGGCACATAGCCACAAAACAACTCGGTGAATACACTGAATTCAAAGGCAAAGGATTGCTCTCAGCAGAAGCAGTTCTTTCATGGTCTCTTGCAGGTATTGGCTGGATGGCAATTGTTGCTGCATTCTGGTGTGCACAAAATACAACTGTTTATCCAATTGATTGGTATGGAGAGCCTTTGGCTTTGAAATTTGGAATTTCTCCTTATTGGGTAGACACAGGAGATGTTTCAGATAGCACTGCATTTTTAGGTCATACGACTAGAGCAGCTTTGTCAAACGTTCACTATTACTTTGGATTCTTCTTTATTCAAGGTCATATTTGGCATGCTCTTAGAGCTATGGGCTTTGATTTCCGTCGCGTTGTTGGATCAGTAGCTTCTCTCGCATCAACTGAGAGTTAGTTGACTCAAGCTCAAGTATAAATAAAAAAGCCTCATCAAATTTGATGAGGCTTTTTTTTATAGATACATACAGTTAAAACTTACTCAAATGTAGTGTTCGGTTTGTTAGTGGTATTTGCATCTTCAGAGGGAGTTTCTAATTCATTAGTTGAGATAACCTCAGGAACAGGCATAGCTTCATTTTTTAACTCTGTGGCGGCAGTATTTGCATCTTCAGAGGGAGTTTCTAATTCATTAGTTGAGATAACCTCAGGAACAGGCATAGCTTCATTTTTTAACTCTGTGGCGTCAGTATTTGCATCTTCAGAGGGAGTTTCTAATTCATTAGTTGAGATAACCTCAGGAACAGGCATAGCTTCATTTTTTAACTCTGTGGCGTCAGTAT
This sequence comes from Prochlorococcus sp. AG-402-M23, assembly GCA_003216575.1. Taxonomy (GTDB): domain Bacteria; phylum Cyanobacteriota; class Cyanobacteriia; order PCC-6307; family Cyanobiaceae; genus Prochlorococcus_B. The sequence goes on from QCIR01000004.1 coordinate 92,124, forward strand.
TTGCATCTTCAGAGGGAGTTTCTAATTCATTAGTTGAGATAACCTCAGGAACAGGCATAGCTTCATTTTTTAACTCTGTGGCGTCAGTATTTGCATCTTCAGAGGGAGTTTCTAATTCTTTAGATGAGAGTGATGTGGATTCATTTGAAGATTCTGGTTTAGGAGAATCATCTATTATTGTCTGATCTTTTGCTTGAGTTGGTTCTTGATCTAATATGGATTGAATTAGCTTTTTAATTATCAAAAAAAGCTTTTTTAGATTTGAGTAGAGTTCTTTGAAATTTATATATATCTCTTTTAGGATGCTTTTTATTTCTTGAGCTGTTTCTCCTTTGTTAAAAAAAAGCAATGCGGAAACAGCTGATACAGAGATTAATATGAGAATAAATAGGACAACCATTAGTTTGATCAGTTATATATCATTAAGATCGCTCCTTATTACCTTCCTATCAAGTGTTTATTTACATTGAACAACGAATATAGTATTCCATAATGAAATTTAGAGGTTTATGAATATTTAAACTTTATTATGAATTCAGTAAAAATGACTATTTTCTTTTAATGGAGGTTGCTCTTTTTTCAAGAAAAGTCCATTTCTTCAATCAAGAGGCTTAGTGGTTCATTTAAGATTTATTGATATCAATAGTTTCGATTTATTCTTTGAACATGAATACGGAATTACATAAAAAAGAAGCCATGGAGAGAATGCATGATTTTAAAAGTCATACTCATTTATTAAGGATCTTAAGGTGCTTCAAGAGTTTTTTATTTTATTGGCTTAGTTATATTTTCTCCAACAAATTTCCGAATACTTGATAATTTAATTTCTTTTATTTATGGATTATAGGAAAGAATATATTAGAAATAATTTTTTGATCTTCCATTGAAAAACAATTAATATCAAGTATTTTGCCCACCAATGATTATAAGAATTAACAATTTCAGTATTAAAATATTTTTAGATTAATTTTTTTATTATAATGTATCTTACCCAAATGTTGAACTATTGAATCCCCAATTTGATGCTTTTACATCGATAAATTCAAGATAAATCCTATTGGTTTTTATATTGGTTTTAGATGCAATTAATTCACATAAAGACTGACTCATCGAAGAAGGATTTATTGCTCCAATTGATTTAAGCTTGATAAAGCAACATGGTTCATCAGATCCCGCGAATGTCATCTGGGTTTTGCTTTGAATCATAGTCATTACGTAACTTTCTGGTTTCCCAGTAAGATCAGCAACCATTTTTGAAATTTCTTTTTGGAGCAAATTATCGTTTACAACACTTTTAGATGATGTGTTGATTTGAATGAGTGGCATGAGTGAATTCTTTTTTGAAAATATTTTATACTTGAATAGCAGTCTAAGTCTTAAATAGCTAGCTAAATAATCCATAGATGATTAGGAATTTCAATATGATAGAAATTTTCTCAAATCTTAAAAAAATAGAAAGATCCTCCATATTCTTCTGATAGAGCCTCAATTCTTTCTGTTCTCTAGTAACTTGTATTTACATTAATTTAGAAAATGAATCAGATTTTTCAAGCAGTAGTTCAAGAATCAACTGAAAATAATCCCTCCGATGACCAGCCAATTTTATTGAGTGGAGTTTTGCTCTTTTTAAATTTGTTCGTGATGTTATTTGTCGGCTTATATTGGACAAACCCAAATATGCATGAATTTATTTCTGGAAGACCTCTTTTGTAATTAGTCATCCCTTGAGCTCCTTACATTAAGTTGTCTTATCAATGGTTATAATTTTCTTTGATAAGAGAGATAATTGCAATATTCAGATGGATTCTCATCTTTACTCATGAACTTTGATCGGCTTATCTCAAAAATAATCAAATTATCTTTGAGTTTTATAATAATATTTTTTGGCGTAAATCCAGTTTTTGCTGGTGCAAATGTTGCTACAAAAGGAGAAGGGGACGAAGTTCCAAGCTATGTTCGTTCAGATATTACTGGATTTGATTTCCACGGAGAAGATTTGCATTTATCTTCTATAGCCGGAGCAGTGGCAAGGGATGCTGATTTTAGTAATGTTGATTTGCATGGAACAACACTAACTTTGTCTGATCTTAAAGGATCAAATCTTAATGGCATTGACCTTACGGATACTCTCTCAGACCGAGTTAATTTTCAAAAAACTGATCTTAGAAATGCTGTTCTAATAAATATGATTGCCTCTGGTAGCAGCTTTGCAGGTGCTCAAATTGATGGAGCAGATTTTACCTTTGCAATTCTTGATAGTGAAGATCAAAGAAATCTTTGCAAAATAGCTGATGGAGTCAACCCTACTACAGGGGTTTCAACCAGGGAAAGCCTTGAATGTGTAGGAGATAGAGATTCGTATAAACCTGCTATGCCAGCTGCTTAGTTTCTGTCAATAGGAAAAGAATTGTTATGAAAAATAAAAATCTAGTTGCAAGATAGATTTATTTGGTTTTCTTTAGAAAAGCATATAAATCAATGTGAAGATTTTTTGGCCACATCGTTCAGAACCGAAAGGTTTCTCAATTGCAAAACTTGCTAGTAAATATCGTGAAAAGATTTCGTGCATATCATCTACTGAAATTTCAAATCAAACATTAGATGATAGAAATTTAAATTCCAAGAATGAAGATAGTAAATCATTGGAAATTTTTTATCTCTCTAGAAAAAGGGGACACTGGGCTAATAGAGATTTTTCAGAATATAAGGATACGGCTTAAATTTTATTTTTTTTTGTAGAGGTGCTTTTTGATTCTTGTATATTTTTAGTAAGAGGAATTGTTGATAAAACGAAGGATATGACAAATAATAAGGTAATAGAAACTAGGCTCCAATAAGTTAGGTTAGAGAGTTCTAGCTCTCCAAAAGAAACTGTTACGTATATCATCAACTTTAAGTAGGTTAGAATTTATCTATATTATTTTAGCAAAAATCAGATCTTATTTATTTATAATTATTTTGCTATTTAAGATTTACAAATATTTTTTTTTACCTTCGTCATTTATTTTATATATACCTCCCTTTGGACCTAAAAATAACATTTCACCATTTATTTTTGATTTTCCAAACTTACTTAGTCTTGCTCGATGAATATCTGCTTTTTCTCTTAGTTCATCTTCTGAATACCATGTCCCTAAAGGGATATTTTTAGAAGGATCAAGTAAGAGTGAGTTAGTGAATTCTTCAGATATTCTTTTTCTTCGAACATTTATATTCTTGAATCTTTGCTTAAATCTTTCCATTAAACTCCTTTTATTAGATAAACGCTTTCTTTTTTTTAAAATTAAGATTAGGCATAAAAAAAATATAATAAAAAATATTGGGATTGATTCCACTATGCATAATTATTATCTTTATCAATTAAAGCAACTTCTGCGGAATAAATCCAGTTAATTTCCTAATAAGAGATTAATTTTTTAATCTTAGCTTTTTATTTTCTTTTAATTTCTAAATCGAAGCCTAGATTTGTTTTTTCAGAAAGTATTTCTCTTTTAATAATACCTTTCTTAAATAAGCTCAAAATGATTATTATTGACTCAAAGAAAATAGATATTATTGAAAATAATAGAATAATGAAATTATTAGCAATTGATTTATTTTGTTTTATTGATGATTTTTGAGGACTTTTTCTTTTCATTTTAATAAGGACCGTAATGCGTTGAGCATTCAGCGCCACAATATGCTCCTATCTTAATTGCTTGATCTATATTCAGCTTTGCTGAAAGAGCAGTAGTAACAGCTCCAGCAAAGCAGTCTCCACACCCGTAACTGTCTATTTCTTTTGTGCTTGGTTTGATTGAGTTGTATTTAATTTTTTCAGGATAAACCATTCCACCTGCTTTCCCCTCTGTTGCTATGTATATATCTGGCTTGGGTAAAAGTTCTTCATGATTTATTTTCTCACCAGGATCAAGACCGCTGCCTATTAATGCGTTGATTTTAACCTTTGAATTAAATAATATTCTCTCACCTGTTCGCGGAGTAATAGCGAGAAATCTGGCTTTTCTGGCAAGTCTTATCCCTTCCTTGTCCGTAGCAGTTACAAAAATACCATCGTATTTATTCATATCACTCCAGGGGAGGTTGTCTGATGCAATAGGCTGTAATCGCTTCCCAATAACTGTAATTGCTCTTTCCCCATCTTTAGTAATTAAACTAATACCTTTTCTAGTTGGCTCATCCCTCCAAGCCACCTTTAAATTTAAACCAAGTTTTGTTAGTCTTTCATAGCATTTTTTGCCATAAGAGTCTTTACCCAATGAGGTGATCAAGTCCACAGGTCCATTGATTAATCTTGCCATTTGAACAGCCGCAACTGCCGCACCGCCTGCAGCTTCTTCAAAGGAATCTTTTGCATGTGAAATATGGCCAGCCAATGGAAGTTGGTCAACTTGTAAGAATGTTACCCACTCAATATGACCTATAACAGCTAATTTAAGTTTAG